>JAQVHZ010000058.1:12148-21709 GCA_028695965.1 Thermoguttaceae bacterium | reverse complement strand
GTAAAAGGGCAACTTGGTCAGGAGGAAGTTCATACGACGTCATGGGAAGGTTCCAAAGGAAGATTGGGAATAATTTAGGCGTCGTTATAACAAAACGTCTGGAAAAAATCAAGTCCGACTAGTATATATCGTTCAACCTTTTCGGCTTGATATATTAGGCGTCATGCTCGTGGCAGCGGTTCGCAGCAAAAACCATCCCTATCGTCCTTTGAAATGAGATAAAACTTTTTCTCTTTCCATTTGTGCGCTTTTAAAAAAGTGAAAAGGTTTTACAATATAGGGGCGCGACTAACGCCTTCCTTTCCAAGGTTTCTTATGTTGCCCTTCATCCCGAAAAAGCATATTATGAATTTGCGTTTGCGGAAATTGAAGTAGTTTTTAAGTTGCAATTTTTCTCAACATTGCTTTTACAAGGATTTGTTATGGATAGCCGGACGTTGATTCTCGACACGATTAGAAAAGCTCTTTCTGATGTTGATAAGACGAAATTATCGGAGCCTGAAATGCCAGTTATCTGGGAACGCCAAGGGCTGTCCAAAGCGGAAATGGCAGAAACGTTTGTGAATAATCTCAGAGCCGTCGCAGGGGAAGCGATTATTTGTGCCGACGCCAAAGTGGCCGTAGAGGAAATTTCTAAAAGTCTTCGCGAACTTGCACGTCATTCTCAGAACTCGGACTCACATCAACTTGGAGTATATCGTTCTGAATTAACAGATTCCATCCTTGCTGATATTAAGGCTTGCCTTCAAGACTGGTCGCTTGTTTTTGCTCCTGAAAATCCGGACGCCGATCCCAAAATATATGAGCCTATGACAGCAAGCTTGGTTTCTCCGTTTCTACTCCTTGCTGATACAGGGTCGTGCGCCATTGAAGCGCAAAACCCCTTTGATCGTTTTTTATGCTACCTTTCGCCAGCGTGTTTGATTCTCGCAAAGGCAAGTCAACTTCGTGAGCATTTACCTGACGCTTGGAACGAAATTGAAGCAAAAATGAAGAATCCAAATCAGAGGGGAGAAATAGCGCTTGTCACGGGGCCCAGCAGAACAGCTGACATTGAAAAGAAACTAGTATTAGGCGTTCATGGTCCTCAAAAGTTACTTGTGTTTATTATCAACGATTGATTTCTAAACTAAAGTATGAAAATCGGAGGTTTTGGCAGGGCCTTAGACTCTGAACTACTAGACTCTATTGCTCCTCAAAAGAAATCTTCTCACACCCCTTCCTTTTGCTTAACGCGTTCTGTTGTTTTTTGCTTAAACAACTCACTTTTGTTTCCGCCGAACTAACTTAATAAAGTAGAAAAAGAAGAAGTAGTAAGAATCATGAAATCAACCGACGTCGCCATACACAGAATCGTTCTTTCGGATTTTGAAGAAAATGCATATATCGTTTCGCTAAAAGGTTCTTCCGATTGTGTTATCGTTGATCCTGGCCTCCAACCAGAGGAATTGATTGAGTATCTCCATGCGCAGAGTCTTACGCCTCGGGCAATTCTAATCACTCACGGTCACTGGGATCATATTGGCGGCGTCTCCGCTGTCAAGTCAAAATGGCCGGACGCACCCATCGTGATTGGAAAAAACGAACGCAAAAAACTTACAGACCCATTTGCAAATCTTTCTGCTCCCTTTGGCTTCCCCCAAACAACCTATGATTCAGATAAAACGTTAGAAGATGGCGAAACTTTTGAGGCAGCCGGAATCCGTTTTAAAGCGCTGGAAATTCCAGGTCACTCACGAGGTCATCTTGTTTACCTAATAGAGGCGGAAGATCGTACGTTCGCTTTTTGCGGCGACGTCATTTTTTCTGGCAGCATTGGCAGAACAGATTTTCCAGACGGCGATATGCCGACGTTATTGAATGGAATTTTCGAAAAGATATTTACCTTGCCAGACGATTCGCTCCTCCTAACGGGACATGGTCCTAGCACAACAGTCATTGCAGAAAAACGATCTAATCCTTTTTTACAACGATGATTTTACAGTAATGCAAAGACCTGTGCATTTTATCGTTTATCCCCCACGTCAATTTTTACTGTTGTTATTAAACTTACCTTTATCTTTTGACAGATCGATAGGTTTTGCATCCGCACCGCCTGTCGACAATACTCAATTTCCAGCATATCAGAATTAGTTCTTGTCAGTGTGTTTTTAACAATCGCAAGTCGAATTTGTGCAACAGCATTTGGAGATTACTATGGCGCCACACTTTATATTTGAGATGAATCGCGTGACCAAGCGATTTGGAGAAAAGGTTATTCTTCAAGACATTAGTCTTTCGTTTTATTACGGGGCAAAAATTGGCGTGGTCGGAGAAAACGGCGCTGGCAAATCTACGTTATTAAGGATAATAGCACAAATTGACAAAGACATTGACGGCGAGGTCAAATTTGCCAAGGGAATGACCATAAAATATGTCGCTCAGGAACCTGAACTCGACTTGGACGCAACTGTACGTGAAAACCTATTGTATGCTGTCGCACCAATTCAAGCCAAACTTAGTCGCTTTAATGAAATTTCTATGGCGCTCGGCGACCCCGACCAAGCTGATAATTTCGATAAACTGATGGAGGAAATGGGAACCCTTCAAGAAGAAATTGACCACATTGAAGGTTGGGAAATCGACCGAAAAATAGACGTCGCTGCCAACGCCCTGATTCTTCCGCCTGACGACGTGATTGTCCGCCAACTTTCAGGAGGAGAGCGACGCCGAGTTGCTCTCTGTCAAGCGTTGCTGGAACAGCCTGATTTACTTTTGTTGGACGAACCAACTAACCATCTCGACGCTGAAACTGTTCAATGGCTGGAAAGCGCCTTGCGCGAGTATCCGGGGACCGTCATCATTGTAACGCATGATCGTTATTTCTTGGACAATATCACTAAATGGATTCTCGAAATTGACAACACGCGCGGAATCCCATTCGAAGGTAATTATTCGTCCTGGCTTGCACAAAAAGCAGAGCTCCTCAGAATTCTCGAAAAAAAGGAAACCCAACGACAAAAAACTTTGAAAAGAGAATTGGAATGGATTCAAACGGCTCACAAAGGACGCCTTCAGAAGAACCAAGCGCGCGTTAAATCGTACGAAAGACTTGCCGCTGAACAAAAACTGGACGACAAAAGCGACGCTATCATTCAAATCGCTCCTGGTCCAAGACTTGGAGAAAAAGTACTTGTGGTCGAGGGAGTCAGCAAGTCCTTTGAACATGCAGGACATAAAACTGTACTGCTTGACGACGTTTCCTTTATCGTCCCACGCGGCGCAGTTGTCGGCATTGTAGGTCCAAACGGCGTTGGCAAAACCACGCTATTTCGTATGATTGTTGGTGAAGACAAACCAGATTCTGGAACAATTGAACTGGGCGATACTGTTCAACTAGCATATGTTGACCAACATCGCGACGCCTTAAACGACCAAAATACTGTCTTCCAAGAAATCACAGACGGGCGCGACCACGTGCAACTGGGAAATATCGAAATGAATAGCCGCGCGTACGTTTCTCGATTCAATTTCCGAGGAACTCAACAGCAACGTCTTGTAGGCGAATGTTCCGGCGGCGAACGCAATCGTGTTCACCTTGCCAAATTACTAAAACGAGGCGGAAACTTATTGCTGCTTGACGAACCAACTAACGACTTGGATATCTCTACTATGCGCGTTCTCGAGCAAGCAATCATTGATTTTCCGGGCTGCGCGCTCGTAGTCAGCCACGACCGCTTCTTCCTCGACCGAATCTGCACGCACCTCCTCGTTTTTGAAGGGAATGGCAAAACACGCTGGTTCGAGGGCGACTTCTCGTCATATGAAGAAATGAAGCGAGCCGAAAATCCAAATTATGGAGAAAATAGACGCGCAAAATACCGAAAGATCCCTAAGATGTAATCTCTCCATTCCATCAAAAGCCCTTGATCACATAGACGACGTGGTTGGCGCCTGCAACCACGTCGTTGTTATTTGGAGGAAAAACAAAGAAGATGCGGGTAAGAGGACTCGAACCTCCACGGGCGTTCGCCCATCAGAACCTAAATCTGACGTGTCTGCCAATTCCACCACACCCGCTCTATATATAGATTTGAATCGTGTGAAACGAACGCCCCTCAATTTAGCGCCATTCTAAAAAACAGCAAGAGGAAATTCTAAAAATACCTCCAAACCGCAACTTACGAAGTCTAAAACTTATTCAATTATTTTTGACTGAGTAAAACTGCAATGAGCGTAATCAACAATCCTAAACTCAGCAAGATCAGTAAGAAAATGACAAGAGTGGACTTCGACGCCTTTCTTTTCCGTCTAATCAGTCGCTCACGCTGGCTGTCTTTCGCTTCCATCGCATGATTGTCTTGGAACAAGTCATTTTTAGAAGAATCGTCAAGCGTAACCTCAGCTTTTTCGAAAATCTCCTTAATTTCAGGAAATACGTTCTTAGCTTCACGCCACGACTTCCACCCTTGGCGCCAAACAAGAGTCTTAGGACCAATCCTGAACTCGTTAATCCAAGAATGAACTACTTCAATAGTAGCCGGACCATACTCTTGTCCATTAACGTTAACCATCCAAAGAGCATTTGAGACGTCAGAAGTCTCATCCGCAGCGCCACCAGCAGAATTTGCCTTTCTTTCCGCCGGATCTGCAACTGCAACTTGACGAATGATTTCTTCAACAGGAGGTTCAGTTGAATAGTTTGTTCCGGTCTCGTTTACAACTGGCTTAGCTTCGACAGGTTCGTCCCTGCCCGGTCTATTCTCATCAGGAAGACGACCGCCGTCTTCATCATTCTTTGGACGTTCTTCTGCCGTTCTGCTAACGCCTTCAACAAAGCGTTCACCAGACTTCCGCATACTTTCCAAAGGAATGAGCATTCGAACTTGGCATTTTGGACAAAAACCAATTTCCCCAGCCAACTCGGCTCTCACATTTAAACGGTGTCCATTTGGACAAAAAAACCGAATTCCCATCTCTTCCTCTTAATATCAAATCTTAGCAACCAACTCGTGTAGGAATGAGTCCCACTTCCCCTTACATCAGTCTATTATACCCAAAAATGAAATCTAAGTTGTTCATAAATAAAAAAAAGCATAACAAACTGTTTTGTTGAGTTATTAAGAACAAAGTCAACAATCAAAGGTTTCTGTTGTGGCAGCGTCTTTCTTGTATAAGAATCAGCAACTGCATTCATACAAACACCGAATGCCTGCTAAAAACAGACGTCAATCTTGTTCAAGAATCTAAACAAAATTGACGTCCAACAATAACGTTGCTAAAACTCTTCTGCGAACCGCCCTACAAACGTACTCAGTCGATTTGAATCCAACGTTCTTCCCTGGCGCTCTGAATTACCGCATCGCACACTTTTTGAGTTCGTGCAGCGTCTGAAATAGTCGGAACAGGATAAACAGGAGTTCCACCAGACATTTGAATCAAGAAATCAGCGAGCTGGTTGATAAAATAATGCTCATAACCAATAACAGTTCCAGGAACCCAGTAACGATCCATATAAGGATGTTCTTTATTCGTGACCAAGATCTTCTGCCAACCAGTAAGATGGTCTTCTTCAACTTTTTCTCCCGTTTCCGGATCGCCATAACGGAAAAATTGCAAATACTCAGGTTCTTCCAAATTGAAATAGCAGGCGCCATTGGAACCATTCATTTCCATCGTATTGAAATTCTTACGCCCACGCGCGTAACGAGTACTTTCAAATGTTCCGATCGAACCGTTTTTAAAGACGGCAAGGAACATACATGCGTCGTCGATGGTAATGGTGATGATTTCACCAGTTTCAGCGTTTTTACGTTCTTTGATAAAGATTTCCGTATGAGCGCAAACCTTTTCAATCGGTCCATTCAGCCATTCAGCCGTGTCAATGGAGTGTGCAAGCAAATCGCCTGTTACTCCGCTTCCTGCAATATTTCCGTCGAGACGCCATAAAGAATTACCGCCAACAGGAACTTTTTCACTGATTGTATAATCCTGATTATAGGTTGCACGATAATGGAACGGGCGACCAATTCTGTTTTCATCAATAAGTTGCTTAAAAAGGGCAACAGAAGGATTACGACGATAACAGAATGAAACGGCAGAAGGAACGCCCGCCGCTTCAACTGCAGCGACCATTTCAGTCGCTTCTTGCATATTCATAGCGAGGGGTTTCTCACAAATAATTGCTTTTCCAGCCTCAGCAGCGGCAATAACCATTTCCTTATGCAAATAGTTTGGTGTAACCACGACAACGAGGTCGATATCGTCCCTTTCAACAAGCTTTCTCCAATCTTCTTCAACGGACTCGTATCCCCAAACCGATTGGAACTTTCTAGCTTTTTCGAGATTCCGACTATGACAGCTCTTCAGAACGAGGCGGTATGGCAAATCAAAAAAATGCCCAACTTGATTGCACGCATTAGAATGCGCCCGCCCCATAAACCCCGTTCCTATCATACCAACATTCAACGTTTTCATAATTCGTTCAATCTCTCCTGTAGATTACAATTTGATAACAGTACAGCTCCAAAGGCACAACCTTTATGGAAAATGTTCTAACGAGCATCTTCCATATGTGCTTGCCTCAAGGATAACCAATTCTGGGGATTAATTCAAGTTTTTTATCAAAAAAGATAAAAGAAAGTATTTTATTTTCTTTTTATCTCACTCTATCAAACTCTAAAAACTTATTCCAAGAAGTTAAAGAAGAAGTATAATGACGGTACATAAGGAACTTGAACTGTTATTATGAAGTTATGATAAAAACGCCAAACCTCTTTTAATTTGATACTCATATGTTTTTAAAATGTCTCTTTATATTCCCCATCACGTTCTTAAAATCATTGACCTTTTAGAACAAAACGGCGCTTCTGACGTTCTTCTTGTCGGGGGATGCGTTCGAGACGGTCTCTTGAATATCCCTTCGAAGGACTACGATATTGAAGTCTATGGGCTGAGTTATGCACAGATTCGCGCTATTCTTAGTCCTCATTTCTACGTGGACGTCGTCGGTCAATCTTTTGGCGTACTCAAGGTTGGACGCGACGTCGACGTTGCTTTACCAAGACGCGAATCCAAGGTCGGTCTTGGACACAAAGGATTCAGCGTGGAAGCAACGTCTGCATTGGCGCCAAAGGAAGCTTTTGCGCGTCGTGATTTCACGATTAATGCCATTGGTATGCGCCGTGACGGTTCCTTTTATGACCCTTTCGACGGTATCGGCGACCTCGATCGAAAATTACTTAGAGCAACCAGTCCTGCTTTCAAAGACGACCCTTTACGAGTATTGCGCGGTATGCAATTTTCCGCTCGTTTTGGTTTTTCAACGGACTCTCAAACGTTACGGTATTGCCGGGAAGTCTTACCGGAATTTCCCACCCTGCCTGAAGAACGTGTCTACGAAGAATGGAAAAAGTGGGCAATAAAAGGAGAACACCCTGAGCTAGGATTAATATTCCTTCGCGAAAGCGGATGGATAGAAGCATTCCCTGAAATAGCGGCTTTAATTGACTGTCCTCAAAACCCAGAATGGCATCCTGAGGGAGACGTTTGGACTCATACCTTAGCTGTCTGCAAAGAAGCCGCTAAAATCGCGCGCACATATAAACCAGAATTAACAGAAGAGGAAAGACTATACATTCTGTTTTCAGCATTAGCGCATGATTTCGGCAAACCCGCGACAACTAAACTCGATGAAAATGGCATTCTCCGCTCACATAAACATGATAAAGTTGGATCGTTAATAGCAAGAGAATTCTTTAAAAAAATGAAAGCGCCAGTTCGAGTCTTTCAGACGGTGGAAAAGCTCGTCAATGAACATATGACAGATATCAATAATCCCAGTGTTCGAGCAATTCAACGTTTAGCTAATCGGCTTGCCCCTGCCAATATTAAGTTGTGGGCGCTGTTACGTCAATCAGACGCCCTAGGATGCGGTTCGCCAGAGCGTCATCTTGCTGGAGACTCTGGGCTAGGTCCATTACCCAGAGAACAGGCAGAGAAAAAAATCAAATTTCAAATGAACTTTTGGCTTGAAGCGGCAGAACGTCTTCAACTCAAAGAAACTGCGCCTCGTCCTTTGATAAACGGGCGAGATCTTATTCCTCTTGGAATAAAACCTGGACCAAAAATGGGGAAAATCCTTAAACGCGCTTTTGAAGCGCAACTTGACGACTGTTTCTCAACAATTGAAGACGGACTTAAATATGTGCAACAAGCCGGATGGCTCAAATAAAGTCTAGAGACAAATCAGACGCGTCTCTCACTGGTTTCCTTTTGAGTTGTACGCGCAGGCTGAAAAACTTTTTTATAAAATCAACTAAGCTGTTGAATAACGGTTTTAATTATACTATAATTATGGAAACAGACGTAAAGTCCTTCCTTGTTTCCATGCCCTTAGTTTGAAGCTTTGTGTTCCACCATGTCAAAAATAACGACCGATGAATTCCTTGATCTTTTAAAACGTAGCGGTCTTCTGGAAGACAAGGTATATGAAGACGCTTTGGCGCAAATCAAGCGCGAAGCGCCAAACGAATTCAGCGACGCTAGGCTTTTGGCAGCTGAATACGTGAAACGCGACCTGCTGACGTCGTGGCACGTTCGGCAGTTAATGAAGCGTAAATATAAGGGATTCTATTTGCGCCAATATCGGATTTTGGGGCATATTGGTTCAGGAGGTATGAGTTCAGTATACCTTGGTGAACATACGGTTATGAAACGCCGCGTGGCAATTAAGGTTCTGCCTAAACGAAGACTTAATCCAACTTACTTAGATCGTTTTGCAAGAGAAGCGCAGGCAATTGCCACATTAGACTCGCAACATGTTGTTCGCGCATACGACGTTGATCGATTTGAAGACGTCCATTACATTGTCATGGAATACTTCGAAGGTCAAAATTTGCGACAGCTTGTGGAAAAAGAGGGACCGCTAGACTATGAGGATGTAGCCAGTTATATTCGTCAGGCGGCTTTAGGTCTAGCAGACGCTCATAAATGCAGTATTGTTCATCGAGATGTGAAGCCGGATAATATCCTCGTCGACGAACGAGGATTCGTTAAGATTCTGGACCTAGGTCTAGCTTTGCTGGACGAAAGCGCCTTTTCGCTTCAGGGCACGTCCTTTGATGAAGACAAGATCTTAGGGACAGCTGATTATCTTGCGCCTGAACAAGCTTTAGATAGCCATGGCGTAGATGCGCGCGCAGACATCTACGGTCTCGGCGCTACGCTTTATTTTTGCCTAGTCGGCAAACCGCCGTTTCCTCACGGGACTATTTCCGAAAGGCTTCTAGCTCACCAACGCAAAGAACCTGCAAGTATTTTTAATGAACGTCCTGACGCTCCGGCAGATCTTGTTGAGATCTGCTCCAGCATGATGGCTAAAAAGCCTGAAAACCGCATTCAATCAGCAGAACAAGTTGCTGAAATTATGAAACATTGGCTTGTACGCCATGGATTTGCACAAACTAGCGATTTTATAGACGCGACAGCCCACCTCGAAGGTTTTCAAGCAGTAAATGTCGAACAGGCTTTTCTCACTACAAACGAGAGAGCCACTGAAATAGGCTCTGAACGTGTTTAGGC
>JAQVHZ010000058.1:0-12138 GCA_028695965.1 Thermoguttaceae bacterium | reverse complement strand
TCCGGCTTTCTGATGATGAACTCAAAGGGCTTGCTCGGAAGAGAAATGAAGACGCTGTCGACCTATACGATTTCACAGACAGCGGGACCTCCATATCGCGCATCAAATCTGCACTCGGTAATAAACGCTCGACGAAAAGCGACAATATTGTACTTTCAAAAAAAAATTCAATAGAAGAATGCCTTGATCCTCTTGAATTAGCGCTAAGTGAAATAGCTGATACGACAAAAGTTAAAATATCAAACGGTCGTTCACAAGAGTCGTCCCTGTCGCCTCATGCTTCGGACGTGAAAAACCAGCAAAATGCACAAATTCTTAACTTATCTCAACTCAACCAGACGAACGCCCAATCTTCAGGTCCTCGTGCGGACCTGAAGAGTCGTCAAGGAAATAGCGCTCAGCCTCAAACGCCATCAGTCCCCTTTTCAACGCCGAGCTCAAACACAAGCAACAAGTCTCCTTCTGCTGCTTCCGTGAATCCTTCTCAAACTCATATTAGACCTGTTGAAAAAGTTGCCGCTGAAATCCCGAATTATCCTACTGCTCAAAACTTCGAAGAAAACGCAAGCAGACCTTTTAGCGCTTGGTATAAAGAGGTTCCAATTTGGTTCTGGACCGTTGCGCTTGGCGGATATGCGGTTGCTATTTTTTTGGCGGGCATTCTATTTACCCTGTTGCTGAATATCTGAATTGATTGTCTGTACTGCTTCAACAACGAAATTAAAAAAGACGCGCTCCATTTGCCAGGGCGCGTCTTTTTTAAACAACTAAATTAGTTCTGACGTCAACAAAAAATTAGCGAGGATTGAGCTCCTTGTACTTCGTCCAAACAGCTGGGTCAGGTTCAAACAACTTAGCTTCGTCAGCAGTTGGCACAGCCAAAGGTCGAACAACACGGAAACCAACATAAGGAGCTTCCGTCATCCACCAAATGCTTTGCGGAAATTGCGGGTCGTGTTCTTTCCAGCTCTTGTTAGAAACAATGCGTTTGGCGCTACGGCAATCAGCAGCTTCATGGTAACAGGAACCACCACGAGCAACTTCATTAAACATACCATAAACGGAAAGAGGCTTCTTCGGTGTAACAAATGGAGTTTTGACCTTGCCTTTTTCAAAATCCTCGTAGGCCTTTTTATCGTATTGATCCATAACCCATTCGCAAACGTTTCCATGCATATCGTACAAGCCCCAAGCATTCGGCTTCTTGGTCATAACTTCGCTATACCCGTCAGGACTGTTTGCGAGATACCAAGCATAATCTTCAAGCTCGGCTTCATCGTCGCCAAATTCATAAGCAGTATCTGAACCGCAACGACAAGCGTATTCCCATTCAATTTCAGTGGGAAGGCGATAATAACGACCAGTTGTAGCGGTAAGCCACTTGCAGTACATTTGAGCAGCGTAACGGGTCATGCCGCTGGCGGGGTACCCTTCTTTGTTGCTCTTGTCATAGCTGATTGATCCGATGCTGTAGGGAGCAGTCGGGGCAGCAAGAGCGTCAGCCAGCTCGTCACGATCAGACGTAGACTCAACGGCGCCGGACTTATGAGCATTAGCTAAATATAGAAGAGCGAACAGTGAAAACTCTTGCCATGTAACTTCATGCTCTCCCATCCAGAAAGGCTCGACCGTCGTTTCAAAAGTAGGCGCTTCATCCTTTTCACCAGATTCGCTGCCCATTGTGAATTCGCCGCCCATGATCGGAATCATTTTGAACTTCAACGTTTCGCCGACTACATTTGTTTGTAGCGTTTCTTCGTAGGCCTTCATGTCGGCTTCTGTCGCAGCCTCGGCGTCTGCATTCTCAACAGGATCAGCAAGCCAAACCGTACCAACTTGATGGATGGGATTATCACTAAGATCTTGGGCAAATCCAACGGCTCCAAATGCTGCAACAACAACAAAAGCCGCTACCAACCTAGCTCTTTTCATCATCACTCCTTAACAAACCGTCCTAAGACGTACCTCCCGGATACGGAGAGCAAAACCCTACAACGTCAACGGAACTTCTTTTTAAACTCTCCGTTCCGATAAGATCATGACATTCATGGAATTGTTCAAACCAAGCGTCCAGGATCTTCTTCAACACGCTACTCTACACGTCAACGTCTAAAGAGAGGCCAATAAACACGGCGTCCAGAATCATGAACGCAACCTACGCTTGACCATGCCTAAGCCATAGGTCTGCCCATTTTAACAGATTTCACGAGCAACTCAAGAGAATTCAAGATTACCGTCAGACTTTTCAAGTTTATTTTTTAAAATTAAATACTCCTCATATATTTGCCTCTAAACATACCCCAAATAGCAAAACCTAATCTTAGATCCTGATATTCATTATAATCCATACAACGCTCATGATAATCTTGTAGAAGAAGTGATAAAAATAAAAACGACTTCTAACTGACATTTTCATCCATTAAAATGGTATATTGGATTTAGGTCGATTGTTTAGTACTGTTAATAATTCGACTACTGCCCCGGCGTGCGCATGATGAACAATGCAGTTCAATCAAGCGCTTCGTAACACAGCATTTTCTTTCACCTCAAATCAGCATTGCGGAGACGGCGGTGGACTCGCTTTTTGTTATTCAAGGACATGACCAAGGGCGTCGTTATACGCTTGACAACTCTACAGTGACTATCGGACGCGACTATTCTAATAGAATTCGTTTGCACGATCCAGAAGCTTCGCGTCGTCATGCGGAAATACGCCTCAGTGATTCAGGTCGAGTGATTATCGATTTGGAAAGTTCAAACGGTCTCTTTATCAATGGCAAACAAATCCAGTCTCGACGTCTAAATAATGGAGACCAGATACAAATAGGAAGAACTGTCCTGCTGTTTGCATCACGAACCCTTGACGTAGGAGCACAAGAGCCGCTGGTTGACGTTTTCCAAGAAGCTGAATCTGGAAACGAGTCAAGAGTACTTCATTCACTTACTCCTGAGGACAGCCGTCGTTTGTTCGAACGCTCCGCAGAAAACGAACTAAAGGCTGCGTGGTTAGAAAAAGCTCGCGCTCACCTAAATTTTATGTACCATGCGACCCTTGCCGCAAGTCGAACTTTAGATGTTGAACGCTTGCTTGATCGCATACTGGAACTAATCTTCCAATGGGCGCCGGTGGATCGCGGCTGTATTTTTCTCTATGACGCTGACGCCGATAAACTCATTCCTAAATCCTCTAAGACACGTAAAAAAGGCGGTCGTGTTAAGGTCAGCCAAACAATTTTGAACTACGCTTTTCGAAACCAGAAAGGCGTATTAACAAGCAACGCTCAAAGCGACGAACGCTGGGACGGCTCCGTAAGCATTTTGCAAACTGGCGTAAAAGAAGCTATTTGCGTTCCAATGCAGGGACGTTATGGTCTTGTTGGAGTCGTTTATATCGACGTTTCGCGTCCTTTTGGAGATATACCTCCAAATGAAACTCAAAACACTCCCGACAACTCGTCTTATGACGTTACCATATCTGACGCCGGCGCTTTAGAGTCTAAAACTCCCGAATTGCCAAAATCAAGAGCGCTCCAGTCTGTTGCCAAGACGATCCAAGCCTCTTTTGATTCAGACTATACCAACTTTCCCGATTCAAAGCTCGACCTTGATACAGAAACTATCGAAGACAGCTTCGAGATATCGTCTAGTGAAACAAATGAATATTCTGCTGAAGTGTTCGCTAACGATGAACTTAGTGGAGGCTCTAACCTTTCATTTTCTGAAACGGAAAAGACTAAACTAACGCTTGATCATTTGAAGTTAATGGTTGCCATTGGTCGTCAGGCGGCTCTTGCCATCGAAGACACCCAGTACTACTTGGGTATGGCACAAGCGGAGCGGCTTGCCGCTATTGGTCAAACTGTTGCCGTTTTGTCACATCATATAAAAAATATTTTGCAGGGAATTCGCGGCGGTAGTTTTTTAATTCATACGGGACTGGATGAACATGACGAAACCCTCGTAAGAAAAGGTTGGAATATTGTCGAGAAGAACCAAACAAAAATTTCTGACCTTGTTTTAGATATGTTAACATTTAGCAAAGAACGCACCCCTGTTTGGTCCTTTGATAATTTTAACGAGCTTATGGTGGACGTCGTAGAACTAATGCGCGGAAGAGCTACTGATCTAGACGTCGATCTAAAATTTAACCCCGACAAAAAAGACCCTCAATTTTATTTTGATAGAGAACAAATTCATCGCGCGATCGTCAATCTGATAGGTAATGCCTTAGAAGCTTCTAAAGATTATGAGGCGTCGAGTTCTTCTAGCCACTTAACAAATCCAGCGAGTGAAAAGGACGTCCCTAGTCTGTTACGTCCCCTAGTAGAAGTAACTGTAGAATTCAAGCCGGAAAAGAAACAAGTTCTTGTTATTGTCGACGACGTCGGGCCTGGCATTCCCCCCGAAATGCGCGAGGTCTTGTTCCGTCCTTTCGCTTCCAAAAACAAAAGTGGAGGCACTGGTCTTGGACTAGCGGTTACTCATAAAATTGTTCAAGAGCATAAAGGAAGGATTACTATTGATAACTCGCCGTTAGGGGGCGCGCGTTTCGTCGTTATGTTGCCGCTTGTCCTTGAAAAACCAGTGGAAGACGATCCAAGCTAAATAGTATGTGCTGTTCTTTGTCATCTTTGAGATAGAATGTTTAGATGGAGCAGATAAATGACACGTCCGCCTGAACGAATTACGCCTAATTCTCATCAAACGTCCTCGGCAGAAACGCCTTTAACGGTCTCTCAAATTAAAGGAACGGCAACCTCGAAGCCTGTCGACAAAAAGATTAATGATTCGGAGGAAGCAACAAATTTCGAGCCAAGTAATAAACCTTTGTTAGGAAACCATGTTTCCTCTGCCGATTTGCTGCAATCAGCCTCAAACGAATCTTCGCATTCTCAAGGGCAAACGGAACGTCAACAAGAGACGACCAGTTCACAAACACAAGCTGCTCCCCTTGCATCGCAAAAGAACTTCTTCAAAGACAATAAACAATTGATCGTTGGCACAATAGCAGACCTGAATGTCTCTGCTCCCACCGATTGTTTCGTGCAGTTAGTTTCTTGTGAAAGGCGATTAACCAGAGATGGCAAACCCTTTTATAAAGTTACGTTCAGAGACGCTAGACAATCTATTCAGGCAATTCTTTGGAAAGAAAATCCATTATTTAGAGATTGTCAACAGTACTGGAAAAAAGGCGGATACTACAAAATCAGAGGTATTGCTAGGAACACTAACTACGGAATTCAACTAGATATACTTCGTATTCGGGGAGTAACGCCTGACGATAAAAAAGACGGATTCAGCAAAAACAAGTGCCGCCCTTCTTCAGCGATCCCACCAGAAACTACCACTGCAGAAATCTTAGCATTAGCAAGTCAACATCTAAATAAAACGCCTCTGCTCCTCCTTGTCCGAAAAATATTTAAAGATAATCGGATCGCTCTTTATGAATCGCCCGCCTCTCGTTCACACCATAGAGCGTACATCGGTGGTCTTTTGGAACATACCCTTTCCGTTACAAAGTTGGCTATACTTCTATCAGATCATTTTTGTTCGATCGCGCCGCAAGGCAAGTCCACAATATACAAGCCTCTTGTTGTCGCAGGCGCCATACTTCATGATATTGGAAAGATACTTGACACTCAAATGCTTGTAACTGGTCCTAAGCATACTTTGGCAGGTGATTTAATAGGTCATGCTATACTAGGCGTCGAGATTATACAACGTTATTCAATAGAAGTTGGACTTGATAATAATTTGAGAACGCAATTGTCCCACTTGATTCTATCACACTCCCGTTTTCAAGACTGGGGCGCTCCAATGCCCCCATCCAGCCTAGAAGCAATGATTTTACACTACGCCGATTACGCTGACTCAACCTTTGCTAGTTCTCTGAAACTACTCTTGGAAGACTCAGGAGACGAGTTTTTTACCGAACGTAAGGGGCCTTTTGGCGTTCCTATCCTCAAAAATATATTTTCCCCTTTTGACGAAGAGGCCAATTCAAAAACGGAACAATTACAATCAAACAGTTCTGATGATGACAACAAGCCAAACAAAAGTTCTGATTCTGCTGATTCTACTGATTCTACCCATTCAAACAACTAAGAAGCAATCTATTCAAAGGTTGTTGTCAGCGCTTGAGCTTCAAAAACCTTTATGATAGACTTACACATCAGTGGAACTCAATAAAAAGCTTATCAATAGTTTTTGTTTTCACAATCATCCATTCGTCATTATTCAAAACCGTCACACTTGCTATTCAAAGGTTTACAATGGGGTTAACAACGCTTGATTATATTGTCCTCGCCGGCTACTTTGTTCTTATGACGTTGATTGGTCTGTGGTCGATGTTCTTTGTAAAAAAACAAGAGGACTACTTTCTTGGCAGTCGCAGCTTTGGCAAACTCTTCCAAATGTTTGCCGCTTTTGGAGCAGGAACGAATGCCTCCGATCCGATTGTCACAGCTAAAACGACATTTACCAATGGATTGAGCGGCGTCTGGAGTGGGCTTCTGTGGTTATTCGTCACGCCATTTTACTGGATTTGTGGCGTCTGGTACCGCCGTATGCGTTGTCTTACGCTAGGCGACTGGTTTGAAGAACGTTATCAAAGCAAAGCAATTGCCTTTGCTTATATGATTTTCGGCGCTGTTTTCTATATGGTTTACCTGGGCGTCGGCATGACGGCTATTGGTAAAATGGGCGCCCCGCTTGTTGGAGCCGACTCAATTGTCCTTTTTGGACATTCCATTCAGTTCGATCAATTTATCATTATATTGACAGCGCTATGCGTTCTCTTCTACGGGGTACTTGGCGGACTACGCGCTGCTTACTGGACAGATTTAATTCAAGGAATCTTTATCATTATCCTATCGGTTGTCCTTATTCCTGTGGGTCTCAGCGCGCTGGTAAAAGACGAGAGCGCAATAGCTTCTGCAGACGCTAACGCATCAGCCGTCGTACAACAAGAGTCAGAAACTGATTCCAATCAGGGAACGCTCCCTCCTAATGATATTGAACCTTCATTAACCTTGACCCCTTCGGTTGAAACCATGAAAAGCGGGTTTACCATTCTTCACAAAAGAGTTCCAGCCGAATACTTTGAAATTTTGTCTAGTCCTAAAGGGGGAGAATTCCCCTTCCATTATATCGTAGCTATTACCTTACTAAACTTACTAGGTATTGTCTGTCAGCCCCACTTTATTGCTACTGGAGGCGGTTCCGCAAAATCGGAATTCAGCGCTCGATTTGGACTGGTAGCTGGAAATATTCTCAAACGCTTCTGTACAATTGGCTGGGCGTTTACTGCCTTAGTTGCCTTGGCCTATCTTGCTGGCAATGTAGAACTGGCAGAAGACCCTGATAAAGTGTGGGGGGTAGCTACGCGTGAATTGCTCGGTCCCCTGAACGCAGGTTTGGTTGGGCTTATGCTTGCTTGCTTGCTCGCCGCTCTCATGAGTTCTGCAAGCTGCTATATGTTAGTTGTTTCAGGTCTCGTTGTTCGGAATGGATATGCGGCATTAATCAATCCCAACGCAAGTGAAAAGACCTATGTGCTTGCTGGAAGAATCTGCGGCGCTATTGTAATCCTTGGAGCAACCGTCGTCTCTTTAACCCAAATGAACGTGTTTGAACAACTCAAATTCGCATGGGAAATTCCAATTGTCTTCGCTGCCCCTTTTTGGATTGGAATGTACTGGCGACGAGCAAATAAATACTCCGCTTGGGGTACAATTATTCTTACGCTTGTGTTGTTCTTCATTGTTCCAATGAACATTGCTAAATTCAACAAAGACCTGCCAACTAATCCTAATTACCTCTCAACAAATGAATTTGTTGTTACTACCGAGAAACGTCCTGCTTCTCCAACAGACGTTGAGCGTCGAAATGCAGCCAGAAAGTTATGGGAAAACAGGAAGAACGCGCTTCTCACCTCTATGGACGAAGATCTTTCTGAAGAAGAACTGTCAAAAGTAATCTTCCGTGAATTGGGAAACGAACCTAATCAAATTTCAATTGGAGAACAGATTGTTGATGAATTTAAAACTGGTGGAAAAGCAATTTACTGGGGCAAAGGCGTAGTTCCTTACGACTCAGAAGGCGCTGAGCTCATTTGGAATTCGTCGGGGAAAGTGATTGCTAAAGTAATCAAAGATCCTCAAACGTCTAAAGAGCATAAAATCTTTGTCGAAGAAAATGACCAAATAGAACTTTTTGACGCTTCCCTCCTCTCTGTAACCTCGCTTGGTGAAAATCGAGAACGTGTTATCAATCGTTTCAAGTCAATTGAGGAATTACAGGAAATGGGGATCTCGCTTAGAGGTAAGGGAACGTTTGAACTAGACTTTCTTCTCTACGAACGTTTGGGCGTCGACTTGTGTTCTCAGAGTACTGGAACGCTAGAAGCGATGCGCCTTCCTACCCGTCTCTTCCTGCCGTTTGTCTTCCTAATTCTGTTTAGCTTTATAACCCCGCGCGGCGACGAAGAAAAGCTGGACAGATATTACGTTAAAATGAAGACGCCTGTTGATCCAAACCCAGAAATAGACGAAAAAGAGATGCAGCTTTCATACGAAAATCCGCATCGTTTTGACGATAAACGTTTGTTTAAATTTGGCGGTTTAGAATTTAATCGTCCTAATTGGGTTGACGTCATTGGGTTCATAATAAGTTTTATCTTGTGCATTGGCATCATTTGGTTAATTGTCATTATTGCTAATTATCAACCATAACCCCGAATAGTTTGAGTCGTAAAAAAAGTGGGTTCCTAATAAATTCGATTTATTAGGAACCCACGTCATTTGGTCCTTTTAAAATCTGGACGTTTGTGGACGCCCGAGTAATCCAACTAAAATTACAGATAACTGCAATCAGTCGCCGTACTGATAAAAGGCAAGGTAAAAGACGAAGAAACTTGAAACAACTTCTCAATCTTCATCTAAATTCGCTTCTGCAAACTCTTCGTCCAGTTCAATCGGTTCAGAAGAATCGGAGATATCAACAGTTGCTTCTTCCGAATTAATTGACGCAAAAATCTCTTCTCGAAGCGACTCTGCAACGTCAGGATTATCCTGCAAAAACGCTCGAACCTTTTCACGCCCCTGTCCTAATTGAGTGTCTTGATACTTAAACCAAGAGCCAGACTTGTTAATAAGCTTTTTGGAAATAGCAAGATCAATAAGGTCGCCTTCGTAGCTAATGCCACAAGAATGCAACATATCAAATTCAGCCACTCTGAACGGGGGCGCAACTTTATTCTTGACGATCTTAGCCCTTACTCGTTGCCCGATAATCTCATCGCCGTCCTTAAGTTGTCCGATACGACGAACGTCAATACGGCAAGAGGAATAGAACTTCAAAGCTTTACCGCCGGGCGTCGTCTCGGGAGAACCAAACATAACCCCAATCTTTTCACGAATCTGGTTAATAAAAACAACTGTCGTTTTACTTCTCGATATTGCGCCAGTTAATTTACGCAACGACTGACTCATCAAACGAGCCTGAAGACCAACAAACTGATCGCCAATTTCGCCTTGTAGTTCTTTTTCTGGCACCAACGCTGCAACGGAGTCGACAACGACAATATCGACGGCATTCGTTTTAACAAGCATTTCAGCGATACGCATCGCTTCTTCACCACTGCTCGGCTGGCTCACTAAAAGCGCCTCTAAATCGACGCCAAGACGCTTGGCCCAGCTCGGATCGAAAGCATGTTCGGCGTCAATAAACGCCGCAATTCCACCGTTCTTTTGGGCTTGTGCAACAACATGAAGGGTCAAAGTCGTCTTACCGCTTGATTCAGGTCCGAAGATCTCAACAATACGCCCCTTCGGTATTCCACGCCCGCCCAGAGCAATATCTAAGGAAAGGCAACCGGTTGAAATGCCCTCTAACCCAGGCGCTTGGTCGAGACCAAGAGGCATAATCGCCCCCTGACCATACAATTTTTCAATTTGATCGACAGCCATCTTCAATTCAGGATTTTTGTCGTATAGTTCCTGAATTCTCAAATTTTTCTTTGCCGGAGCAGAACTCGCTTCGGCTTTTGCAACTTTCTTAGCCATATTGAACCTCAAAATGCACTGTAACAAACGAATCGAATCTTGTGACTGAACGGAAAACGGAAACACAAACGATAGGCGTCAGTCCAGACCGATTATATGTTTATGAAACCAAAAGTCAACGAAAAAATGGAACAAAGTCATTCCTGCAACTTCGTCTCCTGATCGAAACTTTGTCGACCAGAAATCGCATCTGCTAACATTTCGTTGTTAGCAAACTCAAGAGAACTACCTGTTGTAATTCCACGTGCTAGACGAGTAATTTTAACAGGAGCGCCTTCAAGGCGATTGGTAATCGTCAAAGCAGTACCGTCCCCCTCAACTGTCGGATTCGTCGCCATGATTAGTTCTTTAATTTCGCCTGACTTGATACGTTTAATCAGCATATCGATTGTTAGTTGTTCCGATCCGACGCCGTCTAAAGGCGACACTCGACCAAGTAAAACATGATAAAGTCCACGATAACGACCCGTTTTTTCAAGCGCAATCAAATCTCTAGGTTGCTCTACCACACACAACATCGTTTGATCGCGTTGGGAATCGCGGCAAATCTCGCATAACTCGTCTTCTGCCAAATTAAAGCAACGTTTGCAATAACGGACGCTTTCTTTCATTGAACGAATAGAGTCAGCCAAAGCCAACGCTTCTTCATCTGAACTTTTCAAAAGATGATATACGATCCGCTCAGCAGTTTTTTTTCCAATTCCAGGAAGACATTCAAACTCCTTCATCGTGTTAGCTACTGATTCTGTCAATTCACTCATCGCAAAAACGCCTCCTATATAGCAGCCACAATTCCAAAACAATCAGTTCTAATAGCTAAGCTCTATTCCCAAATAAAACTTTTCGATGCAGCAAGGGTTTTCAAACCAAGCAAAACAAGTCGTGGTTCAACAATGATCTCTGGACGTGGAACAGTAAATTCCAAAGCCGCGTCCATATCGTTAAAATAATCTTCTAAATTGCATTTAGTGAAATGTCCGTCTCCTCCGGCAAGCAAAAGCGATAACTGGGAAGGATCTTCATTTTTTTCAATAATTGCACGACGAGTCTTCCAAAGAAAAGACACGATAGCGCCTATCAACGTAAAAACAACTCCTAGTCTGATAGCGTTATGAGTTTCTGTCGCAGGATAAGTCAAAACCTCACTTCTTCCATTGTTCATCTTAAAAGTAAGATCGGCCTTTTCGGGATCTTCTAAAATTGGCAAATTTGCAGTCTTCGTTTGAAGAGCCTCAGCAGCCAGTCTTGGCCCTGGCAAAATAGCGCCGCCTCTAAAAACTCCTTGTGAATCAATGTAATCTATTGTAGCAGCAGTGCCTACGTCTATCACCAAAAAGGGGCGTCCCAAGCCAATCAAATTAATACCAGCATATGCAGCAACCGCTCTATCGAGACCAAGTCTTTCAGGAAAATCATAATGAACAGTTAGCGGAATATCGACTAATGAAATCATTCTGACGACGTCGTGAGGACGACTTTTGTAAATGTTCTCTTTTAAAAAATCACTTTTGTATGAATTGACGCTTGAAATAATCCAATTCACTGTCTGAGCATTTCCAATGGGAAGATTAAACAACCATTCCATCGTTGTCTCATAGGTATTCGAACCATCGACAAACTCAAATGCAGGGACGTCTTCGTCTTGTTCGCGCCAGATGCAGAACTTAGTTCGTGTGTTCCCGACGTCAACAGTACATAAAAGAGAAGCTTTCGTCTTCACTGCAAGTTTTCCTCAAATTGGGAGCCATTTATGCTAGCGAAATCTTCAACCGTTTTGATCCCGAATTAAATCTCGATCAAATCATATTCCAGAGAACCTAGGCCTATTTCTGCGCCATATTCTACAACAGAACGCCAGTTAGTGCCGGGATGCATCGTTTGGAAATGGTCGCCTCTTGATTTCTTCGAAGCAAGAATGCTATTAGGCACGACAGGTTGGGCATTAATCGCTTCTGCACACGCCAGATCAAGAGCCACAGGATCCGCTGAGGCGAACATTCCAACATTAGGAACAACCGGGATATCGTTTTCCGAATGGCAATCGCAAAAAGGAGATACGTCTGTAACAAGAGAA
>JAQVHZ010000142.1 GCA_028695965.1 Thermoguttaceae bacterium | reverse complement strand
CAAGACCGCAATCGACGATTGTTTGGCAAAGCTTGAAACCGACTATAAGAACGACGTCATGTCGATGATGACATTAAATTTTCAAACGTTTGAAAAGGATAACGTACTGGCATTGTGAAGTATAAAAAGAACAAGCAATAGGAACAACTTTCGCAGCATTGTAAAATCTCCCTTAGCATACATAAACGTTTTATCTAGACGTATTGCAGCAGCCGAGCAATCGTTGCGATCAGCGCTGCAAAAAAAACGGATCCTTGTGAACTCCGAGAGGTGATATTCCAGCTTGAAGACGCCTCCAGAGAACAACGAGGAAACCAATCTCATTATACCTAAAACCCCCCGTCTATTGCAAGTTTTTTTGACGAAATTCAACCTCATTTTGAGGCAAATTAGCGCGACGACTCATCGTCTTTTCCGCCCGACGAGTGTCGCGCCGTCAATTACGAGCTGCGTGTTTGAAGAACGCCTTGCCTTCCCAATAGCGAATGCCCGTAAATAACGACGCGCGTCGTTTGTTGGAATGATTCTAGCTGCAGTATAAGTCCCAGATGTTTTCTTCGAATCGGACGAGAACGCCGCAAACAGGAAAGACGACGCCCTCTTCTTTGCCCTCTTAGACAGAGCTGTTATTATCACTGTTTTTTGTTTCCTTGTTCGGAGCCGCGAAAAAAATCGGGTTGGCAATGAGGCCGTCGTCGACGGTCAAGCCTTTCTCTCGAAGATGAGTTTGAAAGAGGTCGGCGAGAGGCTTGATCAGCTGTTCGCGGTTGAGCGCCTCGCGAAAACGCCGAATAGTTGTATAGTCAGGAAGGATAGTATGGGCGTCTGCGCCAAGAAAATCTTGAAGACTCCGTCGGTCGCACAACTCCGCCTCAAGCTCTTCGTCGGTAAGTTCATGAAGCTCTTGCAAAACGAGGCATTTGAACAGAAGGAGTTCGTCATATGCCGGACGTTCGCTTTCAGGAGAAGAGTTGCGAACGGGTTCTAACAACGGGCGAAAATCTTCCCACGGAATCTGTTCTTTCAGCAGTTGAACCTTATCGCGTACCAGAAAGGATCTCTGAACAATCTCCCTTTGACGACTAAACATTTCGTGTAACGACGATATGATTTCACGATCCTGTTGACGACGCATTTGGAATCTCCTGATATGAACGTTTTTACCCGCGCCAGAAATTCTACCACAAAAATTGCGTTGCAGTAGAGGTTGTTCCCGACTTTCAGAGAAAGCAGGAGACGCGTCTGAGATTTTCAACTTGTTGCAGCGGATACGATAAGCACGCCGTAAAAGGCTGTTGCGCGGCGTTTTCCAAAGGGCTTCGCCGGGCCCGTTCCGCTTGACTCTTTCGAGAAAAACGCTAGAATCTACCGGCAATGTGAGCATTACGCTTGTAAGAGACCGAACTGTTCACGAGTTAATTGACATATTGGGGGTCGATGATGAAAATTGGCGTTTTGTGTAGCGGCGGGGACGCGCCCGGTATGAATCCTTGTCTTCGCTCGATCGTTCGAGCGGGCGAGAAGTACGGAGACTGCGTCGTCGGTATTCTCCACGGCTATCAAGGGATTTTCGACGAAGAATTCTGGGGCGGCATGGATCGTAAAATAGATCGCCGCGAAGTCTCCGGGTTGACTAACCGCGGGGGCTCCTTAATCAACAGCAGCCGTTGTGAGAGAATGACGTGTAAAGAGGGTCTTGCCGAGGCCGCTCAGATCCTTTCGGACCATCGTTTTGACGCGCTCTTGGTCGTCGGCGGGAACGGTTCGCTTACCGGCGCTCTTGAACTGAGTAAATATTGGGACGGACAGATCATCGGCTTGCCCGGCACGATCGACAACGACCTTCTCGGCACCGACTTCACGATCGGCTTTGCGACCGCCGTTCAGACCGGCGTCGAGGCGATCGACAAGCTGCGCGACACTGCGGGCAGCCATAACATGATGTTCATCGTTGAAGTGATGGGCCGACATTGCGGCGACCTCGCGACGCATATCGCGCTAGCCGGCGGCTGTGAAGAAGTCGCCGTGCCCGAGACGAAGACGTCGATTAAAGATATCGTCAAGGATCTTCGTCAATTCAAGGCGCTCGGCAAAAGATCGATCATTATGGTCGTCGCCGAAGGGGACGATTTCGGCAATTCGGTCGACATTATGAAAGCGCTGAAAGAGTCGAATTGTCCGTACGATATGCGCAATCTTGTCCTGGGTCATCTTCAACGCGGCGGCACGCCCGTTCCCGCCGACCGCGTTCTTGCGACGAAGCTCGGCTGCTTCGCCATCGACGCGCTTCATGAGGGCGAAACCGGCAAGATGGTCGGTGAAATTGCGAGCAAACTCGTTCTCACCACGTTCGAAGAAGTCTTGGCCGAGCGACGCAACACCGCGGTAGCCGTCGAACAGCTGATTCGACGTATGTCGATCTGACGAACCGCCGTTTGCCCTCAAGCGAACAGCAAACAGAACGCCGAATAGTGTGGAAAACTCGCATTATTCGGCGTTTTCTTCTTCTGCAATCGGGGCCAGCTTTAAGTCATCAGCTCTCGCCGCTAACGTCGTCTTGCGCTTTTTTTAGAACGTTCCATTCTTTGTAATTAGACGCATAAGCGTCGCTGTTTACTTTCCAACCGTCGATCAGATATCCTTCTTCATAGCTTTCCAATTTGTCAATTGAATGCAATAGGATCGAGAACGAAGTTTGCATTTCAGTTAATTGATTGATAACGTCCGCGGGCGCTTCCAACGCGGGGGCGACGCCACACTCGTCGACTTCGCCGCCTTGCCCAAAATTTGTCAGATAAATTGCAAAATGAATATCTGCGTTCCAAGCGATTTCGTTTTGCAGCAGGTCGTTGAGCGCTCGGCGCTTAGAATAAAAGACGTCTAAGATTTCTCGAAAGGATTCTTCGAGAAAAATACATGATTTTGGAGGAAGCTCATATCTCCAGCTCGAGAAAGCGGAGAGCTTTTCGCCATTTTTTCTCCTGATTCTCGCATCTTCCGGGGACGCGCAGACGCTTCGGAACGAGCGCTCCGGCGTCTTCCACACGCTTGTCGGCTCGAGGTCGAGCAATTTGGCGACGACGTCATGAGGCATATCCCAATTTCCGCCGACGCTGAAACTTGAAAAATATACGGGCAAAAAACCGTCTAAAACCATTATTCCCAGTTAACCTTTCTTTACGCGCGCCGGTTAGTTAGACGTTAAGGACGCGAAACACGACGGAATTTCCGCCTCCGCGCCAGACGTAAAACGCGCGCCCTTCATAACGCTTGGCAAGACGACGTCCTGACGTTAGCCGCCGACGCATTAATCGTAGAACAAAAATTGTGTAAAGTCAAGGAAACGCAAATTATTTCATTGTTTTTGGCGAGCAGAAATAGAAAGCCGACCGATCAGATTGTTATCAACGCCTTATTGGGGTGCGCGGCGTTCAAGTTGCGTTTAGAGCGCCCTTTCACGTACAAAAGGGCTTTTAAGAGCGATAAAGGAATCGAATTAAGGGAAGTTAACAGGTTGAAATTAACGACGCAAGCGAACGCGCTTAGCAGATTGGTCGCAGTTGGGCGAGGCATTTTTACAGCTCTTTGCGCCGCAACGCCCTTTGGCAACATTTGCGCGGCGGTTTGAAGAGTTGTGCATAAAATTAAAATCTTATGGTCTTCATTCAGCGACGCCATTCGTGAGTATAATCTAAAAAGGCGACGCCTTCTCCCAGATCCTCTACGATTAAGCTTTTCATCCTCTTGGCAAACGGGCAGGGATAACCTATTGGCGTTCCCTTTTGAATACAACTTGTGAAAGCGATAGTATCTGCGCCCCTTTTAACTAGTTCTCTCGCTCTGAGGATGGATTTTTTTCCGGGACAGCCGCCGCAGTTTATGAAGCCTATGATTTCAATTTCATCTTCGACGCCTTCAAAAACGCCTGTCCTATTAAGAACAGCTTTGAAATCAGACGTGCCTGGACAATAGTCTTCGGTTTGCATACATCTAATCATTCCCAATTTCACAACGAGGTCCTCGCAAGTTTTAGTTGTCTATCTAATTTCTACAATTATTATTTTATATGGAAACCATGCGTCGAACAAACAGCCAATCTGGCGCTCCTAGGGAACGCAGGAACAGCTGAAGCGTTTTTGAAATTGTTTGCACACAAGTTCCTGCAACGCATATAGCGAACGTTGCCGCGTTATTTAAGAGTCCGAAAGGGCGTTGGCGCAGCCTTGTTGCCCTGCGGTTTTAGCTCTTACTGCCGCGGCTCCAGGTTGAACTCCTCGTCTCCGGAAGACTCGTCGAGCGAGAACTCTTCGGAAATAGAGACGTCTTCGGAGATCGTCGCAGATTCGCCGTGTATGGCGTCGAATTCTTCCAGGCTGAATTCTTCCTCTTCTTTTTTAGCGAACCAATTCGCCGGGTTCATCCTCGACCATATGGACGGCTTGTTCGCCTCTCGTTCCGCCCTTTCTCTTGCGGCCTCTCGTTCTGCGATCGCCTGCACGTCTTTGACTTTCTTGAAATGCGAGGTTCTCGAGCCGGGCAGCGCGTCGATGGCGAGCGGGCATTCTGCGGAAGAGCCGTCGCCGGCCGCGGCGTGGAGCGCTTTTTGGGTCTTCGCCTGAGTCAGGAACGAAACGACGTCAGGATATGTGCCGCCAATTTCGACAATAGCGCGGATGACGTCGTCGACTTTGTAACTTACGCGGCGCTGTTCGTCGATACCTTCGCCCGTCTCGTACTTCTTCACGACAATGTCGTTGTCGACGCTGCGAATCGTCAAGCGCGGGTTCGCTTCGATATCGATTTTGCCCTGAAGGTAGATTTGGTCTGAATTAAAGAGCACGATTTCCGGCCGAACGCTTTGCGCGATATGGATATAAGGAGAGCCGCCGCAGTTCAGGCAGTGATAGCTGAACTGGCTGCGCATATTTTCCCCTTGGATCA
>JAQVHZ010000057.1 GCA_028695965.1 Thermoguttaceae bacterium | reverse complement strand
CTCCCGCACCAGGTTCCTGCGCCCCAGAGTCTTTAGCCGACGAGCCGTGCCTGAAGACGCCTGACAACTTCCCGACCAATTTCTTCTTACAAGCGCTAAAAGACATCGGCGCGACCGCGCCGAGCGCGCCTGCCGTTACCCCGGAAGCGACGCTTGCCGGAAGAAGCGTGCCCAACGCGCCAAACGCCGACGCCACCGCCGTTGCTGTCGCCGCGCCTCCGAGAAGAGGGGCAAACGCGACAAGCGCAGGTATCGACAAGCCGACCGACGCCGTGGCGATCGCGCATTTCGGACTCAGTTTCGAACAGAATACGCGCATCTTTTCACTCAAGCCCAACGCGCTCGTGAGACGTTGTTCAATAAAATCGGAGTCGAGTCCATGCTCTTTGCAGCGCTCCACAAGCGCTTCTTTTACACTCGAGCTTTGAGCGACAGCGCCTAAAACAGCGCCCGTCGAACTCGACGCCGCAACTTTGAATTTCTCAAAAAGCGAGTCGTCGCCAAGCCGTTGTGTAACGTCCTTCACGCCTAATTGCGTCGCCTGTTCCGTCTCTTCCCGATATGTCTCGAAAATATCCGCGCACACCTGCGCGACTCTGCGGCGTTCTTCTTCCTCGTCAGACTCAAAGCCCTCTGCGGCAAATATTATGCGGCATTCGGCAAGGACGCGCCGCGTCGTCTCGTCCCACTTGGAGTAATCGCGGGACGGAACGCTCGCCGCGTCGTTCGGATCCCCTCCGACGCGCAAAAGGTCGCGCAAACGCGCTCGCGGCTCCGGCAAGTCGAGGTCGGCGTCGTAAGAGAATACAGGATAAATCGTCAAGCCGGAGGTTCGCGACAAGGAATTCAGCGTGTTCGTCCAATCTTCGATCCGCTCGGCGACGGCGTTCGTCTGCACGCCAAATTTTAGACGCAGCTTCTCGCTGCCGGTCAGCACAACATAGACGATCGCGTTAGGTATCGCAGGGGTGAGGACGTCGCGCATGAATTTCGTATAATGCTTCGCGGGGGAAAGTCCAACGTCGGTAACGTAAACGCAAAGCGCCACCAATTCGCCGCTCTCCGCCAGATACTCTTTGAGTTTTTTTCTTCGCTCAAAATCGCCTGCTACGTCGCCAAAAAGGCGCAGTTCCGGATCGGCGGGAAGCAGCGCTCGCCACTGCTCCGCCGTAAGTTCCGCGTCGTATCCAAACGCCAATATCACCGGCTTCGGCGGCTCTGGTTCAGGTTCCGCAGCGACGATAGGCGTTTCTTCAACTACCGGTTCTAATACCGCCGCGACGCTTAGCGCTTCTGTTGTCGGTTCCAAAGTCGGCGCGGGCTCTGACAAGGACGCCAGTTCAGATTCTGGCATGACGCTGAGCGTTTCCGACGAAGGTTCTAATTTCGCCGCAACGCTAAGTCCTTCTGACGCCGTTCCTAAGGCCAGCGCGACCGCCTCGCCTTCACGCCTGGCCCCTTCCGCATATTCAGAAACGCTCGGTTCTGACTCCACAACAGGCGGCGATTCCGCCTTGGACGTCTCTTGCACGCCAAGATTGTCGACGCCGGGAAGCGCCAAGACCGACGTTTCAACAGGATCGTCGACAAAGCTCGATTCTGTCGTCGTCGAATATGCTTCCGCCTCGAGAATCAATCCCTCAAAGTACGGATCCTTCAAGTTCGGTCGATAATCGCGCAGCGCTCTCCTGAACATGAAGTAATAAATGCACACGAGAATAAACCGCGGGGTTACGCACCATACAAACACGATCCCCAAAAGGAAATAAGACCATTTGGCGCGCGTCTTTGCAGCAGCGCGCGCTTCATCTAGACGCTCGGCTTCCGACTTTTCTTTAGCGCTTTTATCCTTAGCCCCTCCGACGCCTTGTTCGTCAAAAAGGCACGCGACGTCCTCTTCGCTCGGTATTGATCCGCCAAGCCATAGAATCGGAGCGCCAAGCAGGTCGACCCCTTTTTTGACTGCGGCTTGGTCTTCTAACGACGTGCGCCAACAATAGTCATACTGATTCCCTTGCATCCGCGCGACAAGCAAAATCAGAACGCACAGGGAACAGGACGTCCAAAAGAGGTGCGAAAGAAAACCGCCCCAAAAGAAAAGAAAACGCGGACGCGAAAAAAGCGTGTCCCAAAAGAGCGCCACGCCCTTTTGCGTCGGGGATTTCGTCCGTCGTTTCAGACTCCCTTCAACGCCCGGCAATCTCTTTGCTTCCTGTTGAGCGTCGCGACGTCGGCGCCAAGCAAATCGTTCCGTGCCCTTGCGCGCGAACATCGCGTAAAAGACGGGCGCTGCGTGATGAACGCAAAATAAAACAACCGTCCCAACAATTCCCGAAAGACTCGCAACTAATTTCTCAGCAAACGTTAGAGGACGTTCCTTTCCAAAGAGACGCCGTTTTATCGATTGGAAACAGACCGCGCCAATTAAAATGAGCGCCCACGCCAAGAAAAATAACTGCCCAAGGATGAAGAAGACAAACGGTCCGGCAAGGTTCACGTCGTCGCCAAGAAGGCGGTCGGCGCGAGCAAAGGGGAAAACGAGCGCGCCAAGCAGAATCACGAAGACAGCCGACGCTATCCAAACGTTCCGCGAACGTTCCATCCAGCGCTTGCCGGAAAGTTTTAGCGAATCAAGGACTTTTCCTGCGCGCGCGGCAAGATACGCAATAGGATCGACTAAGCGTCCGAAATCGTCTTTTTCTGCGTCAAGGGTCGGTTCTACTCGACGAAAATCAACGAGATTAGATTCCTCGCAAGCGCGCGACCATTGGATCAACGCCCAGTCGTAAGGATTCGTTTTCGTGCGTTTTATACGTTTGTCGGTCATATGGGATCAATTACTTCGCTGGGACGCGCCGACTGTTGCGCGTCGGCGTTATTATATCAATTTTCCAAGGAGTAAGCAAGCTAAACGTCAGCGCGTCTAAACGTCGACAACCGTGGTAACCGCCGTGCGGTCGTCCAAATTCGGTCGAAAAACCGTCAAGATAACCAAGGGAAGATACCACGACATATACAGTCCTCCTTGACGTCCCATCCAAAACTGAACGCCTAGCATAAGAGCGGCTGAGCAGGAGACGAGCGTTGCCAGATTCTGACGAGGAATCCAAAGCGCGCTGCCGAGACAGTAGACGCCAAAAATTCCAATTATCGGAATACGGAAATAGCGCGGTAAAAATTCCCAAAGCCCGTCCGCTTCCGCGAGGAAGAGCGAATGCCGACCGAACATTGAGGCGAGCGCCTTTCCGTACTGACCTGTTTCCGGATCTTGGATAAAGAGCAACGCGACAGCAAGCGTCAACACCGCCGCCGAAAGACCTACGGCAAATCGAACCAGACCCTTCTTCCAGTAAAACCCAAGCCAAATCGGAATGAGGAAAAATGGATAGAAGACAAGCGAACCGGCAACGCCAAGCGCAATGCCCGAAAAGACGGGACGGCGATAAAACAGAACGGCAAGCAATATCGCCAACGCTGGAACAATATGGTCGAGACGCGCTGAAAACTGGTTAATATAGGGAAGCAAAAGGTACAGAAGAGCGCAGGCAAAGCCCGTCTCCAAGGAACCAAAATGAAACTTGCCAATCAGGACAAGCGCAGCGACGATCGCCAGCTGGAGGAGCGCTACGAATAAGATCAACAGAAAACCGCCAAAAGTCAGCGACAGAACTCCCCCCGAAACGTCTGGCGCTTCAGCAGGTTTCGTTCTGTACGTCCTCTGTTCAGCAAAGTCCGTTTCGTCAGGCGTCGGCGCAGGCTCATATAATTCCGCGTCAACCGAGCCGGACGCCGTAGGCGCGGGGGGCGCGGTTGGTATCGTCTTCGCCGCCTGAAGACCGTTTAGACTTGCGATCGTTTCCTGCGTCTCCGATTCGTATGAGCCGTCGTCTTCAAAATCGAACGCCGTTCCGCTCGTCATGCCTGCCGCCCACTGCACCGCGCGGGTCGCGGGCCTGCCTTTTTCCAAGTCGTCTTTACCGAGTCGGAACGTTATTCCAAAAATCTCGACGCTGTTGGCGTCGCGCTTACGCGCGCGCAGTTCCGAAACGGCCGCGTTCCAGGATTCTTCTGAAGGAGCAAAAAACTTGTTCGTGCGCTGAGTCGCTGCAATAAACGGCCGATAGCCGGGCCAGTTCTCGATCCTGAACGCCCCTTCAGATTCCTCTGCCGCCGCAATGATCTGTTCAAGGCGCCAAGCGCGAGGAGACTCGCAAGCGTCCCCGCGATTGATAAACAAATTGGGAATGATGAACGCAGAGGACGCAACGCATGAAAACGCCAAGCCGGTAAAGCTGAGATTCGGATCCAAAAGGGGACGGCGGCGCAGAAAGACGTCGGCCGCTATGCGGCAAAAGAGAAACGTCCCGACGACAAACAGCCACACATAACCCTGCAGCGTCGCGCCCATCGCCAAATAAATCATGCCCGGCGTAAACGCTATCAATGCGAGCACATCGAGATTGCGGACGCTAAAGACGCGGTTGAACCGAAAAAAAACGGCTAATATCAGCAACGACGAAAGGTAGAACCAAGTCGTCGGAAGCATCTCGTATTGGAATAAGGACGTCGGCATAGCTGTATAAGATCGTGATTTGCGCGCAAGCTCCAAGTCGACGCGCGTCGACTCTCGCTTAGCCTACGCCGAATATTATAGAAGTTTGACGCTAAATAGTCAAGCAAGAGACGCGATTGCTTGACTTTTCTCAAACGATTTTAAGGCAATGCGCCGACAAAGGGCAAACGCGCGCAATTACGCGGCGCTAAAACCGCTTCGGCATGGCGTTTCTTCTATGAAAAGTCGGACGCAAAACGTAATTTTTCTAACAAAGACGTCCCGCGCAATACCGAGTCGGCGACTCCGAGACGCGTCATGCAATAGCGCAAGATCGAAGCGCTTCCCGCTTGACGCGTCGAAGCCGCAAGCGCATACGAAAAAAAGCGCGATCAGCCATAACAACCAATCGCGCCGAATCTCCAGCAAGCTCGAAACCAAATCAGTCAGTCTTGACGCGCCAACGAAGGAATTCTTCCATAAAAGGTTGAACGCCGCCGTCCAAAACTTCGTGGAAGCTTCCAACGGAGAGACCCGTGCGCGAGTCCTTGACGCGTTGTTCCGGATGCAGGAAGTAGTTGCGGATCTGCGAACCGAATCCAACCTTCGCAAGGTTCTTGTACTTTTCGGAGATCTGCTGTTCGCGTTTTTCCTCTTCGCGTTGAACGAGACGCGCGCGAAGCATCTTCCACGCAGTGGCGCGGTTCTTGTGCTGACTGCGTTCGTTTTGACACTGAACGACCGTGTTCGTCGGAATATGCGTGAGGCGAATAGCGCTCGACGTCTTATTGACGTGCTGACCGCCGGCGCCGCTCGCGCGGAAAACGTCTTCTCGAACGTCTTCCGGCTTGATATCGACGTCAATAGAGTCGTCGATATCCGGGTTGACGTCGACAGCGGCAAAACTCGTCTGACGTTTGCCTTCCGAGTTGAACGGACTAATACGAACGAGCCGGTGCGTGCCTATCTCGCTCTTGAGGTATCCGTACGCCATTGGCCCGCGGATCATAAGAGACGCGCTGTTAATGCCCGCTTCTTCGTTGTCTTGACGGTCAAGAATCTCAACGGTATAGCCGCGGGACTGAGCCCAGCTGACGTACATACGGAGCAGCATTTCAGCCCAGTCGTTTGCGTCAGTGCCGCCGTCGCGCGCGTTGATTGAAAGAATCGCGTCGTTAGCGTCAAAAGGCCCGTTCAGAAGAGCCGCCGTTTGGAGCTCTTCGAGCGTCTTTTCCACCTCGACCAACTTGCCCGGAATCTCTGCGGCTGTTTCTTCGTCGTCTTCGCCAAGCTCGAGGAACACGTCGAGTTCGTCGAGCTCTTCAAGAATCTCGTCCATCGGCTTAACGAGCGCTTTGAGCGCTTTAATACGCGCAACCACCGACTGCGACTTCTCTTGGTCGTCCCAAAAGCCGGGCGCCGTCATCTGCTTGTCGATATCGGCAATCTCTTCCTTTTTCGCGTCATAATCCAACGAAACTTTCAGTTGTTCAAGACTGTTGCGAATCTGGTCGGCTCGGTCGATATGCTCGCGTTCTACAGGCATGGAATTTCTTCTCCGTTATACTGGTCCTTACCCTACTAACTCGTCGCGACAATTACGCGATTTGTCAAAATAGGTCGAGTTATTCTACCATAATAACGGCTGCTTTCAAGTAATTGAAAGAAATTTCGCCAAAGGCGCTCAAACGAATTCGAGCGCCTAAATCGGTCGTAACTAGCGCGCTGCGGTAATATAGATCAACTTGGACGTCCTCGGCGTATCGGCGCAAATAGTGAACCCGTCTCTGATATCCTTGCCGAGTGCGGTAATGATTTCACCAGAATCGACGTCCTCGATCATATACGTTTTTTCCGGATTGATCGGCTGCAGCTCTACGGTCAACGCGGCGACGGGGCTCTTCGCGCGGCGGAACGCTACAACCAATCCCGATTCCTCTTCAGGATTCCACATCATGTACGCAAGCCAAGCGTCGTCCGACCAATTCCCCTGTGTAAACGGATAGAAGTCTCCATAGAAGTAAGGACGCGCCCGTTTCGCCTCGGCGACGCGCTCCTTGACCCAAGAGACCGTTTCAGGATCCGCCTTAGTTTGTCCGAATTCGTCTGAAGACAGAACCGCCCCGCTGGAGAGCGCGCTGCGGCAATGGTAGTCGTCGATCTTCGTGATAAAGGGCGACGTCGAGTTCGCGGGTATCCAGTGCGCAATTCCAAAGGTATGCGACTGCGTAATTTCGGTCGTCAGGTACGGGAAGCAGTTGTAGTCGGTTCGCCACAAGACAATGCTGCGTTTAAGCGTTTCGAGTTCCAAGCGCCGTCCGCCGCTCGCGCAGTTGTCGATCATCAGGCCGGGGATGCGCGCGCGAAGATCGTCCCAGAACTGGTACAAACCTTCGACGAAACGCATTTCCGTCATGCCGATTCGGTCTTCGGCGTCATGCGCGTTCCAATACGGATTAGGAACCATATTGAAGTCCTCGCGGTACCAGGTAATATTGTTCTCCACGAGAATATCGCCGATCGTCTTCGTGAGCCATTCGCGCGCGTCGGGGTCGCCAAGGTTCAGCAAAAGCGATTCGCCGGCGCCCGCCTGACTGGCGTCGCCGCCCCCTTGACGCAAGTACCATTCGGGATGTTCGACCGTCGACGGAACGCCTGCAACCGCGCGTTCCGTCTCAAACCAAAGCAAGAATTTCATGTTTGCTTCTGCTAAAGCGTCCGCGATCGGCTTAAGCGTGTCCGGATGCCGCGTCGGATTCACGCGCCAATCGCCAACTGTCGAACCCCAGTCCCCTTGGAAGACGTTCGGGCAGGGGTCCTTGCCTTGACCGTACCAACCCGCGTCAATCCAATAGCAGTCGTAGTCAAACTCCATGTCGACAATTTCCTTGATCGCGCGAAGATGTTCGGCGGTAGGAGTCCCTCCCCACGAATTCCGGCAGATAGGAGTAAGCGCGGGGGCTCCGTCTTCCTGCGGGTGGTTATGCGCCAACATGAACCGACGGAACATATTTTGCGCGTGTCCAACTTCGCCTTGCCAATACATCAGCATGACGAGCGGGGAACGAATCGTCTCGCCGGGGTAGAGGATCGTGTTGAGACGCTCCTGCCCCGCGCTAATATCAGTTTCCCCGTTGCCGTGGTGATTAAACTCGGCAAACCATCCGCCGTTCCAGCCAAGCGCGACAATCAACCCGTCCGGACCGGTCTTGTAGTTAAAGAAAGGAAGCCACGTCGCGCTCGGACGATCGTCAGAATCGAAAAGCGAAGAATTTAACGCCTTACGAAACGCCGCGTTGTTCGCCGAGTCCATACGTACGTTGCGGTGATGAACCCACATCGACTTGCGCATATCTTCGCCGACGAACATAAAGTCGTCGTTGCGGCTGTCGGAACCTTGGCTTCGATAGAGGACCGGCAGCGTCGTATCGGCGCGGTTCCAACGGAAATCGAGCGCCTTGAAGTCGTGGATACGCCCGCTGTTCTCCGAACCGTCGTTGCGAAGACGGACGGTATACTGAAACGCGGGATAATTCTGATAATCTTCCAGCGTTACTTCACACACGATCGACGTCTGCTCGTCGCGCCAACTCAACACGGACCGGCGAACGCCGTCCTGCCAATCCCCTAACGTTACTTGCGCGTCGTCAAGCTTCAGCCAATCGCGGCTGGAACGATCTCCGCACATGAACGAAAAAGGAACGTCTGCGGTATAGCGCGAAGCGTCGGGAGCGCCCTGCTCTAACAGAAAAGCTTTCCAGCCGTTTATCAAGGCAAACTCGGAGTCGGTCGGAGTTCCCGCGAAAGTACCTATCGCGTCTTGCGAATATGCGGCGCCGCCTACAAGCAGAATCGCCGATAACATGAATACAGACAATAACTTTGGCATACTTGCTCCTTATTAAAAAACAGCGCCGTTTCAGCAAAGGAAAAATAGTTTACTCTTCGCCAAAATAATCACTTAGGAATAAATATAACTTAAAGAAGAGATGAAGTCAAAGAAAAAGGGGCAAGAAGAAAATAATACAAGAAAATTCTAGAGTATTTCGTGCAATTTCTACAACAGAGTGAATCCTTTCTAAGGTGGGGCGTATACTCCTTCTAGCCATATTTCGCAAACGAGGTCTGCTAAATGCTCAAAGTCAAGTTCTAGACCTTCGCCTGACACGAAAAGGCCGTGTTAGAAGCTGCTTTTGCATAACGACTCGCAAAGGCTGAAACGACAGTTATATAGCTACGTCGTCGCGAGTAAGAGCCGCGAGACGACAGCCGCCAACAACGGCGGCTGCCTCTATTTTCTCAGCTTGGTTCCTCGCGACACAATTTCACTGACTATTACATCAAGATAAAAGTCTGATAAGAGAACTTCAGCGTTCTCGTCTCGCCGGGCTTGAGCGTAACTTCTGCACGCAGCTCATGCTGAGGATTCTTTCCAACGCCTTGGGCGCCCGCGGCTTCGCTCAATCGGACAACCTCAGGCTCCGAATCGAAGTTTTGAAGCGATTCTTTAACCAAAACGCCGGAGAACTGCCGACTAACAAGCGCGCGCGTTTCTTCACTGCGTTGGTTCGTCATGCTGATTTCGGCGTCAAAAACGGCGACGCGATAGGCGGAGCCAGCGATGACAACCGTCTTGCCCCAATAGTCTCTTTTCAATTCGGGCGCAAGGAACGCCTTCCCTGGTTCATGCACTTGCAGCCCCTGTTGGTCCTCGAACACGCGTTCTTTTTCTACGGAACGAACTCGAACGCTCAACGCTTTAGTCACGGGCAAGATTGTCTTTTCTTTCGGATTCGTCCAGTATAACGAATTCTGGCCTAAGAACCGACCGCCTTCATAAGCGACCGCCGGTCCGGTCGTGATTGGAAACGCGAACGGGTTATTGAAGTTCAAGACGTCCCACGGCTCGCGAAAACGATTAGAGTACTCCAGCGAGGCTTCTCCGCTCGTCGTCTGACCGTAATGACTATTTCTCGCCTCGTCGCTTATTGAGCGCGCGTTTACGTCATAAGGTCGTCCGTTGGAGTCGCGCGCGTCGGCAATATTCCAGGACACGGTCTTTTGATAGGGAACTTCGGCTTGACCGACGGTAAAGAGGGTTCGATCTCCCTTCCTCATCGATTTCTTTCCAACGTCTTGCGCAAAAATATCGACTCCTTCCCCAATAGACGATTCGCTTGCCGTTGCAAGCATATCGTACCCGTCAAATCCCATCGAGCCGCCAATGGAATTCATCGTCATTTGCGACATATAGACTCTGTCTCGGCCCCCGGCGCTTCCGTCCAGACGCGCAAAGAATTCCTGCAAGCTGACGTTCGGAGACATTGGAGAAATAACGTTTTGCAACGGAATCTGCGGGTATCCGCTGTAAAGACAGACCGACGCGTCGGAAAAATCGCGCCACTCGTTGATAAGAATCGCCGTTTGTTCGATTTTTAGCGCCGTGTCGTTCAGAACGTCGACTCGGTATTGCGGCGCCCACGATATGCCGCGCGTTAGATACGAGACCCAAATCGACGCGCTCTTCCCCTCTTCCGGAATCGATTGAACCTCAAAAACAAGCTTGGGCTTAACGCGCGCCAATTTGCTCGGCGCTCCTTCAAGGATGACGACACTTTGCAGCGCAGAGGGATTCGCCAGCCAAACGACACTCCCGTCTTCGCACCCGAGCATTACTCCCTTAGAAGCGTTTGTGTAATTCCCGATTATACGCGGAGCGGAAGAATAGGGATTAGCGTAGGAATACGACAAATCAGACGCTCCGTCGTCACCCTGGCCCGTCGGAATAACCCGGACGACGCGCGCCTTGTCTTCGCCCGGAAGGACGACCGACAATGCGCAATTCTGAAAATCCTTAGTCCAATCGATCGAATCAACCTCGCTAAGGTCAACTTCCGTCTCAATGTTCGACGCCGTTGTGGAGACGAGCGCGTCGCTTTGCACGAAAAACGCGCCATGGATTGGTTGCAAAGGCGCGTCCGCAGAGTATACGCCGACGCCTGGAACGTCAAAGCGTTCTCGCACAACTGCGATCCCGTTTTTGAAGACGCCGACCGATTTGACCTGACCCGAAATCGGCGCGGCGTTAACAGCGTCTTGCGCATAGCCGTTCACTGCGGCAAAAGACGTCATGAACGCCAAGAACGCCGTGAACAAAGACGCCTTTAACGATTTCGAATTAAAGAATTTAGCTTTCATCTTTCCCCCTATGATACTCATTGTCGGTTTCATTGAATCATTATTGTGAGATTATAGGAATTTTGTCTATAAATTCGCCAACCTCTATGTAAATCCTACTAAAAGAAATATGTAAAATCAAGTATTGCGAGGCGCTGAAACGAAAAAAACTGAAGAATGAAAGAAAGCGCTATCGGGCAATTTGTAATAGAATCATTAGTCGCTCAGCAAGACGCTTAGAAGGATAGGCTTATCGTCGCTCCTCCCTCACTGTTTCGCCCTGCAGATTCGTTCAACGCATCGCTTCGCTAGACACGAACGCGCCGGGCGTCATTCCTCTTCATCGATAGGATTGTAGGATAAGCAAAGAAAGATTGCTCCCGACCATCCGTTGTCAAGGTCATATTCAAAGCAAAGAGCCTTTTAGGGTCGTTCAAATCGGAACCGACAGGTATTTTCTGGGACTGTCGTGCGTAAAGAACGGTTCCTCACCAAGGATAAGAGTCTTTTCTCTACAAAAACAACCTTCTGAAAACAAATGAGGAAACTCCAATTGTTTCAACATTTTTTAACAAACTTCATAAAATTTTCACGGAAAGCGGTTCTGCTTCTATCTATGTTTATGAATTTGCAGTAATCATCGGAACGCAAAAGCGATGCAAGTATTGCCGTTTTACAGAAATATTGGCGTTCTTAGAACTTGCATTACAAGCTCCCAATTTTTTGGCGATCAACGCCGCAGAAAAAGGAAACACACAGACGCGCGCTCAGAGCGGCGTAACGCGCAGGTTTTCCACGGCGCTGCCGTCGCTAATTCCTTTAACGCCCACTCGTCCGCTTAAAAACGGTTCCGGATCGACATATTCAAGGGTCTTTTCACCATTAACGTAAACAGTTATCGCGTTCCCCACGACGTCGACGCGGAACCCGACTCTATCGCGCGGAATAAAACCCAACTTTTCCCATCTAAGGATTTGTTCAGAATAGCGGCATTTCTTTAAGATAAGGTCGTCGCCAATGACAGAAACTGAATAGCCAAAGTAGAATTCTTCTCCCAAAGGAAAATTGTCAGCGCCGCCAGGCGCGGGCTCCGAAGCGCGAACTAGCAGCTCTTTGCCGAAAAACCCCTGCGCGGCCGTTATTTCGGCCTCGACGCGGCAGTCCCCCCAACCGTTTTCTCCGTAAAGACGTTTGCCATATTGGTCCCTGCCTTCAGTTATGCGTATCGAAAGAGCGCCGTTTTTGGCTTGCCAATCGCCGTCAGAGTAGCTCGGCTGATCGATCACGTCCGGAAAATTATCCAGCGCGGGGTCTTCTTTCGTCTTCACAAGTTCAATTCGCTTCAGCCTGAAAAAGCCGCTCTTGGCGGTAAGACAAAGCCGATTCTTTCCGGCTGAAAGGGCAAGGCGACGGACGATCGACGTATTATCGACCCCATGATCCGGTCCTAAATTCGACAGGCTAACTTCCGTTCGATTAGCGCCGATCGCTAACTCGGCGACGCTGTTGCTTCGGGAACTGTAATAAATTGCCGCGTCATAATATCCCGATTCAGCAACGTTAAGGTCAATTTCGTAAGGTTCGTCTGTCTCGACCGTCAGATGCTGTCGATCCGTCAGACTCTTTGGGCGATCGGCGTGATAACATACGTGAATCGTGCCCGGCGCCGTTTCTGTAAGTTCTCGCGCGGAACGTCCTTGCGTCCATGCCGTAACGCCGATAAATCCAAAGAGCGCGTCGGAGGCGTTCTTAGAAAAATACCCGATTGCGCCGGACGGCAAGGGGCTCTTTTCCTCCGCTATCTTACGATCTTCTATGTAGAATGTAAGCTGGTCGCCGGTACGTTCGATTTGAAGCGAACGTAAATTCTTAAATGAAAGCTCGTTATTAAATATCCTTGGAATCTCAAACGACCGCGCCTTTCTCTCTCCGTCGACAATAAAAGAGATTGCGGCGCTGTTCGTACTCGGCTCAATTTCAAACGAGCCGAAATTCTTTTCATCCGTCCAACAGAAGATCGCCCCAATAACTCCTTTGCCGGATGGCAGAGCAAGATTATATTCTGCGGTGAAATCGCCCGACAAGTCTTTATCGAGCAGGACAAGACTCCTTTCGCCAAGATGCAAAACGCCGTCGCCTACCCTCGCGGCGTTTTCAGAACCTTCTGCTGCGATCCGTAGCCTGCTTAAATCGTCGGCCGAATCGAACCATAACGCCGCGTCCGGCTGCGGGACGTCCTGCAGCGTTCGCGTCGGACCGGCTACAGCCAGATCGAGCCCGTCCAGAACCAGCCGATCAAGATTCGTCTCTCGAACGGGCCAGTTGCGAGTCGTGCCGCGCCCTATCAACGAGTGATAGACTATGTAATAAAGATCGAGATTAGGACCTTTGACAATAGAGTTATGCCCCGTTCCGTAGAGCGCGCCTTCTGTCGAGAGCAAGACGGGGTTATACGACACGTTGCCAATCTCATCGTGCGACGTGCCGCTGACTGCGTTAACACGATAAGCTCGGCTCAAAACATGGTTGCCAGTATACGTCATGTAATAGACGCCGTCGTGTTTGAACATCGTCGGACCTTCCGTCCAGCCGCTGTTCAGCGGAAGATAAGTTAGAACTGGCTCAGGCGCAACCTGTGTTTCCGAGTCCATGCGATATTTTACGACGCCTTTATCAGACGCTGAGAGAAAGTAACCGCGTCCGTCGTCGTCAATAAAGACGCTTCCGTCAATGGAGAGACCAAAATTATCGGTAACGCGCTCAAAAGGTCCTGTCGGAGAGTCCGAACGATAGATATAATGCCCTTTGCCGCCGGGGGACGTTACCAGATAGAACGCGTCGCTGCCGTGAAAAACTTCAGGCGCATACGCGCCCCTGGTTGTCGAATCTTCTGTGCAGTAACCTTCGTATTTCCACGAGACAAGATCGCGCGAACTCCAGCATCTAACGCCAACCGAGTCGTCCCGAACGCTGGGGTAGAGATAGTAGCGTCCGTTATACCGCAAAACAAACGGATCGCCAAAGCCGTAATCCTCCCACGCTCCTTCAGTTCCAACGCTAAGCGCGGCTATCGGATTAGTATAGGTCGCGGGCTCTATGCCAAAGGCAGATGAAACGAGACCCAAAAACATAACTGTTATCGCTAAACGTCTCATAAAGCCGCCTTCTAACCGTTCAAGAGAGCATATTTGCGCCTTGCCGCGATTAAAAGCGGCGCAACGCGAGCGGGAAACCGTGTCAGAGCAGTGATTCAAGCGCGCAATACGCGTCCTCCGCAACGTCGTCTGGCGTCCTTACGACATTGATAGGATTGCCTTCGAACCAGTTTTCGAGCGTCCATGCCGCTTTGGCAAGCGTCGATTTCGACATATCAAGGCACACGGAGGGCTTTTCCGCTGGAAACAGAATCGTCTTATCTGGATTTTGACGACGCATACGATCGACGAGCTTCCATTCCGTTCCAATCGCTAGGACAGCGCCCGGTTCCGCTTTGGCCACAACGTCGAGCAGTTTTGTCGTAGAGCCGTATCCGTCGCTCAATTCGACAATATTCCGAGGCGCTTCCGGATGAACCCAGAACTTCGCTCCAGGGTTATTCTCTTTGATCTTCCGGACAATTTCCTCCGAAAAGCGCTGATGTACGCAGCAGTATCCGCCCCACAAAATAACCTTCGCGCTCTTGATTTCGTCTGGCGTCGCGCCGCCTAGGGGCTGATTCAAGCGCCAAGTAACAATTTCTTCCGGCATCACGCCTAAGGCAAGGCTCGTCGTCATGCCAAGTCGGGAGTCGGGCATAAAGAGCAGTTTAGGACGACGTTCAAACGCTTTGCGAACAACTTCTTCCGCATTGGCAGACGTGCAGACCGCGCCGCCGTGGCGGCCGCAAAACGCCTTCGTTTCCGAAGAGGAATTCACATAAGTGATTGGCGTAAACTCGCTGAAGTCAACGTGTTCCTCCAACTGACGCTTCCAGTCTTCTGCCTGCTCCGCCGTAATCATATCCGCCATTGGACAACCCGCCGAAGGATCGGGCGCCATAACGATCGCGCGTTTGCCGCCCCGAGACGCAATTTTATCAGGACGGTTCATTAGAATATCAGCCGTTTCGAGCATGAAACGGACTCCGCAGAACAAGACTGCTTCAGCGGGAGAAGCGGCGGCGGCTTGCGCTAAGCCAAGGCTGTCTCCAATATAATCCGCAATTTCAACAACCTCGTCCGGCGCGTAATAGTGCGCTAAGATAGTCAAACGCTCGCCAGCTGCGGCGCGTATCTCAGCTATCTTCGCTCGCAGTTCGTCGTTAGGCAAATTGGCGTAATTGTCCAACTCTTTCACTCGTGTTGCAACTATCAAGAGCTTTTTATGCTTGATATTGCGTATAAAACGCTTCCTCGCTAGAATTCGGAACATTTTTCCGAAAACAACGAGGAACCTAGTGTGTTTATTTACTGGCCCATGTTGTAACCTGAACCAATCTAGTAGACAAAAGCTGTTTTTCAAACCTTCCTGTTTGGAAAAACAAAGCGTCGTTCAAAAACAACTCAAGATTGAAAGCACGCTATTTACTTGTCAGTAAAGACTTAACAATTATCACGAGCTAATTCGGTTGCGACATGAGTTAAATTATTTCGGTGTATTATATCATAAAAATGATATTGACATAGACTTCTGTCGACCAATTGGGGGAAAATGCTGTAAGTTTTGAGAACTTCCCATGATAATATTACGCTGATCGCGTACGCACGCACGAGGGCTAGAAGGCAATCATATTTTCTAACTTATATTGCAAATAGATTAGCTTGCAATATGAGTAAAAAAGTAAAAGTTATGGAAAAGTGGAAAGAAAATTACCTGCAAGACTCCGGCAGGTGAAATCTGTGTCGCCCGCCGGAAGAACGCCATGCATCAAGAAAACAGCAACGTGGTTCTATCAATTTTGCACAAAATTAAACCAGTCCCTTTTCCTCGTACCATCTTGCGGTCTTCGCGATTTTTTCCTCTAAGTCTGGCTCGACGGACACGCCAAGTTCGTTAATTGCCTTCTCGCCGGAACAAATCCACGGGCCGCGCACCGCTTCTACCGCTTTATTCCAATCAAGGTCCGCGTGCCTGCCCTTGATTGCTTTGACAATCTCCCCATAAACGCCAGTTCCCAAGACGCCCATTGGCGGAATCTTGATAACCCCGATCTTATCGCGGTCATAAGCGCCGCCAATCACAGCGCCAAATTTAGAGAAGCGTATCGGCGTGGGACACGCAGGAAAATAGATTCCTTTTCCGGAACACTGAGCGCTGTTCTGTTTGCTAGGCGTCAAACTATCCTTCTCGAGTCGTTCGCCCCGTTCCATTGCCGCTGTCATAATACTGACAAGGTCGTCGACGTAAACGAACGAATAGTAGTAGTCGATATAGCCGGGCGAGACGAAAACCCCCTTATGCTTTGCCATCTTGAAGAGCGCAAGAGAAAGCATATCCCCTTCGCCAAACACGTAAGGAGGACGCAGCGCCGATATTTCCAACTTGTCGGCAAACTCCAAAAGCGCCTTTTCTGCCGCAGCCTTGCTCCTGCCATAAGGGGAAATCGGCTTCGGAACGTCCGATTCGCGACGGAGTCGGTATGGAGCATACGCTGAAACGCCGTCAGACGCGCCTTTTGAAATCTTGGGCGCTATGCCCGCGCCAGCCAAGGACGAAATGAAAACCATGCGAGGACAACCGCGATCAACGCACGCTTGCGCGACATTTTGCGTTCCGCCTGAGTTAACCGCTAAAAAATCCCCTTTACGCAATTCGCGCGTGAGACCGGCGGCGTGAAATACCCCGGCGCATCCGTCAACCCCGCGTCGGAGAGAGTCGAGATCGTCTAGACTTCCGTCGACAAATTCAACGCCTAGTTCCGTCAACCCTTCGCGGCGCGACGTCGCGCGCGCGAGGCACTTGACGCGCTTGCCAGACTTTACAAGCCGCTCCGCCAGACGCCGTCCGATAAATCCAGTTGCTCCAGTGATAAAAAAAGTCTCGTTCACGGTACGTTCCTTAATGCGCAAAGTTACGCCCTAGGTTTCGTCGTTCGTTATTTTTTCCCCTGTGGAGAGAGTTTTCTGACCCATTCGGGAATCGGCACGATCTTACCGTCGTCGTTCACTGTTACGAGCCGAACGCGTCCAGTTGTTAAGAGCTCTAAGTCCCGATAGAGTTTATATTCGTGTTCCAAACTTGCGCGCGTACACTTGGCGACGCGCGTTTCGAGCGTGAGAAGATCGTCGTAGTGCGCCGGCTTGATATAGGAACATTCGGCTTTGACAACGACCATTTTAACCTTGCTTTCTTCGACGTCGCGATAGCTCTGTCCGGTCGCTTCACGCAGAAGCTCCGTCCGACCCATTTCAAAGTAGGTCAAGTAATTGCCGTGATAGACGACGCCCATTTGGTCGGTCTCTTGGTATCGAACGCGGAACTGAATCTTTCCGACAAAGTCTTCAACAGGTTGGTCGAGAGGTTTCGTCATTTCGTTTCGGCTTCTTCGCCGTCCTCTTTGTTTTCATCGTCTTTTTCTACAGGCGCTGGTCCCCCGACGGCGTCAAAGAAGGCGAGTAAATTGAGCAGGCCGGCAACGACTGTAAAGATTGTGCTGACGTCAAGCCAAGAATGCAATCTGCGCGCAATTTCATTGGCGTCCGGCTGATTCGGACGCGTGGCGTATTCTGAAGAGATGCGAGGGGGAGCAAAGGCAGTCGAACAAAAGGAGCCGTCCGCGTCGCCAGGAAATCGAGCTTGCCACATCGCCGGCAAGGCGACGCACCCAATACACGCCTGGGGAATGAAGTAGAGTCGACGGTCGCTCGCGCGCCAAGAGCAATAAAGAGTGCGCGCAAAGTGAATCTGACTGCCGCCGCTTGGCGTCTCTTCGCGGTACGTGCCCATCGCAAGACCGGCTATCAAAATCGGCCAAATACAGACCGCAAACAAAATCGCCTTGAAATAGCGACGCTGATACCAGTGCCCCGCGCCGGGAAAAAGCCACGCAAGAAGACCGGCCGCATAAGGGTTGCGAAGGTCTATTTCAGCTTGTGTAACTGCCGCTTCGGGGAGCTTCGTCTGTTCGACCATTGATAATAACGCCTTTCTGCCGCCGAGGCGGGAACTGCCCGTCCGCCTCGATTCGGTTGACTGTCGAAAATGCTGTTGCCGACGAGCTAAAAGCTCGCGCTTCTTGGCTATTATACCCCGTTCTGGACAGAAACAAAGAACGCGCTAAAAAAGTTTTTATTAAAACGAAGTACTCGACAAATGGGTCCAATGTCGCTATAATGAAAGTGGACGCCCTTTTCGCCCCGAAACGGCGCGCTCACTGTGACACTAATTGAACTTCGTCTTAGGGAAAATCGGAATGATAGAAAAACGATATGGATACGGCCCTTGGGAGTACCGCTATATCTGTAAGAACTGCGGCCATGCCGTCCGTGCGCCCAAAAACGAACAGCCTTGCAGCGTATGCGGCGGCGACTTCGGTCCCAAAATCTCCGTGAGAAAACTCTATCTCGAGGCGGAGAAGCCTTACGAAATTGTCGAAGTCGAATACGTTCTGGATAAAACTCTTTTCGAAAAAATTAAAGACGCCTTGGGCTTTAAAGTAGCGCCACGATTTGGCGTCCGTGAAGAAAAGCGCAGACCAAGCAGAAGATGGCGCTGGCAGACACACGCCGAGGTCGAGGAAGAATCCGGCATTGTAAGACATAAGGATTTCCTCTAAGGAGCGGTGTTTTTTCGCGCGTTTTTCCCTTTGCCCCTTTTAAAAACGCAAACCTGTGGTAGTATAACAAGACCTTTGCGGCAGAGCTTCAAGCAAGGCCGCTCGGAACTCGGGGCGTAGCGCAGCCTGGCTAGCGCATCTGCTTTGGGAGCAGAGGGTCGCACGTTCGAATCGTGTCGCCCCGACTACAAACGGCGTCGTTTTTACAACGCCGTTTTTTTATTGTCTCGTCATTACTCTGTGGTGTATTTGTAGCGACCTACAGCGACAAGACGTATTCGATCAGGTCGTCTTGTTCTTCTTTTGTCAGCTCGTCAAACTGCCCTTCTTTACATCCGTGCTTGCCAATTTCCAGAAGATCGCGAATCGTGATATACTCGCCCGTATTCATGTAGGGACCAGTCCTCCAAACCTCGAGCAAAGTCGGCGTGTCAAACTTGTCGATGAAATCGTTAGGAGCTTTCGAACCGACGTCGTGCAGACGCAAATCGGTGTAGTAGTCGCCTAAATGGCACGTTGCACAATCAAGGCGCAGGAAGACTCCTCGGCCTCGCTGCGCGGACTCGCTCAGCTTGCCGTCGACTAAGTACGGACTCGGAACCGGATTGAGCGTTGACAAATAGTCGTCGACGCAACACGCGTTTTCTTCTTTGTACGAAGTGAACAAGAGATGCGTAAAGCCGGCGCGAACGGCGATCTCGGCGTCGGCGCGAATCCCGCTAATCATGCATGGAGGAGTCTCGTGCGACGCTAACATACTCTTGCTGTTTTTCAAATTGCCGGTTCCATCGTTGAGCAAATCCCAATTGAACCCGTCGGCGCGCGCGTCCGGGTGGCATGTAACGCAACTGAGCCAATGTTCAAAACAGGCGGTGGCGTCGTGGAAAAGGATCTCGCCGCGGCGGCGAGTCGTCAAGACCGGCTTAGGAGCTAGCCGCGCAAACGAACGTTCAATCTCGACGCCTGCCATCGGAACACGGGGTTGCAGCTTCGTGAATCGCAGCGGCGCGCCTGCTGCAGCGTCGTCGTCAAGATTAGCGTGAAGTTCGGCGTATGCAGCCGCTTCTTGTTCGGCGTCAATAGCCTCAGGCGAAGCGACCGGCGGTTTTTCCGCGGCGACGTAAGAGTTTGGGAAATACTGATACGGCGGGCTCAACTTCATCGTCGCCTTGCAAATGACGTCGTCGAAGTACGAAAGCGCGTAGACGTCGTCGCCGCGCGCGATAAGTTGACGAAGCCCTTTAAAGCCAAATTTCACGCGGATCCGCATAGGGAGTTGAACGTCGCCCGCCGCAAACGAAGAGTACATATACGCTCCGTAGCCGGGCCGCGCCCATTCCGGACGCTCGGCAATAATCGCGTACAGCTTCTCAAGAGGAAGAAAAATAAGTTCGTCCGTGCCCGCGATCGAAACAATCAAGCGCTGACCGTCTTCTGAGCACGCGACGCCCCAAGGGTTGCCGGCGCCAAGAACCGCGTCGTCAAGGAAGAAGACTTCGATGAGCTGAGCCGTTTCGACGTCGACGCACAAGACGCAGTTCTCTCCAATCCAGCCGCCGGAAACTTGGCTCGTAATCGACGCATACGAACAAAGAAGCGAGCTAATGAACGCATATTTGCCGTCAGACGTCAGCGCCATATCGTGAAGGTCGTTGTTTCCATTGAGGAGTTTAACTTCTCTGAGCTCGGAACTCTCCAAGTCGACAATGTACACTTTCGCATATGACATTGACATATTCGACTTCATATTCGTCAATTTATTGGCGACGACCAGCTGCTTGCCGTCCGGCGTAAGCTCCATGCAGAACGGTTCGCGATTCACATCCCAAGAGCGCTTCTCTTCCCCGGTCGACGCGTCCCACTCGCGAACCAGACCTTCGAATCGATTCGCGATGTAAATCAGCTCGCCAGTCTCCGTCTTTTTAACTGCGACGTCCGAAGGGGAATGACCCACGCGATATTCTGCGACTAAGCGCATCGGAATCGTCGTGGTCGTTCCGTCCTCTCCTCGCTGCGCGACCTCTATAATCGCCAATTTACCGTCGTCGAGTCCGCCGACAACCGCAATGCGCGTTTCGTCAGGGAAGAAACGCAGCTTGAACGGCTTAAACGAAAGCGCCAACCCTTCAGCGTTCGAAACGCCGTCCGTCGGAACGCGGCGCAGCTGCGAAAGTCCTTCAGACGCAACGTAAAAATTCTCGCCAGACGCGTCGAGCAGAAAATCGGTTGGAGCGAGATAGTTCTCAACCTCTTCACCTTGATCTCGTGGAAGCGTTGGCCCAGACATAGCGGAATAGATCGACGAAACGCCTTGCGCAAACACAGTTGACACAGAGCCGATAATCGCGGCGCACAACGCTAGAACGACGTAACGGTTTTTGAACATAAACTTCGCCTCATAAAGGGGATCTGTCGGGTAAATTTTCTATCATACGCAGTTGGCGCCGGAACGCCGCCTAAACAGCTTACAGGGACAAAACGAACTCTATCAGGTCGTCCTGCTCTTGAGCGGTAAGCTCGTCGTATTGACCGTCCTCGACTCCATGCCGGGCTTTTTCAAGAACGTCGCGAATCGTCGGGTAGCCGCCCGTATTCATGTAGGGACCGGTGCGCCAAACTTCAACCAAAGTCGGCGTGTCAAACTTCGTTACCTGGTCGTTCACGTCTTGCGACCGCGTGCGGTGCAGACGCAAATCGGTGTAAAGCTCGCCGAGATGGCAGTCGGCGCAGCCGATTCGCCCAAAGACGCCCTTGCCCCTGCGCGCCGATTCGCTCAATTCGCCGTTTACCAAACGCGGGCTCGGAACCGGCTCCATCGTCGACAAGTACTCGTCGACAGCGCAAGCGTTTTCTTCTTCATACTTCATTTCAAGAATGTGGACAAACCCGGCGCGTACCGCAATTTCGCCCGACTCGCGTATCCCAGACGCCATGCTTGGGGGCGTCTCGTGCGTGTAAATCATGCTCTTTGCGCTCTTCGGGTTGCCTGAACCGTCATTGAGAAGATCCCAATTCAGGCCGTCGGAACGCCCGTCAGGATGGCAGGAGACGCAGCTCATCCACTGTTCGAAACACGCCGTCGCGTCATGAAAGACAATCTCGCCGCGTCGACGAATCGTCAGATGCGGCTTCGGCGCAAGACGCGCAAAATAACGTTCGATCTCGGCGCCCTCGGCAGGAAACGCCGATTCCAGCTGCGTAAATCGGAACGTCGAGCCGTCGTTAGCAGCCGCGTCATTTTCGTCGACCGCAAGGGGCACGCTCTGCGGACCGCCTTGATATACGTCTTGTCCAGATCGCTTGAAAGGAGGATTGAGTTTTAAGGTCGCTTTACAAACGACGTCGTCGTAATGAGCAAGCGCATAGACG
>JAQVHZ010000056.1 GCA_028695965.1 Thermoguttaceae bacterium | reverse complement strand
GAATTAAGACGTGATAAAAAGGGCCGACGTGTTGCTTCAAACAAAAATGTACAGAAGAAGGGTTCTTTTCGTGAATGGTGGAACGACATTGTAGAGCGTGCGAAGGAACAACAGAAATTGGCAAAAGCCGAATATGAGGATCGCGGACGGTCAAATAAGAAGGGTAAAAGACGCCGCCGTTAATGCTTCATTCGTAAGAACCTGTTTAAATCCATATCTCGACGCGAGCCGAGGTAAGATAGACGCCCAAGCGTGTTAGAAGAATGCGGGATGGTTTCCCGCTTTCTTCGACCAATGAATTAAGACGCTTTAGAATGCACCGCCTCTTGCCCCTCGTCGTGAAAAGGGAGTCTCGAAAAGATTCGTTGTTTCTATAACTTTGGCGTTAGCTAACTTCTTTTGGTGCAAAGCATTTGTGGGCGATATGTTATAACGCATATTTTGTCGACGAGAACCTTCTCAAACGTTTCGTCGACCAATTGAGAGTCATATTGCCAAGTTCCTATGATGGGAGCGCGTTTAGAACGCCCCGGTTGACGGTCCTGACCTTCGGCTGACGTTAAGTTAGTCCCGGATGCACGGGCGTTCTGATTTATTCTGCTCAACTCTTCTCGTGTTTCGAACCATCGAGAGACGGCTAGTTAATCGAATCCTGTTTAGCTTGTTGTATTAAGTTGCTTTTCCAAATTCAAAAGACTGCTTTGATCGCATGGTATAAACATAAATGAACGACGTCTCAGATTGAATTCCTGTCATGTTCAATGCATTCTGTTGGCGTCCCAATAAAAGGACGAGGGAACGGTATGTCGTTAATCATTTAGCAACGGTCAACGCAAGGTTGAAATTGTTGTTGAACCGAAAGAAGTTTAGTTCGTGGTTTGTCGATTCTTTGACAAATGTTTATTGATTTCCTTAAAGGAAACCAATAAACGCGTGTGGTCGTTTGTCAAGAAGTTTGTCCGTTTCTAGGCTTTGAATAGGTCTTTGGCGAACCATAGGAAGAAAGAAAACCATTTGGAATGCGAGCGGTTTTTTGGACTTCGCCCCCTTCTAAGTTGCGGATAATAAAGTTTTAGGTTTGGATTATAAACGTTGGAAGATAGGATATTGGCACATGGATAAGGAACTTGCCTCACGGTTTGCTTTGAACAATACTATTGCAGGAAGTGAATCAGTGAAGAAATGTCCTCCCCTAAACATTGTTTTGTATGAGCCTGAAATTGCGGCTAACACGGGAGCAGTAGGACGGACGTGTGTCGGTTTAGGGGCGAAATTATGGTTGGTCGAGCCTTTAGGATTCCAAATTGACGACCGAAAATTAAAACGGGCGGGGCTTGATTATTGGACTTATTTAGAATGGGAAATTGTTCCTTGTTGGACAAAATTAAAAAAGAGATTGTCTGAAACCAATGAAGTTGACGAATCAGAACTTAGATATTATTACTTTTCAAAAAACGCTAAGCAAAATTATGACGCCGTGTCCTATCAACTTGGAGACGCCTTTGTCTTTGGATCGGAGTCAAGAGGGCTGCCGACGTCATTTATTGAGGACGGTGAACGCGCTCTGCGAATACCAATTTCTCCTAAAATTAGATCGTTAAATCTTTCGGTCAGTGTTGCGTTGGCGTCTTATGAAGCCCGGCGTCAATTGCGTTTTTATGAATAAGGTAATTGGGTTTCTCATCTCTAAGGAGCGAAGCGAAAAGACCAATAGAATGGCGTCTGAGAAACAAGAAATAAAAAAAGCTCGAAGTTCGAGCTTTAAGTGGAGGATAACGGGTTCGAACCGATGACCTCATGGCTGCCAGCCATGCGCTCTCCCAACTGAGCTAATCCCCCAAAAAGGGCCGCCACAAGGGCCAGTGTAAAAAGGGCAAATGGAGGATAACGGGTTCGAACCGATGACCTCATGGCTGCCAGCCATGCGCTCTCCCAACTGAGCTAATCCCCCGGAATGAATCACGCCAAGCGCGTTCAAACGACACGACCAGTATATCGAAGAAGAACTATTCGTCAACCTCTTATTTTGTTTTTTCTCCTGTTTTATACGTTCGAGAATAAAAAGAGAAACGAAACGACGGTTTAGCGACGAATGTGAAATTGAAGCATTGTATCAATTCGAACGATCTGATTTATTGGATTTTGCTAACGCATGCATATAGCGATTGCGCTCCAGTCTTGTTGCCTCGAGATCAAAAAGCACGCCTTTAAATGAATGTTTCAATTCCTCAAAACACTTTCTCAAAAAACACAGAGAGCTTCGCTGAACCTCAAAGGCGTTGTCTAGACGTTGAATGATGGAGTCCAACTGATTCTTTTGTTCGTCTGTTAAATTGAGCGTTTCAGAGAAGTTGATAAGTTCGTTAACTTCGACGGACGTGTGACGAGAAGATGAAATAGGCATACTAATTCTTTCTCTGTAATGATAAATCCAAGCCAGACTCCTGAAAGTTTGATGTAAAAGATTTCAAGAGTTTAACGTTTGCCGCTAAGAAAAGCCATATTCGAACAATCTACGTTTCAAGACGTCGTAATTCAACAACGTCAGACCTTACAACAGCGGGGAATAAAATGGGCGTTGTCTGATAATAAACAACAAATATTAAGTACGTGCAAACAGGAAACCTTTTGCAAAAAATTTGCAAAGTTTGAGAGAAACGTTATTGGACGTCTCACAACTCGGTTAAGGTCGCACTGTTCGCGCGTCAGCAGTAATCTCTAAAAGGAAAGAAATTACCTAGTTGAATTGATCGTTTCCACGGTTTTTAAGACTGGTCGAACTAGTCCCAAAACCCTTTGGCATTATAGCACGATTTTGTAAAAAATACCGGAAGAAAAAAAAGATTTAAAGATTTTTTTGATTATGGACGACAACGGGCTGCATTTTTTCATAGAATTTTCTTATTCTGTTTTTATAGAATATTTAGCAGCATCGGCATGATTGTTACAAAGCATATTTTGTGCAAGGTGAATGCTGGCAGTGTTGGAAATCAGAGGCAGAGTTTCCATGTTGTTTCTTCAGCGCCATTTATGTATTTTCTAGCGCAGTATTTTCAAAGCGGGTAAAACATCTTGATGAAAGTGAGAAAATTCGTTACGATTGCGCGTCAAGCAGTAGAAATACAGCTTTGACAATGCGGACGACATACAACGCACAAACAAGGCTTTTCCTTGATAAAGATAAAGGCGCAGCTCTGGGCTCAGAAGCTATACGGGCGTTTTAGCAGGCAAAGCAAATTTGTTAGAATGCTTTTTGGCAGGTACCACAAATGAAGAACAACGACAAAAAAATGAGAAATGTTGCCTTATTGGTAAGCTTAATGTTTCTCATCATCGTGGCGCTTGGCGTTTTTGAATTTTGTCGTGGAAAGTATGAAGCTTCAACCGACCAGAACGTTTATGTTTTTGACGACGGTTGGATCTACGGTCGAGAGGATCAAAAAAAAGCGTGTGCAGCATTGGCAGCGGCAGGGTTGGGAGATTATAAATGGGACGCGGGGAAATTATCCGTCCCCGCCAGTTCTAAAAACGCGTATCTGTCGGCGCTTTCCAGCGCTGGCGCCTACCCTAAAGCGCCGAGCGAATCGAGAGGCGATGCGTTGCGTCAAATGAGTCCTTTTGAATCCGACGCCAAGTCTAAAATGCGGGAACTTGACGCATGCGCGCTCCAGCTGGAACGAACAATAGAGCAAATGCGTGTTGTCGATTATGCAACTGTTGGGGTACGATCTCGACGTGAAGTTGTTGGAGTAACCGCAAGGAACATTGTTACCGCTTCCGTAGGGGTAGCTGTAAAGGAAGGTTTTGAACTCGATTCCAACGTAATAATTGCTATAACGGTAACGGCTCAACGTTTGTTGGGAATAGAGGACAGTAAAAATGTTGCTATTCTTGACTTGAAAGAGGGAAAATCCTATTTGGGATTTGAAAAGCAGGAAGATCAAGCTGATGATCTTGCCCTTGAGTCTTTACGTGAAAGGATAGAGAAGTCTTGGCGCAATAAGTTTTTAGAAACGTTTTCTGACGTGGAAAATATTCGTATTACAGTAGACGTGGCTCTTGTTAGGAGTTCTAATAAGACGTCTACGCGAAATGACGTTGAACAGGGCGCTCATTCCGGGATAAGAGAAGCGGCTTTTTTTTCTCGTGAGGACGTTAAAAAACAACAAACGCCAACTTTTTGCGAAGACAAATTGAACGAAAAGTCTTTAAAAACGTGCGTTGATTCTGCTCCTATTTCATCTTGTGGTTTTGCACAATTAGGAAACCCTAATGCTTTTCATACTAAAAACGCGCGAAAGGAAGGGGGCTCAATTTGGGCCGTAGATAGAACGCAACGAAAACGTAATGACGGTTCAGGCGTGTTACGAGACCTAATGGACGGCGGCAGCCCCGGTTCTCGAGCTTCTTCCTCCACGAGCGTTCGCAACGAATATGGAGGAGGAGCTGGAATTGCTCTTGTTTCGCATGAAACAGCGCCGAGATTGCTCAAAACTACAGAAGAGAGGTCAGACAAGTTTCTCGTTGTTGCGCCTCTAGATTCGGAAAGAGTCGACAGCGCTTATCCAGAAACGGATAGGTCACTTTCGCTTTCAGAGAATAATTATGGAATTCGGCAGGCTAGTTCGTTGGAAGAATGCGTATCCGAGAGGGAAGACGAAGACTCCGTTCAAGACTGTCGGTTTGAACTATATTCGATTGTAGTTCACATATGGCTTCCACGAACCTATGTTTCTCGCGTTATATCTTCGCGTATTGAACGGAGTCTTGTAAAAGAAACTTTTGCTGGAGATTCTGAAAGCAATCGAGAAACGGCGCGGAAGACTTTAGAGAAGCAGATTTTAGACGAGACAAAAAGCAACGCTATTTCTATTTTTCGTCCCACCAGCAAGAGGTTAGGATGGACGGAGGAAATGCTCGAACAGTCGTTCATCATCGGAGTTTATTCTGACGCCGGTTCTTTAGACGACGGATTTTCCAACAACCCTTATGAAATTAAAACAAGCGCTAATTTTGGATCCCTTTCTACTGTAGGGAATTCACACAGTCATAGTGAAACAGAAATTGTACAAGAATATGATTCAGTAGATCAGGGTTGGTCGTCGGCGGAAGACGAAAACAGCGGCATTTATAGCGTTCCTTCTGGGGAAAGTGGAAACGACAATCGCTACGGCGCTATCGCTAATACTTCTGGGAAAGTCGCCGATATTTCGACAGTTGAAGAAGAACAAGATTCAAAAGGCGTTCAGGAAAGCGAAGACGACAAGGTTGTCAATTTGAATTGGACTCCAAAAAGTTTTTTTGACGTCAACTTCTGGAAGCAAAAACGAGTTTATGTGAAATATGCTTATTGGGGCGTCGGAATTTTAGCGCTTTTGGCGTTGGGACGAATTGTATTTTACAGAACAAGAAAAGAGAACCCCGTCGAGGTTCATTTGACGCCAGAAGAAAGTTCAAAGGCTGAAAAAAAGAGAAAAGAAAAAAGACGTTCGGAAACTCCTTCTGTCGCTGTCGCTTACAATTCGTATTATTCAAAATTGGATAACGACGAAATTGACGACGAATTGGAAAGTGAATTGGAACGATTGACCCAGGAGGCGAAGAAAGAACGAAAGAACGGCGGCGCTTCTAGTGGAACCATCGACAACAATACTGAACTTAACAATTTTTCGGACAAGCGACGCGAGGCTTTGGAACTAATTTCTCGGTATCCAGAGCGAGCCGCTGCATCCTTACAAGGATGGGTTAAAGGTTCCAATATGTAGTAAACGCTGAGGATTGCTTGGCAAGGAGAGGCGGTTTATTCATGCCTAATATCGAAGATGCTGACGAGAAGACTTTGCGTGAAGGCGCTAGAAGAGCGGCTCTTCTTCTCTCTGTTCTTGATTCGGATACTGTTGAGGAATTATTAAAACTGTTTGAACCCAAGGTGGTTGACGTTATTGTTGACGAGGCGGCGCGAGTTAAAAGCGAACATATATCTTACGACGAAGTTGAATCGATAGTAAATGATTTTCTAAGTTCTTTTGGCGTTCGTGATTGCGAGTTTGCTTCGGCATTGCTTGGCGAAGCAAAGCGGACGGTAGGGGAACGTCTGAAAAATGAAACCAATTCAAGTTTAGGAAAGAACAGCTTTGCTGAACACCCTCCTGTACTGGCGCTAGAAGCATTTGAACCGATCAGACTCTTGCAAGCGTTGGAGGGCGAACGTCCAACGATTGTTGCAGGTATTCTTTCTTTAGTTACTCCAAAGTTTTATAAGCAGGTTGCTGATCAATATGTTGCTGACGCTTCAAAAAAGATTAAAGGTCAAGATTTTGCCATTGTCGAGAGTTCCTTATCCTATCTGACGCCAACTTCCGTTATGAAACGGCTAGAAAGCGCATTCTTCGAACGTATGTTAGAACAATGAGTACTGAAGATAAATACACCCTGCATAACGTTGGAGCTGAACAGGCGTCAGAAACGGTCAATGTGCGGACTGTGCGACTAGAGTCTTTAGATTATGGGCTTGATAGTGAAACATTTGGCGATTTAGGACGCAAAACTAATGAGTTTCTGAAAAGGATTCGTTCGGAAGCTGGTCGAATTGTGGACGACGCCCACATAGCTGTCAAAGCGCTGAAAAAGGAAACAGCCACCGAGTTACAAAGAGAGCTAGATTCTCTCGAGAAGCGCGCGACAGAGCTAGAGAAAGCGCGTCAAACTCTTGAAGCAGATCTTCGGGAATTAGAAGAACGACGAAAAACGCTAGAAAATGAATCGTTTAAGGAGGCTCGAAAAGACGGTTTCAAGCAAGGGTTTTCGGCAGGACAGGACGAAGGGTACAAACAAGGAGAAAAAAAAGCGCACGAAGAATTAGAAGCTCGCTTTTCACAATGTGTTGAGAATAGGGTTCAAGAAGCAAGCGATTCTATTTTAGAACCTTTGCACAAATTGGTTCATGAAATGAAAGGGGCTCGACAAGCTCTTTTGAAGAATTGGGAAGGAAATATAATGCAAATCGCCGCTGCTATCGCCTATCAGACGATCTTGCAAGAACCCGAGATTATGAAGGAGGCGCCTCTAAAGTTATTGCAGGAAGCTCTTGAAATGGCGATGAATTGTGCAACGCTAAAAATTAGAATGAACCCAGACGACGTAAATGTCCTCCGTGACCAAATACGTGTTGTTTTAGAGGATACGGGCAATTTGGCTAAATCAGAAGTTATCGCTGATCCTAAGATTACTCGCGGCGGTTGTTTAGTAGAGACAAACTTGGGGGTTGTCGACGAGCGTCTGGAATCCAGGCTTGAACGCATTGTTGCCGAATTGTCTGAATAATGTTTGCACAATTCTTTGGGAAGAGGAACAGATACGTTGAATTCGTCGGTTTTTCTTAGTAATATTGTTGAGCAAATACAGAGCATAGCGCCTGCTCGTATAGTGGGGAGCGTTGTTCGAACGGAGGGAACGACTATTGCTGCCGTTGGTTTTCCCGCTCCCATTGGCGCGCTTGCTAGAGTTGAACGATGCGATGAATCAGAAGGTTTGCTCGCTGAAGTAATCGGTTTTCGTGACAACCTTACGTTACTCTATTCCTATTCTGAGTTAACAGGCGTGCGTCGCGGCGCGAAAATTGAACTTTCTAAGACGACGCCCTGGCTCGCGACAGGCGATGAATTATTAGGGCGCGTGGTTGACGCATTTGGACGAACGATCGATTCTGGACCTGCGCCCGTGCTGACTTCGCGCGTACGGTATGATCGCAAACCGCCTGAGCCGTGCGCCAGACCCAGAATTGAAACTGCGCTTTCAACAGGAGTGCGCGCTATTGACGCGCTTCTCACGTGTGGGCAGGGACAACGAATTGGCATTTTTGCTGGTTCGGGCGTTGGAAAGAGCGTTACGCTTGGAATGATGACGCGTTATACAGACGCAGACGTCGTTGTTGTCGGACTTATTGGCGAACGAGGACGTGAAGTTAATGATTTTATTGAACGAGAACTAGGCGTGGAAGGACGTAAGAAGAGCGTGGTTGTGGTTTCTACTTCGAGCGAGCCGCCGCTCATGCGTGTCCGCGCCGCATACGCCGCTATTTCTATTGCAGAATATTTTAGAGATCAGGGCAAAAACGTCCTTTTTCTGATGGATTCTCTGACGCGCTTTGCAATGGCACAACGCGAAATTGGTTTAGCGGCTGGCGAGCCTCCAACTTCCCGAGGATACACTCCTAGCGTCTTTGCATTGCTTCCTAGACTTGTTGAAAGAGCTGGTCGGAGCGACACAGGCAGCGTTACTGCTTTTTTTACTGTTCTTGTTGAAGGGGACGACAAGCACGACCCGATTTGTGACGCAGTGCGCGGACTCCTAGACGGTCATATCTGGCTTTCGAGGAAATTGAGCGCGCGTGGCTACTATCCCGCAATTGATGTTCTTGAAAGTGTAAGTCGCTTAGCGCCAGTAGTATGTTCGCGAGAACATTGGGAACTAGCGAATGAGGTTCGAAAAATTGTCGGCGTCTATGCTGATGCGGAAGATTTGATTAATGTCGGCGCATATAAAGCAGGCAGCTCGTCAGATATAGATCGTGCAATAGCAATGAAACCTAAGATCGATAAATTTTTAAAACAACAGATGTTTGAAAGATCAACCTTTGCTGAAACATTAAATGGTCTGAAAGCCTTGTTCAACAACTAACATTTGGAATTCCGTTGAGCAACGGAATCTGTGCAAATAAAGCCAAGTCAACAATTGTCCGACTTGGCTTTATTGCGGATTAGAAACAAGAAGTTTTTGCCCCTTTAAAGATTGCTTGCAGTCGTTTCAGCTGCAAGCGCCTCTATCATATCGCGCGTTGATGCTTCTACCGCCTCTTCCCAACGAGATTCTCCATATTTTTCTTTGAATGCCTCTGAGCGATGCGCAAAGATAATTCCCCGAGAATTATTGATAATCGCTCCAAGTCCGTTTTGGTCAAATGCGTCAGCAACGTCTTTAGCGCCGCCTCCTTGGCTTCCGTAGCCAGGAACAAGGAACCATACCTTGGGCATTGCCTCCCGAAGCTCAGACAATTGAGCTGGCCAGGTCGCTCCTACCACTGCGCCGATATTTCCATAACCGCTGGCGATGTTAGTCTTTTCAATACTTTCACCTGCAAGTTGAGAGACGTAATTGCCAATATGTCGATAAAGAGGCTTGCCGTTAAAAATGAGATCTTGAAATTGCGCTCCGCCTTTATTGGAGGTTTTAACGAGAATAAATAATCCTCCTCCTCGATCGTTTGCAACGTCTACAAACGGAGTAAGGCTGTCGTCGCCTAAATATGGGCTGACCGTTAAGGCGTCAGCGCCCCAAGGACTCGTTCCAGACGGTCCAATTAAGCCGTTTGCATATGCAGCGGCTGTAGAACCGATATCGTTGCGTTTGCCGTCAAGAATCACCAGCAAGCCTTTTGACGAAGCGTAGCTAATCACATTCGCAAGACATTGCATACCCAGTGGACCGTGTTGTTCAAAAAAAGCCGCTTGAGGTTTGACGGCTGGAACGAGCGGCGCCACGATATCAATGATTTTTTTGCAAAAGGTTTCATAAACTTCAGCAACGTCTTGCAAATTGGATTCCGATTTGTGCCGTTTGAGATTATCTGGAATTAGTGACCACCGAGGATCAAGTCCGACAAGCACGGGCGTTTTCTTTTGGCGAATCTGATTGGCTAAACGATCAGCAAATGGAATCAAGGCGTCTCTCCTTTTAAGCGTTGAAATACACGCTGTTAGTTTTATTTAGCTTATAAAGCTTCATTTATGCGATTGATAGTTCGTTTCTCTTCAGTCGAGGTGTTAGAAGAAGTCTCTTTTCCTCCTTGGTTCATGCTATTCCAGTTTATGACGTCTAACAAAGAGACTGTTTCTTCAGCAGGGACTTGATTGGCGTTATCTTGAGTCTCAGAATAATTTGAATCATTAACTTCCGTTGACGCTGTCTCCGGCTTATTCTGATCAATAGCGAGAAGCTCTTGAAGTTCAAGCCATTTTTTATTGTTTTCTTGACCAGGGGATAGGACGAGGCGGTTTTCCGCGACCCATTTGATCACTGAAAGTTCATATTGCTTCGGATAACTTCGTTTTACTCTCTCAACTGCCATCCTGCCTTGATTTTCCACTTGGTCGACGCTGCCCATCTTTGCAAGGAAATCTGGGACGCCCATGGCGCTATACGCTAAAAAAGCAGCGATAACGTAGAAGGCGATTGTTGTCCCCATACGATTGTAGTCAATGAACTTTAGGGCTGTCCCAAAAGACCTTTTGATCCGAACAATTTGAAATCGTCCTTTTTTCCTCGTTTGGTTTTCATATGACGACCTTCTGCGTCCGTAATCCATTTCATATCCATTAGAATAATCGTATGAAGCATTTGAGTTGCGATAGCGGGAGTTAGAACGGCTATTATCCAATATTCTGATGCTGTTAAATTCGTCAAGCATCAGATGTATCAACACTCCGATGAAAATAGAAGCCGCTTTAAAGAGCCGTAGCTGCATCGAACCCGAAGAGAGAATGAAGATGATTTCGCTTGCGATAATAGCAAAAGGGATACTATGACACATACCCCTGTGAACTGTAAACTTCTGGACAACGCCGCCTATGACGTATGTAATGAAGAAGTAAACTGCCACGCAAGTTATAACTACGGCTTCTGGCTCAAGATTGAAATCGCGGAGACGGTTAGCCAAAAGAAGAACACTGGTCCCAGATATTGTTGCAATACATCGCCGATATGCGCGGCTATTGTTGCTGTCGATATCGGGCAGAACTCCACCAAGCGAGCACAAGAGACCGCCAAATACGGTCTGGTGAAGAGGAACATTGTAGAGCAATCTAGCCACGCCTGCCAGCCCGACCCCTGCGACAGAACTCCAAGTAATGTGCGTCTTATAACCGGGCATGAGCGTGTAACCTTTTGATTAGTTCGCGTGATGAACGACGTGAGCCAATTTTCACTAACGTTTGGAACGTTCGATTTGAGCGCTGCGTCTAAAAATCTTGCTTGCGCTCGCGCCTTAATGTGAATATACTCATTTTGATAACACTAGACAAGAGGAACACTTTTCTATTTTTGTTCCTATGGAAGTGTTTTTCGAAATTAGTTTCTAGTGGTGTTGAGTATGACGCCGATTATAAGAGTAAGGCTAGACGTATGCATTTTAATAACAGGCAGAACGAGGAAATGTAATGGAAAATATGAATCCCTTCGATATTATCGTGTTGGCGATTCTTGTTTTGTCTGTGTTTATGGGTGGAATGAGAGGCGTCATTGCTCAAATAGCAACAATTGCTTCTTGGGTCATCAGCTGGTTTATTGCTGCTAGATACTATACAGTTGCTGCAAAGTTGTTGCCGATTTCAGAAACGTATAGTACGCCTGTGGCCATCGTTATTACTTTTCTTGTTTGTGCCATCGTAATCGAATTGTCTTTTCGTTTTCTCAAAAAGGCTATTTCATTTGCGGGACTTAAGGAATTCGACCGGCAAGCAGGCGCAGCCTTTGGAGGGCTAAAGGGCGCTCTTTTATGCCTGTTAATTACTTTTTTTGGTGTAATCATCAGTGACAAAACTCGTGATTTTGTTAATGACTCTAGGAGCGGTCCCTTCTTTATTGCTGTTATCGAACATATTCAGGGACATTTTCCTGAATCAAAACTGAAGAATAAATTTCGCGAACTTGCTGTTCAGAATAAAGTAGAAAACTCGAAAACGGAGTCCCTCGAAACGCAAATTGACAGTTTGAAAAATTATTTAAAGACAAGCGTCCTTTCTTCCGACGCCGTTGAAATTGTCGACGAGACTGTAAGCGGCGACGAAGTTTCCACAAACTCGAGTTTATCGTCATTTCTTTCCAATATGAAAAAAATCCCTAATTGGATTAGAGCTGTTAGTCATGAGGAGTCTAACGGTGGGGAAGGGACCAGTACGGGAGAGCTGCCAAGAGCGACTGGCTATGCGGCGTATGAAAATGGCGCTTACGTGGGAAATGGAGAGCGGCCTTCAAGTTCAGGAGCATATTCCAGCCCCTCTTATTCCTCTTTTGGCTCATATGACGTCGGTAGTAACGATTGGAGAAGCGAACCAGACCATTACTCATATTCTTATAGTTCTCCTGATTTGGCGGCAGAAGGGAGTGCGATACGGCCAAAAATAGACGCTTATTTGGGCGATATTACATACGACAATTATTTAGAACCCTATGCGACCTCCTGGAAAACAAATGATTCAGCGACGCAGGGATATTTGAATGGAGCGGGGAACGACTATTCAACTTCTGTTGCTGATAGTTTTGCATTGGACAGAAATGAAGTCGTTGTTCGAACACACGCTGACAATGCTTCCAAAATGGATTCTCGAACCTCCAATGTAAAAAAACGGCAGCGTTCTTCCCGATCTGCCTCGAGCGTTCGGCTAGGATCGTACAGTTACTCCTCTCCCTCTGGAACAAACTACTAACCTTTGAGCAATGCTGCAGAAAACGTTTTCGTTTACAGCAACAAAACTTTCGACAATGCTTTAGAGGAACGTGTTTGTTAGGTCAGCCATTGTGGTCGTCATTCGACGAGGCTGACTTGCCTTCTATCCCGTAAATATCGGTCGTGAAGGGTTCTGGCCTTAGAAAGAATTCTTCTATAAATCCATCGTCTTGGGGATGAATCCATTGACTCCACGGGGCGTACAGCGGAGCGCAAACGGTAGTTTTTTCTTTAGTTGTAAAATCTATAAAGGTAAGTTCTCGAGCATGAAGAGCTATGGCTCGTTCGCGTTCATCTTCAAATTGACGTCCAAAAGGAACGGTAGAGCCATAGAGTTCGTCTCCGAGTAGAGGAAAACCACGAGAAGAACACTGAAGCCTGATTTGATGCGTTCTTCCTGTTTCTAGCTGTATTTCTAACCAAGTGACATTTTTAAAACGTTCAAGCGTTCGGAAGCGCAAGACAGCTTCTCTGGCGTCCGGATGAATAGGCGGAATCAATTCAGCTTCCGCACATCCTGGAATTTTACGCATATAGTCGTGCCAAGCGCCTTCGTCTTCTGTAACAGTACCACTAACCAAAGCCCAGTACTTTTTGGAGACGCTTCGTTCTTCAAATTGCTCAGACAATTTTCTAGCTGCACGAACATGTTTCGTAAAAACGAGAACGCCTGAGGCTGGCCGATCAAGTCTGTGTGGAAGCCCAAGGTATCTTTTTCCTGAACGGTTTTCACGTTGATTCATAAACTCTTTTACACGTGCCTCTAATGAGTCGACGCCCATTCGCGCTTGGGTGAGGACGCCGGGTTGCTTGTTTATGACAATCGTTGGTCCAAGTTCGTAAAGGATATGAAATCCTGGCTTAGCAGAGGGATTGGGCCAGACGTTATCGGTGGAGACTGCGTTTGAAGCTTTAAGATTGGGAAGGTTGGAGTCGTTTTGCATTATGGTTACTGGGCGCTTTTGTCAGGGGGATGCGGCAATCTTTTAGATTACGAATAACGCCAATTCTAACTATTTTTTACAAGACGTCGACCGACAGGGTTTGAGTCCGTGATAAATAAGAGAAAGGAGGAAAAATAAAATTTCCCCCTTGTTAAAAACTGAAAGAGCCGTATAATCCCGGCACAACTCAAGGAGGATACGCGAACGGTTAGCAGTCTGACTCGAAATCAGATGCCGGGTAACCGGTTGAGGGTTCGAATCCCTTGTCCTCCGCTTTGCTCTTGGTAAAGTAAAAAATCGGTGAAAGCCCTCTCGCTCCGTGTGAGAGGGCTCTTTCATTTTCTTGGTCGTCTGTTTTATAGACAAGTTATTATTTTCCTGACTTTAAACGCATTGGTCTTTTTTTCTATTTGGTTATTGTTTAGCTCTGGTTTTCGAAAGTGTAACCCACAATAATTGAGAGAAAGGATAAAGAGGTATAAGGCAAGACTGAGAATACAAAGATGTTTCATTTTGTTCCAATAACAAACGAACTCTAATCTTGCACGGTTAGCTGAGCGTCAAGCAATACAAGATTTATGTCGTTTGGCTGCATTACGATTGTATAAAATTACGTTTGCCGTAATGAAATTGCAAAAAGCTCTTGTCCTATCAATGTGGAAATAGAGAAAAATGAACTTTTACCAATTGACAAAGATGTTGGTACGTATGAAAATAGTCGTAAGGAACGTTAGTTTAGGCACAAAAATTTGACGCATCAAAGTTAGATTTAGCGACGTTTCAAGACGACGGCGATTTGTATAGGATTCTTTAATATGTCGACAACGATAACTCCTCTTCAAGGGGCGGAATTTTGGAAGGATAAAACGAAGGAACTTGCGGAGCCTGATAAGAACGCGTCGCCTTCACTAGCCCTGACGGCGGAACAAAGCTCCCAAACTAGCTTGAATTTGTGTTGGGGGATTGAATGTTGGGCAGATTGGCGCGAAGCGGCTAAGCAGATTAAAGATTATGCGTTGTCGCGCTTGGATGAAACGCTTGTTGAGTTTGAGACGAACCTTGTGAAGAAAGGCGTCGTTGTTCATTGGGCTAAAGACGCTGAGGAAGCAAATTCAATAGTTTTAGATATTGCAAAAAAACATGGCGTAAAAACTGTCGTTAAAGCAAAGTCGATGGTTTCAGAAGAGATAGCTCTCAACAAGGCTTTCGAGTCTGTTGGCGTTCGTGCTCTTGAAACGGACTTAGGGGAATATATTGTCCAATTGCTTGACCAGCGTCCAACTCATATTGTTACGCCGGCGACGCACTTGAGCGCAGAGGAAATTGGCCGCAAATTTGAGGAAAAACTGGGCGTTCCGTACACGGCCGAGCATGAAAAGTTGACACGGATTGCCCACGACCGTCTCCGCCAGGAGTTTGTCAATGCGGACATGGGAGTATCAGGCGCCAATTTTGGAATTGCAGACACAGGCTCTTTATGTCTCGTTGAAAATGAAGGTAATATTGGATTGTCGACGAGCGCGCCAAAAGTCCACATTGCTTTAATCGGCATTGAGAAAATTATTCCCAAAGCAAAGTACCTGCCTCTCTTTTTGAATATGCTTCCTCGCATGGGTACAGGTCAAAAACTGACGTCGTACACTCATTTTTTTAATGGCCCGACTGAGGGGCGCGAGATGCATGTCGTTATTGTCGATAACGGTCGTACCAATGCATTGGCTTCGCCTGAAACACGCGGCGTATTGCGTTGTATTCGTTGCGGCGTTTGCATGACGCACTGTCCGGTTTATCGTCAGGTAGGCGGTTGGGCATATGGCTGGGTTTATCCGGGTCCACTTGGAGCAGTTTTGACGCCGCAATTGCTTGGTATTGAGAAGGCCGGTAAATTGCCCTTTGCTTCGACTTTGTGCGGCGCATGCTCACAGGTCTGTCCTGTAAAGATTGATTTGGCCCATCAGCTGGTTCGGCTTCGGGCAAAATCTATTGAGAAACGTTCAGCCTCGCCCGCATATTCAAAGATTGACGCATTGATCTGGAAGACGTATGCCGTCTTCATGATGACCAAATGTCGATACAAGCTAATGATGTTTGGCGTTAGGCTTGGTACGAAGCTTGCGCCTCTTTGTCCCAAGAATTTGCATCCGTGGTTGTTGGGACGTTGGACGCGGGGACGCGCTGTTCCTCAGTCTCCGGGCACGTTTAGGGACTGGTGGCGTAAGAATCGTAAGTAATTTGAAAAAATGAACAATGGAGCGGCGCCGTCCAGTCGACGTCGCTTTTTTGTCAGGCATATTTAGCTTGCTAGGCTGAGGAAACAGTTGGCGAGGACGTCTTATTATGGATTATCGAACTATTCTTTTAATTAGTGGCGTCTTGATGCTCTTGGTATGTGCAACAGTGGTTGTGATATATCTGAGCAAGCGTTCAACTGGAATTGATTCTGGCATTTTATCCTCTTGCCGTTCTCGCGTTTACGCGTGGTGGTTTCTTTTTGGCGCTCTCATCTGCGCCGTTCTTTTGGGAACTATTGCTACGGTGGTTTTGTTTGGAATAGTGTCTTTTTGGGCATTGCGAGAGTATGTGACTCTTACGCCCACTCGCCCAGCAGACCATCGTACCCTAGTCGGCGTATTTTTTCTTTTGACGCCCTTACAGTTCGTCTTGGTTGGGGTCGATCCAGAATGGTTCGAACAAGTTTTTCATGTTGAAGTCTACTATGTCTATTCCGTGTTAATTCCCTCGTTAGCATTTTTAATTCTTCCCGCAACGATCGCTATTTCAGGCGATCCAAAGTTCTTTCTTGAACGTATCGCAAAACTACAAGTTGGTCTTTTAATTTGTGTTTACTCGCTGAGTTTTGCTCCCGCAATCATGACGATGGATCTTCATGATTCGACGAAGACTGCATTGTGTGCGTCTGAGATTCAGGCTGTTGGAATTGAGGATAAGGTTCTCAAGCCAATCGAAGAGGTTGTCAATTTGCAAACCGCCGCTAGGGAGGATGGCGGAGCTGTTGCTCATGAGAATATTTTGGAAAAACGTGAGACTCCTCAAGAGAGCGTTAAAGAGCAACAGGACGGCGGCAAAGAGACTCCTGAAGCGCAATTGAAAACTTTCACGCCTCACAAAAAGATGAATTCCACAAATTTGACGTTACTTTTTGTGTTTGTGATCCTTACACAAGTTAATGACGTCGCACAGTATTTCTGGTCGTTGGCTTTTCCGAAACATAAAATTGCGCCTAAGGTTAACTCTAATAAAACGCCCGAGGGCGTTGTGCTTGGTATGCTGACGACTACTCTCGTAGCGGTGGCGCTCCTGTATTTTACACCCTTTGATAATTGGCGACAAGCGGCTTTGGGCGGTGTGATTATTTCAATAATGGGATTTGCTGGCAACATGACAATAAGCGCGATTAAAAGGGATCAAGGGGTTGGAGATTACGGGGAGTTAGTTGAAGGACACAGCGGGATTCTTGATCGTATTGACTCGCTTTGTTTTGCAGCTCCGATTTTCTTCCACTATGTGCGCCTTTGTGTAAATTGATAACACAGCCCGTTTCTAAGAGTTGGAGAAAGATAAAAACCGTGTAGTAACCAAAACTACACGGTTTTTTGCCACTTCCGAGTAAAACTATTGTTTTTCAACAACTTTCAAATAATTAGCGTCAAGCGTGTTTGGTTCTAACCCCTCAATTGACGCCATTGCCGACCAAGTTTTTGTGAAGAAGTCCACAAGAGGGAAGTCTACGCCATCATTTAGAAGGTTTTGTATTTTTACAGGATCGTCAGTTCCGAAAAAGTTTATCTTGATTCCAGCCTCCTTCAGTGCAACGACGTCTTCCTTAGTATATCCCGTGAATTGAATGAATTGACAGTTCCATAAAATGACATTTTCGATTATGTCTTGACTGACTTTACCTGTCAAAAAAGCAATCTGTACTTCAGGACATATGGCGCGGGCTTCGTCAATGTCTTTTTTATTCTCACAACCGATAAACGACTGAGCAAGTCGACCTTTTTCCATTAGCGCTTTTGTTGCTTCCGCTGCAACTCCCTCCCCGGGCTTGACATGAACATTGATCCAAATGTTTCTGGGCAAACAGTCAAGCGCTTCTTCAAAAGTTGGAACTTGCAAACCTGTGTATTTGGCGTCATATTTGACTCCCGCGTCAAGCGAACGAATTTGTTCAAAAGTAAGATCTTTAACAACCCCTGTTCCAGTAGTAGTTCGGTCGACCGTCAAGTCGTGCATAACTACAAGTTTACCGTCTTTTGTAAGCTGAACGTCAAGCTCGACTTGTTGCGCCCCGGCCTTTGCTGCGGCAACAAAAGCAGGAATGGTATTTTCCGGCGCTATGCCTTGATCGCCTCGGTGCGCGCAAAGTCCCTTTGCAGCGAGTTTGGGTGGGGGAAGGAATGAGTCGACAGCGCTAAGATATTCCTCGTCAACTCGATTAAGCTTAAAATTTTCAAATTCTTGAGCGACGCGCCAACTGTCCGAAAAATAATCGACGAGGGGAAAATTAATGCCGTCTTTGATAAGTTGGCGGATTTTCTCAGGATCGTTTGTGCCAAAATAATTTATCGTTATGTCTGCGTCCTTTAAGGCGGCAATTTGATCTTGTGTGTACGGAGCGTTTAATTGAATAAAATCACATTTCCAATTAATCGCATTCTGAATATATGTTTCTGTCTCTCCTTGACGTTCCATGCAGCAGATTTTTACTTCCGGACAAATTGAACGCAAAGAGTTCATTTCTTTCTCGCCGACAGCAAAGAAGGCTTGATGAAGTCTATCTTTTTCAATGACGATTTTTAAGGCGTCCTCTGCAATTCCTTCACCCGGCTTGACATGGACGTTGATCCAGACGTTTCTTGGCATACAATCCAACATTTCTTCGAATGTTGGAACTTTAATTTCTGCATAAGGAAATTGTCGATTCGATAGAACCTTAAGCGAGCGAATTTCATCGAATGTCAAGTCTTTGACGAATCCTTTGCCATTTGTGGTGCGGTCAACCGTTAAGTCGTGCATGAGCACAAGTTTGCCGTCTTTAGTTTTTTGGACGTCCAGCTCAACTTGTTGAGCTCCTGCTTTGATTGCGCCAACAAGGGCTGGAATTGTATTCTCCGGACCGAGCGCCTGGTCTCCTCTGTGCGCACACAACCCTCGTTCTGGCATCGTTGAGGTTTGGGCAAATGTTTGGGAATCCGGACTTGATGATAATGCAAATGTGAGAAGTAAGCCAAAAGATAACAAAGCGCCTTTTTTAGTCATCGACGATCTCCAATAAAAGCTTTGATAAACGTTTGTAAACGCTTTTGAAAAATAATTATATAGGATTACTTTTGCGTACGTCCACTTATTCTAACACATGAAATAAGATGATTCCACGTTTCTTAACGATTTTTAAAAGAAACGCACAACATAAGTTTGCTATTTTAATAGTGTTGTTTTATACTGTATATTGGTTCGTGTAAAAGATTGAATGAGTTGTTAAAAACGGCGCTTGAGGTTGTGAATCGTCCAAGTATTTGTGAGGAGATGACTTATGGATTTACTGTCTTTATTAGGAATTGTCGTATTGAATGTGGCAAGTTGGACGCCGGTGGATGTGGCGCAGTTTTGGGTCGAACCTGATCAAACAAGTGTTTTTGCGTTTGACGCCAATCTTGCAGACTCCGCTGAAAATATGAGTCGCTCTGAAAGCGTTGCTTTTGAGTTTAAAACAACAGACGGAGAGTTTTTTTGCCGAGGCGAGGGGGTTGTTGAAGGTAAACGTTTGCTAATCGAGGCGACCCTGCCGCAAGGTTATTTTGAATTGGAACTTCCTGAAACGGGTCAAACCTTTGGAGTCGCTTCACAGCCTGCGTATTGTCCCAACGAAGCTTTGCTGGCAACGGAGGCGTCGAAAAGAAACGATCTGCGTCAACGAGATCCTTTTTTTGGAATTGACGCCGCCTCAACTTGGCTTGTTCATGATAATCAAGCCCGCGAGGATCTTATTCGGAACGCAAGACGGATTGGTATTGCAACTTACCGTGAACGTGTAAGTTGGGGAAGGATCGAAAAGGAGAAAGGCGTATTTGACTTTGAGGGTGATGGTCAATCCGAATTTGTCCGCAAAACAGCTCAAAAGTATGACGTGCCCGTATTAGAACTGTTTCATAATTCTCCTACTTGGATGGAAAGAGTGGGGACTTATCCTGTAGATTTAATCAAAACGGCCAATAGTTGGGGCGTTATAAGCAAGAATTGGGAACAGTATTGGAATTCTATTGAAGTATGGAATGAACCTGATGTTTCATTTAGCGGCAATTTACCCGCCGACCAATATGTTCCTGTTTTGAAGGCGGTTGTTCAAGAGATGGAACGTCAAGGCGTCGACACGCCTGTAGTCGGCGGCGTCATTGCCTCTTTTCGCGATGATTTTATGGATTGCTTGGCTGATAACGGTATGTTAGACGCTTGTGATATTTTTTCTTTCCATACGTATTGTCGCGCCTACGATATGGAAAATGTCTCTTTGCGATATCATAATTGGCTGGTTAAGAATAAAGCTGAATGGAAGCCCGTATGGATTACTGAATGCGGAAGACCATGGAAAAAGGGAACAAATCGTCCGAACAGAGAAGCGGATCTTGAAAGCGCAATTGATATCGTTCAGAAGGGCGTCGCGAACAAAGCGCTAGGTATAGACGCATACTTTCCGTTTGTCTACGTTTATTATGAAGAAAACGATAACAATTTTGGTATGTGCGACCGCAACAATGCTCCATTAAGGTCAAGCGCCGCTTATGCGCGATCAATTTATCTATTGAGTGGAGCAAACTGTATAGGAAGTTGGGATATTGACGGCGTTGAACGCTCATATGTCTTTGTTGATTCGACTTCGGAGCAAAAAGTTGCCGTTCTCTACTCGCGCAATCGCGAACCTGGTCGTACTCTTCAACTGCCAGTAAAGCCTTTATATGTTGAACGTGCAACAGGAGAGCGACTGAATGTTGGAACTGACAATTCAGTTGATTATTCGGACGGTTTCCTATTTGTGGGGTTTACTGACAACGTTGAACTTTCGTTGCGAGAAGCAAACGAAGTTGATAAAGCAAGACGCCTTCGTCATGCTGCAAACATTAAACACGGAGCAGATCCTCGTCGAAATTTTTCAGTTGCGCTGCGGTATGCGTACGATCCTGAACAAGTGACTGTGAATGGCGGGGGATACTCGATAATTAATTCTGACTTGGATACTTTTAGAGGAAAGATAGCCGTTTACAATTTTGACGAAGAAGCGAAGGATTTCCCTATCAGTGTAAAAGCGTTTGTCGCGGATGAAGACGGCAAGACTGTTGAAGCAAAAAATGTGATTAAAAATGTTGTGCAAACAGTCAGTGTGCCTGCTCGCGGTTGTGCTGAGTTTGGCTTTGAACTTGACGTTACGAGTATTTCGCCATTTAATGCGCCAACTTTGCAATTTCAAGTTGGAGACGAAGGGATTTTGTCGTTCAAGATGGCGCGTTCTATTACAGAAAAGAGCTTCGAAAGCGCTGTAACGTCAATTGTTTCTGTTGATTTGTCAGAACTGTCCAAATGGCGTAAAAGCGCGTCTAAAAACCATCGCTACGAATTTAAAACTGATTTGGAAAAACCGAACTACTGGGGGTTTGATATAGAATTTGACGAAGGCGACAAGTGGGCGTACCCCGTTTTCAAATTACCGATTGAGACTTCTTCGGACGGCGTGTCTTATCTAAACGTTGCCGATAGGGACGGAAATGTTGAAAATTATAAACTTTCACAATTTAAAGGCGTTGCGTTTGCAGCAAAGGCTTCATCTAACGTTCCAGACGGCGTCGTTCGCGTTTTTTTCCACAATGAAAAGGGCGAATACTATTTTACTGCTTCCGGAGTTATGAAAACGGATGGAAATAAACAGTTTATTGTTGTGTCTTATGAGTCTTTAAACGCTTATGGCGGAACGCCTGATAGTTTTGACCCATCGAAAATTCGCGCTGTTTCGATTGGAGGAAATTCTAAGGGAATGAATCTTACGCTAGAAGTTGAGAAATTTTGTTTCTTCAAATGAAAGATAAGTTGTCCGCCGAGATTACTGCAAATAGTTCTTGGCGGTCAACATACCGTCAACAACCGTGTCAGAAGTTGCTGAAGTCGTATTTCTCTCGATTAAGAGGGCGGCGTGTTGAATAGATCTTTTTTACATCGATCCACAAGGGCGTCGTCGCATCCCTCAAAGGAAAGCCCCAGACTTTTCCTTGAGGCGATAGGTTGTTGATTAAAGGCTCGCCCGCTCGAAAACGTCTAACATTCTCGCAATATATGTCGCAGATATCGTAAAAACGCCGACCGATTTGACCTGCGATATGTGGAGTAATAATTACGTTTTCGAAATCCCACAACGGCGAATCAGCAGGGAGCGGTTCTGGAAAAGTAACGTCAGCGA
>JAQVHZ010000055.1 GCA_028695965.1 Thermoguttaceae bacterium | reverse complement strand
ATTTTTGAACCTCTGATTGTTGGTAACTTAAATTATTTCAATATGTTATATCATAAAAATGATATTGGTATAGACTTTGGCGACCAATTTTGGGAAAAATGCTGGAAGTTTTGAGAACTTCCCTTAATTGTGAAGCATATTTTCTTTACTTGCTTGCATAATGATTTTCTGTCGTGTATACTCTCTGGAGAATTATGCGTTCCCTTGGCGGCGCGCATATTCCTTGACGCTAAACGCTCGACTAAGCTCGGGCTTTTCCCTCATGTTATCAAAGGAACGACGATGCAACGGAAAAATGCAGCTCGACTCAGTCTCTGGGTTGTTGGAATTTTGGCTTTGGTTTTGTCGAGCCAGTTGGGTTTTGCACAACAATATGGCTGGGAAGGGGAGATTCGCGACGCTATTGAAGCGAGCCGTTTTTCAGACGCGGCGTCTGCGCTCGACGCGCTTGACGTATCCGGCGCCGAACAGACGCAAAAGGAGTGGTATTACGAATTGATGCGGCGCATCAAGCTCGAATTTCCTCTATCTGAATCGGAAGTCAAAGCGGACCTTGAAAAGCGCGGGTACGACAGCAGCGACGCTCAGATGCGCGACTGGGAATCGAAACGTTACTTGGAAATGCGTCCGATCGACGGGGCGCGTTGGTATTTCAAACTTGCGGTCAACAACCTCGAACGTCTTGCGCCTGAGATTCGCGCGACGCGTCCTTCTGGAACGTCCGAATCTCGCTTGAACAACTGCGCGGAAATGATTGAGACGTCCGACGGGCAGGGCAAATTGACGCTTGGTCAAAAGAACGTCTTCCGCGGCGTCGCGAAAGTTCCCGCTAACGCCGTTCCGGCAGGCGAGACGATTCGCTATTGGGCGCCGTTCCCGCGCGAGTCGCGCGCTCGTCAACAGGACGTCAAGCTGCTCTCTCACAACGCCGACGTCTGCAAAATTGCTCCCAAAGAAGATATGCAGCGCTGCGTCTATTTGGAAAAGACGGCCGTTGAGGATGAAGAGACTGTCTTCGAATTCTCTTTCCAAACGACTTCCTACGCGCAGTATTATTCTCAAGAATACCTTGAAAAGACGGTAAAGCCGTACGACGTCAACAGCGACGTCTATAAAGAATATACCTCCGAATACCTTCCGCACATGATTAAGACGGACGCGATGAAGGCGTGGACGGACGAGATCGTTGGCGACGAGACGAACCCGGTCAAAATTGTCTCGAAATTGTTTGACGCCATCGACGAACGTTTCCCGTGGGCTTCTTCCAACGAATACGGCACGATGTTCTGTATCCCCGAGTATGTCATTCGCGAAGGTCATGGCGATTGCGGTATGTTGACCCTTACGCTCGTTTCGGCGCTGCGCTGCAAAGGCGTCCCGGCGAAATGGCAGAGCGGTTGGGTAATGAACGCAAACGGCGTCTGCGGTATGCACGACTGGGGCGAGGTCTATTACGAAGGGGTCGGCTGGGTTCCGGTCGATATGTCGTACGGCCTTATGACAAGCGACGATCCGCTGACTCGCAATATCTATAAGAGCGCTCTCGATCAATACCGCCTTATCGTCAACGATAATATCGGCTGCCAGTTTACTCCTGAAAAGACGTCTTTTCGCAGCGAACCGGTCGATTTCCAAAGGGGCGAAATGGAATGGACCGGCGGAAATATCTACTTCGACAAGTGGTCGTTCCGCATGACGGTCGAACAGGATAAACTCGACTGAACGCTCTTTTATTCTCGACGTTGAACGCTAACGAGTCGATTTTGGAATTTTATTTCCAAAGTCGGCTCGTTTTTGTATAATGGAGAGGCGAGGCTGTCCGCCGTTTGCGTTAAGCGACGGATAGTTCTCCATTGAACGCACAGCAGATAAAGGAATTATCATGAACCTATTGAAAACGAGTTTATGCGCGCTTGCCCTGTTATGCGCGGCAGGGACTGCGTTTGCAGCGAGCCCTTCGTCGGCGAGTTTTCGTATCGACGCGTCGCAGCGCGGTAAGATTATTGGCAACAAGGTCTCGACGATTAATATTTGGCAGTTTCAGAACTGGAAGCCCGGCAAGGACGAAGGCGCGGATCTGACGAAGTTTGTGGAATCTATTCAGTTCATGCAGGCGACGGGCGGCAACGAAACGCGCGACCTGTTTGTTGATCCTAAGAATACGGACGTCGTTGACGATTACGATTTTGCGCCCCTTCTTCGCGCTTGTCACGACGTGTTGAACCTCAATGCGAAACCGCTTATCAAGCTGAGCGTTCCGGACAAGTTCTCGAAAGAGACGGTGATCGACGGGTTTAGCGTAGACGCGCTTCCTCCGGACGATTACGATGTCTATTACAACTATATTCACGCGATGGCCGAGGAGCTTGTGAAAGAGTTTGGGCTCGAGGAAGTTCTCTCTTGGGGTTGGGGCGTTTTAGTCGAATTTGAAAATGCGAGTTGGTTCCACGATAAGGCGAAGACGCCCGAGGGGAGTCGAGACGCGTTTTTCAAGTTGTACGACTATTCAGCCGCGGCGCTCACTGACGTTCTTGGGGACGATATCTATATTGGCGCGCATGCGATGGCGTGTACCGAAGGTCTTTGGGACGAACGCGATTTTCTCGATCACTGCGCCAAAGATAAAAACGCTAAGACGGGCGAACCGATTCCAATTAAATATTTCGCATGTTCTTTCTACGACGATAAGCCTGACAAGCCGCATGGACTGACCCTAGCGCAGACGGTCGAACGCATTCGCGAGCGCGCGGAATCGCTCGGGCTGAACGACTTGCGTTATGGAATAGACGAAGGACGTATTCTAGACGGCAGCATGGGCGTCGACGACGACGATCTCATTCATCGGATTGTCGGTCAGACGTATCAAGCGAGTTACGACGCGCGCACGTTCAAGATTCTTGTCGATAACGATATCGATTATTTCAGCGCGTGGAGCTATTCGAGCGCCGGTCCTTACAGCGGCTATCCTCTCATTGCGTACCGGGTTGCCGAACAACTTGTGAACTTTAAGAACGCGAAACTTCTCGGCATGACGTCTGAAAAAGCGCTTGCAGAAGGCGTCGACTGCGACGCGGTTGCCGGATTTGACGAGGAGACGGACACGCTTTACCTTGTGGCGTATAATTTCAAATTCGACTTAGATTACGACGAGACCGCCGACTTGGCCTTTACGATCGACGCGCCGTTTTGGAAAGATCAGACGCTCGAGTTTTCCGTAATGACGATTAGCGACGCCGATAATTTCTTCTGCAAATGGCTGGAAGATAGGGAGAAATATCAAATTTCGAACGACGCGTTCCATTGGTCGCCCGACAGTGGCTGCTTGGACGGGGCGTTAGTCGATCCCAAAGTGCGCGAGTTGTATTACAGCAAGCTGCGTCCGGGGTATGTAGAGATAGCGAACCGCGCTCCGGAAACGACGACGACCGATATGCCTGCTGGGAAGGACGGAAAGATTGAGTTCTGCGGGACGCTTCCGAGACACGGCGTGATGTTCTGCACGATTCGCGCGAAATAAGAATCGTTTGGCATAAGAGCTGCAGCAATAAGACCGCATTGTCGTTCCGAGAGCGTCGGCAATGCGGTCTTCTGCTTTTGGCGCTATTGGAGCAGGGCGTCGTCAATGACGACGACGACCGGTCGATGGTCGGAGGCGACTTTTTCATCGACGACATATGCTTCTTTTACGCTTGCTTTCCAATCGTCGTTCGAAATATTTCCGGCAGGATCGGCGGCGCATATATAGTCGATGAGGATTTTCGGCTTGTCTGCGGGGAAGGCTGCGTCTTCGGCGTTGAGCAGCGTCCAATCTTTTTGGAGCGTCTTCATCGAGTTTTCTTTTAATTGCGCGTTGAAGTCGCCGCACAGGAAGACGGGCTTCTTTTGCTCTTTCATTTTTTCCGTAACGACTGCGACCGAGGCGTCTCTGTCTTTTTCTGTCAACGACCAGTGGGTGGAGCAGAAGACGTATTTTTCAAATTCGACGATCAGCACGGACCGTTTTTCCTCCGAACCGGGAAGAGGACAGCAGTTGACGGAGATTGGCTTTTCTTTTGAGAGGACGCCGTTTCCATATTGTCCGCCTTGGAAATCGATCGAGGCGCCGAAGGTCGGATGCATCCCCGTCAGCTTGGAGAATTCTTCAAGAACGTCAGCGCCGTCAGAACGCTTCGTCTTGCAGTCGATTTCTTGAAGCGCAATGACGTCGGGCGCTTCTCCGTTAATGACGCCGCACGTTCTCGCGTAGTCGGTTTTGTTATCGAGTCCGCTTCCGTGCCGGACGTTGTAGGTCATAAGCTTGAGCCCGTCGGCGGCTTGAGCGGTCGAGAAGAAGAACGCGGTCGTCAGGGCAAAAGCGAACGCCAGAAATTTTACGATAGAATTGGTGTGTTTTTTCATGTGCGCGTCGATACTCTTATCAGGGCGGGTGTGATAAAAAGCGTGAAGAGAAACGCCCTGATTGGCCGACGTGAGTAAACTATTATTTCGCCAGGTTGCTGTTCGGCGCGACTGAAGCGCCGGAAGGCGCCCACTGGGTCAAAACCGCCTCGATTTGCTTGTCGAGTTCGTCGAGTTTCATAAGAAGCTGATCGTGCTGCGATTCGATACGTTTTGACGCGGCGTCATATTTCGCTTGGGTTAATTGAGTCGTTTGCGTCATGGCTAGTTTCTTTGGTCGGCGCCCCTTCGACGCGTCCTGACGATAACCGTCTTAGGACGAGGTCGATTATACTGGGTAAATATTCCGGGAACAACAGAATTTTTATCGGCCTTTAGGCTAGGACTCAAAAAAATTTTTCCGACTAGAGACAAAAGCGGCGCCGGAAGAAAAGTTTGCGCGTCTTGCTTATATTAACTGAATTAACGTGCAAAATGATTTGCAGACTTAGAATTTCTTATTGAAACCTGCAAAGAAAAGATGGTCGGCGTATTCTTTAGCGACTTCGACGTCGTACCTTATATAGACGTCAAAGGAATCGCGCAGCGCGTAATCGAGCCCTCCTCCAAGGCCGAGCTTATCGCGCGCCATTTTGTGCTTGCCCTGTCGATACGCGATGGGGATAGGCGCCTGATCGCCGATGGTATAGATATATCGCGATCCAAATTCGTGCGACCAATCGACGGTGATGTAGGGTTTGAGGACGCCAAATCCGGTTGCGTATTCCCAACTGAACCGGCTTCCCAGTTTTGTGCGGTAGGACGCTTCGGAAAAATCTTGGGGTCTGACGTTCCAAACGACAAAATCTTCTGCAGCTTTCGGCTCGATTAAGCTGAGAATTCTTAAATTGAGGCGCGGTTCTACGCGCGTGTACCCCTTGTCTATCCTAGCGCCAAATTCCGACTCGAAGAACCACTGCGTCGAGGAAAATTTTCCGCCGAAACCAGAGGCAATTTGCGTCTGACGCACCGAGTTTCTCGCGCCTCCGTAAAGCAAATCGATGTGCCAAAGAGCGTCAAAAACGCTCATGCGGAGAAAGCCCGCGACAGAATTGATCGTAGAGTCGTACGAACCTGAATTTTTGGCGTCGAGCGTCGTTTGAGCCGCTTGGACGCCGTACCCCCAGATGAAAAAGTCTGTCAACGTCCAATCTTGACCTAGAGCGCCCCCAAAGGCGCCGACGTCGAAACCGCCCGTGTCGACGGAGCGGCCTTGAGATTCTTGTGTTCCCCACGCGCCAAGACTGTAGCCGAAGATTCTGCCTCGATAGGGCGAAATCGGAAGTATTGAAAGGTCGGCTGCGCGAAAGATTGGTTGGTCGGCAGGTAGTTCGAGCGCATTGTCGACGTCGAGACATTGCATTAAGACGGAGTCTGGCAGAAGAGAGGCGCCAGGAAAGTATGCGGAGGGTTCTTGGGCGGTAAGAGCGCGTGTGCCGACGCCTGCGGTCGCCAGGATCGCAAAGAGGACGCTTAGCGCGTCAAACGTACGGCGTTTTGAGGACACGAGCGAACAGCCTTGATTATTTAACGAGGATTAAGATCGAAAAGAGCAGACGCGTTCGTTATTGCACAGGCGCCGCCGTAGTATTTTCAGCGGCGACGTCTGCAGCGGTCATATCCGGCGTCTTTTCCGCAGCGCCTGCTTGGGCAGGTTCCGGCTCCGGCTGTGCAGTGGCGCTTGCCGACGGTCTGAGAAAGACGGCTTGTGCGATCAGCGAATCATCGTCGTTATTTTTCGAGAGCACGCATCCTTTCTCGTTTCTGTCGAATCCAAAGGTAACAGCGTGGCTTTCTCTCGGACTAAGCAACGCTAGGTACGCGCCGCCGTCTTCATTGATGGCGAGTTCCCCAAAGACGGGACTCGACATATCGACGGGGTCTTCTGGAGTGGACTGCAGCTTTTGCGCCAGCACTCGCATCGCGCCGACTTTTTCGGCGTATAGACCATTTTGGGCAAAGAGCGAACCGTCTTTTATTTCAAGAGTCGCCGTTTGAGTTTCTGGGTCGACGAGAAGGATGCTGTCGTTGACGATGAGCGAGTCGACAACGAGTTCCTTGACTTCCTTGACAGCGGCTTGTTCCGATTCAACGAGATTAGTAGGGGCGTTTTCTTCCGGCGCGGAATGTTCCGCCAAATACCACGTCGTTCCGGCGGCGGCGATAACGCCGACTATAGCGGAGAGTAAGCAGTTGACAAACGTTCCTTGCATTGTTTTGAATTCCTTGTTTTCGTGATTGATCCAAAATAGCGAGCTGCACGGGTCCCGTGTGGACGAGCGAACTCAAAATGCGCCGCCGTGAAGTATAGAGAATTTCATTTCTTCGTTCCAGGTCGATTTGCAAATTTTATTTCGACGTCTGGCGCTCGAGTTATTTAGCGTTACAATTAACGCAACCGTTTGGAGCAAGTTGTATGTGTTGTGGAGAAAAACGTTGACAGGTCCCGATTGGCATGAACGTACGCGCAAAGCCGCGATAATCTGCGCGTTGTGCTATTTTGTCTATTTAGCGTATATGCTCCTGCATCCCATTCCGCCGGTGCCGCCTCCTGCGCGTTATGTGTTCAGCGTCATTCATTTTCTCGCTTTTGTCGTGCTTGGCGGTCTTGTCGGCTTGGCTCGTCGGCGTTGGAGCTCCATAGTATGGTTCTTTCTCCTTGCGCTTTGGGGAATAGGCTCGGAACTGCTTCAAAATTTCACAGGTCGTTTTTGCGAATGGCAGGACATGGTGCAAAATGTTCTTGGCATAGCGGCAGGTCTTTTTATCGCTTGGCTTTTGCGTTATTATCTGCTTAACGCGAGGAAGTCGGACGCTCATGACTGACGACGTTCGCGCGAACGCTAGGCGCTTGGGGGTCGTAGCGATTGTTCCTCGTCCTCCATTTTCTCTTCTGCCGGGGCAAAAGATAGATTTTTCCCGCATGGAAACGCTTGTGATACGACGCTCGGAATTTGTAGCGGCTCCTGGGGCGCTTTGTTTTCCAGGGGGCGGAGTCGAGTTGGACGAGAGCCCGGTCGAGGCCCTTTGCCGAGAATTTCGGGAAGAAGTAGGGATTGAGGTTCGGGTCGTTCGCTTTCTCACGGAATGGCAAACTCCGACAGGCGTGCCGCTCTACTGGTACAGCGCGGAGACGAAAGAACGAGATCCCGACGCGCTTGAGATAGTCGTTCAGCCTCGAGAGGTCGCTGGATTTGAGTGGCGGGCGCTGGTCGACTTGCTCGACGATCCCGATTTTTTGCCCAATAATCTTGCTGTTGTCCGTAAGATAGTCGACGCAGAGATTCCACTAGCGTAGATTGGAAAAGGAGCTGACGGTGCTTTTTTTTATCTTTTTGAAGGCGTTTGGATTAATACCCGCGTTCGTTATTGCGACACTGGCGGTTCTTGTTGAGTTGAGTGTTGCTGTCTATGCGTTAGTTCAGTTCTTTCGTAAAGAATCTTCGAAATCTTAATTGTGCCGTATGAAAATAGAAGTGATCGAAGAAGGGCGACGTTGGCGCGTTTGGGCGCCCGCTAAGATAAATTTATTTTTTGAGATTTTGGGCAAGCGTCCAGACGGATTCCACGAAATTGAGACGGTCGTTTCACAGATGGATCTTTATGATCGACTTGAATTTGAACGAACGTCGACGCCGGGTCTGCGCCTCGAATGTTACGACGAGGAGGGAAATTTAGCGCCTGAAATCCCTTGTGACGAGCGAAATTTGGTCGCAAAAGCTTACCTTGCGTTTTTTTCTGAATATAGCGGCTGCGCAAATTTTTCCGGCATAAAATGCCGTTTATACAAAAAAATTCCAACAAAATCTGGTTTAGGGGGCGGTTCGACCGACGCCGCAGCCAGCTTAGCGGTGTTTAACATGGCAGCAGAGACGCGCCTATCCAAGGAGCGTCTCCAGCAGATTGCCGGACGCGTAGGGAGCGACGTCGCGCTTTTCTTAGAGGAGGGAGGCTCGATCGGTCGAGGACGCGGCGAATTGGTGGAGCCGTTTGAGACGCCTAGTTTGTCGCTCGTTCTTTTGAAACCTCAAGAAGGTCTTTCCACGCCTGCCGTATATGAGCGTTATGCTTCTACTGCGGGCGGGGAGGAAAAGAAGTCGCTCGATGAGTTTTGCAAGCGCGTTTCTCATGCGTGTGAGCTTGCTGACACGTCAAACGAACGTTCGACTGCCGCAAAAATAATCGCGGAAAATTTGTTCAATCGTTTGGAACAGCCTGCGGCTGACCTTTGGAACGGTTTTGAACGACGTCGGAAACTCTTACTCTCTACTGGCGCGCTTGGCGTTCAGATGAGCGGGAGCGGCACGGCGTTTTTTGCCGTTTACCCAGACGAACTTTCGGCGATACGCGCAAGTCGTTTGTTACCCAAATCCCCAGGCTCAGTCGCCGGCGATCTCGTTTATGTGGTTAAAACGCTTTGAGTTGAGAGACTCCGTATAAGCGTTTGTTGAAGGAGAGCTGACGGTCTCCTTAAACTCTGAGAGAGATTACTACAAATGAGAATAACCGAGATACGAGTTAAACTAATCGACGGGGACGAATCCCGTCAACGTCTTCGCGCATTTTGTACTTTAGCTTTTGATAATGCATTTGTTGTTCGCGATCTCAAGATATTAGAAGGAAGCCAAGGGTATTTTGTTGCGATGCCGAGCCGTAAACTGACGATTCGGTGTCCCGGTTGCCGTCAGAAAAACAGCGTTGGGTCGAACTACTGCTCTCAGTGCGGGTGCGACTTAAGACGTCTTAACAATTATTCGAACACGCCTCCCTACAAGCTGTACGTCGACATTGTTCATCCGATCAACGCGTCGGCGCGCGACGTGATTCACCGCGCGATTATCGACGCGTATGAACAGGAGAAAATTCGCGCGCAAGAGCCTGGTTATGTGTCTTCGTTTGACGATTATTCCTCGGATTATGAACCGTGATTGTTGTCTCTCATAGAGTATTTAGAGGCGCCGTATAAGAACGCGGCGCTTTTTTTATTGGCGCTCCGTTAGGAATTGTAGTCGCCTGCCAGATTGACGCCGAAACGACGAAAGAAAAAATTTTTCGCCGATAAGTTTGTTTATTTTTCTTTTTTTCCCTAATTTCTCATAAAATGTTGAAAAACGGCGTGTTTTCTATTCAAAAAAATAAAAAAACGGAAATAAATCGTCAGAGATATGTTTTTGGCGCTTAGTTTGCTACATAAAGTACAAAGCGCATGGAGACGCGTGAAACTTAACGTCGGTTCGTTTCGGCGTCGTTCAGCGTTCCCGCAAAGATAACAAGTTTATTAATGGATAAGGAGTATACCACTGTGGCAAAGAAGATGTCTTTCGATGACGACGCGCGTCGCCCGATAGCTGATGGCGTCGTAAAGTTGGCTCGCGCTGTTAAAAGCACCTTGGGCCCTCGCGGTCGAAACGTTGTTTTGGATAAGGGTTGGGGCGCTCCCAAAGTTACAAAGGACGGCGTTACGGTCGCTGAAGACATTACGCTTGAGGACCCGGAAGAAAATCTGGGCGCGCAACTGGTCAAGCAAGCCGCTTCTAAAACTAATCAAGAGACAGGCGACGGCACGACGACCGCTACGGTTCTTGCAGAAGCGATCTACCTCGAAGGCTTAAAGATGGTTGCCGCGGGCGCCGATCCAATGGCTCTTTCTCGAGGAATCCAAAAAGCCGCCTCGATCGTTGGCGAATATATTGACGAGCAAGCGACTCCTGTCAGCGAAAAAAGCCGAAAAGAAATTGCGCAAGTAGCGTCGATCGCCGGCAACAACGATTCGAAGATCGGGCAAGTTCTCGCCGACGCTTTTCTTAAAGTCGGTAAAAATGGCGTTATCACGGTCGAAGAAGGCAAGCAGTTCGAGACGTATGTCGACGTCGTCGAGGGTATGCAGTTTGATCGCGGTTATCTCTCGCCTCATTTTGTTACGAACGCCGACGATCAAAAGGTCGAATTGGAAAACGCGCTTGTTCTCGTTTTTGAAGAAAAGATCTCGACTGCAAAGTCTTTAGTGCCTCTTCTCGAACAAATCAGCAAACAGAGCCGACCGCTCCTCATCGTCGCAGAAGATATCGAAGGGGAAGCGTTGGCCACCTTAGTTGTCAACAAGCTGCGTGGCGTCTTGCAAGTCTGCGCGGTCAAGGCGCCGGGTTATGGCGACCGCCGCAAGGCAATGCTTGGCGATATCGCCGTGTTGACGGGCGCGACTGCCGTTTACAAAGATCTTGGCGTTCAGCTTGACGCCGTTCAACTTGCCGACCTCGGCAAGGCGAAGAAGGTTGTCGTTACCGGCGATAATACGACGATCGTCGGGGGCGGCGGTAAGAAGGAAGATATCGACGCTCGCACTCAGCAGATTCGCTCTGAGATCGAAACGACGACGAGCTCCTACGACAAGGAAAAGCTGGAAGAACGTCTCGCGAAATTGGCTGGCGGCGTCGCTCGTATCAATGTCGGCGCGGCGACCGAATCTGAATTGAAAGAACGCAAGTATCTGTATGAAGACGCTCAGGCCGCGACCAAAGCCGCGCTCGAAGAGGGCGTTGTTCCTGGCGGCGGCGTGATCTTGCTCCGCGGCGCAGACGCTCTTGAAGGTTTTAAGGGGGCCGTTGAAGACGAAACATACGGCGCCCAAATCGTCAAACGCGCTCTTGAAGCTCCCATTCGTGAAATTGCGAAGAACGCGGGCATTGAAGGTTCCGTCGTTGTCAATCGCGTTCGACAAATGAAAGGCAAGAACGATGGTTACGACGCCGATAAAGACGCCTATTGCGACCTTGTCGAAGCTGGCGTAATCGACCCCGCGAAGGTTGTCCGCACCGCGCTCCAAAACGCGGCTAGCGTAGCCGCGCTCCTGCTCACCACGTCGTGCCTCCTCACGGAAATCCCGAAGGAAGAGCCCGCGGCGCCTGCCGATCCGAATGGAATGGGCGGCATGGGAGGTATGGGCGGCATGGGCGGTTTCTAATCCGCTCGCCTGTCTTGTAACGCACTTTGATCGCGTCGGCTCGTCTGCCGGCGCGGTATTAACCAATAGAAATAAACGTAATTTGTGTATATTGAAAGGACATAAATGTCTGCTAAGAAAACCTTGAACCTGAAACCGTTGGAAGATCGTCTTGTTGTTGAACCGTTGAGCGCCGAAGAAAAAACCGCCGGCGGAGTTTTCCTGCCCGATAGCGCAAAAGAAAAGCCGCAGCGCGGAACTGTTGTTGCCGCAGGCCCCGGCCGTCTGCTCGACAGCGGTAAAGTCGCTGAAATGAGCGTTGCCGTCGGCGACGAAGTCATCTACGGCAAGTATTCCGGCTCCGACGTTGAAGTCGACGGCGTTGAATATAAGATCCTTCGCGAAGGCGACGTCCTTGCGAAAGTCGTTAAGGCCGCGTGATCGCCGACCGTTCCCTTGCGCCTGCGTTAGCGGCAGGCTCTCGCTTGCCATTCTCACGAATCTTTCTTTTCGTGGGCGCAAGGGCTTTTTTCCCCTTTCAATATATCTAGAAGCGACGAGGCGACTTAGGAGCGAATCGCTCTTTGCCTTCCTTCTTTTAATACCATATAAGGACGATATTCTATGGCAAAGCAACTAATATTTGACGACGCAGCGCGACGCAAGATGCTTGACGGCGTCAATACGTTAGCGGACGTTGTTGCGGTAACGCTCGGACCCACCGGCCGCAACGTCGTTTTGAGCAAAGCTTACGGCGGTCCAAAAGTTACCAAAGACGGCGTTACCGTCAGTAAAGAAGTTGAACTTGACGACCCCTTTGAAAATATGGGCGCCAAGTTGGTCAACGAAGTGGCTTCGAAAACGAACGACACGGTTGGCGACGGCACGACAACCGCGACCGTTTTGGCGCGCGCGATTTACAGCGAAGGTCTTCGCAACGTAACGGCGGGCAGCAATCCTACGGCGATTCGCCGCGGTATCGACCGCGCGTGCGACGTCGCGATCGGCGAGCTCCAAAAGAACGCCAAACCGGTTACGACCAAAGAAGAAATCGCAAATGTCGGTATGATCAGCGCGAACAACGATCGCGAGATCGGCAACTTAATCGCCGACGCTATGGAAGCTGTCGGCAACGACGGCGTCATTACCGTCGAAGAAGGCAAGACGGCCGAAACGACCTACGAAGTTGTTGAAGGTATGCAATTTGACAAAGGTTATTTGTCTCCATACTTCATCAACGATATGGCGGAAATGAAATGCACGTTGGAAGACGCGTACATTCTTCTTTATGAAAAGAAGATTTCGAATATCCGCAACCTGGTTCCGCTTCTTGAAAAAGTTACGAGCGCGGGCAAGCAGCTCTTCATCATTGCTGAAGACGTCGATACCGAAGCTTTGACGATGCTCGTCCTCAATAAGCTTCGCGGCGTGCTCGACGTGTGCGCGGTCAAGGCGCCTGGTTTTGGCGATCGTCGCAAGGCGATGCTGCAGGATATTGCGATTCTCACCGGCGCGCAAGTCATCAGCGAAGATCTTGGTATCAAGTTGGACAGCGTCGAACTGAGTCAACTCGGTCAAGCGAAACAAATTAACGTCGATAAGGACACGACCGTCATCATCGACGGCAAGGGCGATAGGGACGCTATCAAGGCGCGTACCGATCTCCTGCGCCGTATGATCGATGAAACGGACAGCCAATATGATCGTGAAAAGTATCAAGAGCGCTTGGCGAAACTGTCCGGCGGCGTCGCGATCATTCAAGTTGGCGCGCATACCGAAGCGGAAATGAAGCAAAAGAAAGACCGCGTTGACGACGCGCTGCACGCTACTCGCGCCGCAGCGGAAGAAGGTATTCTGCCGGGCGGCGGCGTTTCTCTGCTTCGTTGTAAGCCAGCCGTTGAAAAAGCGCGCAAAGACGCTCGAGGCGACGAAAAGATTGGTTTCGACGTCCTCATTCGCGCTCTTTCGGCTCCTCTGTGCCAAATCGTCGAGAACAGCGGCGCAGACGGCATGGTTGTCGTCGATGAAGTCGCGCAAAAAGAAGGCTCGATCGGCTACAACGCCGCGACTGGCAAGTATGAAGATATGTATGAAGCCGGCGTCATTGACCCATTGAAGGTCGTCCGCGCCACGTTGTCTCATGCCGCCAGCGTCGCCGGCCTCATGCTCACGACCGAGACGCTCGTAACCGACGTCAAAAAAGACAAGGAAATCAGCGACGCCGTTCGTTGATCGAGCTCGACGCTCTGCAACTAGCCGTTTAGTTATGTAGTTAAAGCCCAACCTAACGAGTTGGGAACGCTTCAGATTCGCTCGTCTAGTTGGGCGAATCTGTTTTTTTCAGAATCAGGCGCGCGTTTGTGAAAATGAGCGCGCGGCTTTACACAATCAGCATATCGCGTCCTTCTTTAGGACGTCGACAGATTAAGAGGCTCGCGGTTTCGAAACGCGTTTGAACCGAGCGAGCAGCAGCGTTTGAAAGGACGCCAATGACTGAAAAAGTCGATTATTACGAAGTACTGGGAGTTGATCGTTCGGCTTCTGCCGACGATATTGCGGCCGCGTGCCGCAAGGCGGCGAGAAAGTATCATCCCGACCTTAACCCGGGAAACGAGGAGGCCGTCAAAAAATTTAAGTTATGCGCTGAAGCGTATGAAGTTCTTAAAGACCCTGAGAAAAGAGATATCTACGACCGCTACGGAAAAGCCGGCCTAGAACGCAACCTCGGGGGCGGCGGTTTCCACGACGTCAGCGATATTTTTGGCGCTTTTGGCGACCTTTTCGGCGATTTTTTCGGGGGCGGCGTTCGTTCGTCGGGCGTTCGTCCCGGCGCGGACGTTCGTTGCGGCGTTACGCTTGATCTTCACGAGGCCGCTAAGGGCGTTACCAAAGAGATTAATTTCCGACGCCACGAAGTCTGTAAGACATGCAGCGGGTCGGGCGCGAAGCCGGGCACATCGCCGGAAGTGTGTAAGTTTTGCGGCGGTCGCGGCCGCGTTCAGCAATCGACCGGTATTTTTTCGATTCAAACGACGTGCCCGAAATGCGGCGGTCGTGGAACGGTCATCGCCGAACCATGTTTTGATTGCCGCGGCGACGGCGTGGTTGTCGAAGACGTTACGCTTGAAGTACGCGTTCCGGCGGGCGTTGACAGCGGCGTTCGACTCCGCGTTCAGGGTGAAGGCGGGCGCAGTCCAAATGGAGGACCTCCAGGAGATTGTTACGTCTTCATTCAGATTAAGAAGCATCCGCTCTTCCGACGCGAAGGTCAAGACCTTATTTGTCAGATTCCAATCGGTTACGCCCAAGCGGCGCTTGGCGCCGAGATCGAGGTTCCGACCCTTGACGGCGTTGAGAAGATCACCATTGCGGCAGGAACGCAAAACGGCGAGATCATCCGTCTCAAAGGGCGAGGTATGCCGACTCCGCGCCGCAATCTGACGGGCGACCTTTTGATCCAAGTGTTCATTGAAGTTCCGACAAAGATCAAGCCTGAACATGAAGAGATCCTGCGTAAGTTGGCTGAATATGAAGGAGACTCTGTGCTGAAAGAACGCAAGTCCTTTGGCGCTACTCTTAAAGAGTTTCTTAAGGATTTCTTCCCCGAGAGAAAGAATCCCGAACCAGCCGACGACGAAGACGATAAAGGCGACAAAGAAAGCAAAAGCAATAAAGACAATAAGTAACATACGGTTCGCCGAATAATTTCTTTGACGCTTTGGCGATAAAGGCGCATTGCGTCTTGGGGAAGGAGTCGGCAGGCGAACAAATGATGAAACAATGTTGAGGCAGTGGGCAGCGCCAGTTTGTTGAGTTTTTCAAAAGAAATACTTCACAATGGCAACTATCATAGTAGATAGTCAATAACTAATCTGTTTACAACTTTTAAAACGGCGAGCCTTTTGGGAAACGCCGGAGGAATTATATGCAAGACCAATCGAAAGAAAAGTCTCCAATTATTGAAGAAAACGTCGACGCCTTCGCGAATGAAGCGCAAGGCGCTGGCGATGAACTCATAACGATTTCCGCCGCTGAATATGAGAAGCTTAAAGCGGACCTCGACGCCGCAAACGATCGCAGTTTGCGCGCGCTCGCCGAGTTGGAAAATTTCCGTAACCGCACAAACCGGCTTACGCAAGAAGAACGCAAATATGCGTCTATTGACCTTGCGCGCGACATTTTGCCCCTTTGGGACGACCTCGGCCTTGCTTTAAACATTCAGGATCCGGACAAAAACGGACAAGCGGTTGTCGACGGCGTCAAGATGGTTCACGACGAATTTCTGAACGTATTGTCGAAGAATGGAATCAAAAAGATCGACGCGCTTCATCAGCCTTTCGATCCGAACTTCCATGAATCAGTCGCTTTTGTTCCGTCCGACGAATATCCGGCAAATACGGTCGTTGCCGAATTGAAAGCTGGATTTACGCTGCACGAGCGCATAGTCCGCGCGAGTCAAGTCGTCCTTGCGTCGCCCGTCGACGCCTAGTAGAACCTGACGCGCGTTTGCGCGGCTTTTCATTAGCTTGACGTCCCTATGAGGTTGGCGGATAGAGCAAGGCGTCTAGCGCCGACGTACAAGTAACCGTTCAACGGTAAAGATTATAAACCGAGCGTGTCAAAGGAGACGTCTTCTCTCTTTCGAGCGAGACGTCAGCTTTGGCGCCAACAAGACCCCATATCGAGCGCTTTTGCGTCGACGAAGTTGTATAAGGATCTTAATATGCGTTGTCTTATTTGCGACAAAGAGTTTTCGAAAAACGATCCGGATGCAGCTCTGCCGTTTTGCTCCCCACGCTGCAAAATGATCGATCTGAAGCGCTGGTTAGGTGAAGAGTATTCCGTAGAATCGGTCAATGTCGACAAGCTGGAAGAGCAAATTGCCGGAGTCGACTCTGAGGATGACGAACCAAGACAAGACCTGACAACCTGAAGCGCTAAAAAGGTTGTTCAGAAGATTGTTCATGATTTTCAGCCGATTGGGAACTGCTCTTCCTAATCGGCTTTTTTAGATTTTTAGCGCGCGCTCAGCGCTCTCTTTTGTTGATATTTTTTCACTGTCGTATAGAATTAAGGGTGTGGATTCCCGTTCCAACGCGTTTTGACGCGTCAAAGACGTTGGACCAAGTTATCGTGGAGATTAAGTGATGAAAAAGATTACCGATATCGATGAAGGAACGATTCGACGTATTGATTGGCAGACGTTGGTTCCTCCTACAATCTTATTCCGCGCTTTTTCTGCGACGTTTAAGCCGACCTTTTTGTTCCTTGGAGCGATCCTTGCTGCAATTCTGGCGACATGGGTTGGTTTTCGACCATTCGAGGGGGCTGTTGAACTTAATGGGGCAAGTCTGACGGCTGATCGCTCCGGCGGGATTTTGACGGTATCGCTCCCTTACATCACGTTGTTCCAGATACCGTATGCAGAGTATGGAGCTCTCAAATTGTGGCAAGCCGCGTTGATTGGCGTCGTCGCCGCTTGGTTTGCGCTGGCTTTTTCTCGCTCGACCGTCGTACGGTTGACGAGTTCTGCGCGGTCGTCGACCATTGCTTCTTCGGTCTTTGCATTGAGGAAGTTTCGTTCGTTGATACTGCCAGGCCTTTTGCCCCTTGGCGCGCTTTTTGCATTATGGTTTTGTGCGGCTATCGCGTCAAAATTAGGAACAGTCGGTCAGGTGGGAGCGCCTCTTTTTCTGTTGGCGTTTCTTCTCTTTGGCGCGCTGTTTCTCATAACGGCGCTCGCTTTTCCGCTTGCAATCACGGCGGTCGCAACGGAGAACAGCGATTGTTTCGACGCGACGTCGCGCGGAATTTCGTATGTAACGCAACGGTTCCTTTTTTTCCTTATATACTCGTTTTTTTCGTTAATTTTGATTCGCGTTGGTTTTGGCGTGGTCGAGCTTTTTACGAAAGGATGTTTGAGGTTTTATGAATTAGCTTACGCCGACAGCGTCCATTCGTCTTGGATCGCTTTTTGGCGTTTGACGCTGGTTCTTTTACCGACGGTTTACGTTTGCTGTTCATTCGTCGTTTATATGAACGCGATTTACATCATGCTGCGCCGCAGCGTTGACGGAACGCCCTACGACTCCTGTGTTTTGGATCTCAAAGGACGTAAGCCTAGAGAATTGCGTCAGATCCTTCAAGACTCCAAAGGCGCTCCTGTGGTCGCGGGGACAGAAGACGCAGAAGAGAGCCGGCATCCTGAGAATAACGAACAGAAGGACGCGTAACATTGGTCGATAAACGCGAAGCAGAAAGCGCTTCAGGAGAAAATAGCGGCTTTGTTTCGGCGCCCCCTCGTAAAGAGCTTGAGGATCGCCGAAATCGCTCGGAGGTCGCTCGATTGACGCCGACAGGCAGAGGCGCGGTCGCCTGCATAGGCGTGAGAGGCGCCGACGCCTGGTCGCATTTCCTCGAGCGTTGGGGACGCTCAGACGGCGCTCGGGCAGTTTTTGACGCATGGACGCCGACAAGCGCAAGTCGTCCTTACTTTGGCTTGTTTCGATTTGACGAGCTTGGGGGCGCGTCAGAAGAAATTGTTTTACGCCGACGTTCAGAGAATTCATTTGAACTCAATTGCCATGGAGGCGACGTCGTATCCTCGCGGCTGGTGAAGTATTTTGTGGATCGCGGCGCGTCTGAAATATCAGGCGGCGACTGGGAACGCGCGGTCGAATTGGAAGAATTGGGCTTATTTGACGAACGTTTCGACGAGCGTCTTACCGAACCGCGATTTTCGTTGTTTTATGGCGCCGCAGACGAGCTTATCGCGCAAGCGACGACCGAACATATTGCTAAGTCGGCGATTCGTCAACGTCGGCTTTGGCGCGAGTTTTTTAAACAAACGGCGGATGCGAAGGAAAACCTGACCTGCGTTTTAGGTATTGACGCGGCGCTTAACAGGCTCGACGACGCGCTTGCGAACGGTTCGTGGGGGCGTTGGCTTTGCAAGCCGATCACGGTCGCGCTCCTTGGCGCGCCGAACGTCGGTAAGAGCAGCCTGCTGAACGCGGTCCTTGGATATGAACGCGCAGTAGTGTCGCCGACGTTAGGAACGACGCGCGACCTTGTAGAAGCCTCCCTTGTGATCGACGGATGGAATTTCCGTTTGATCGACGCAGCAGGGCTTCGGGAAACAGTCGATGAAATTGAGCGCATTGGGACGCGTTTGGCGCTAGAAAGCGCGAGCGACGCAGACGTTGTCGTCAAAATTTACGACGTAACGCGGAGCCGAGCGGAGCAAGACGAACTGTTCGCACAGTTTCTCGCTGTCGATGCAGAAGAAGTCGGGAACAAGAGCGTAATAGTCTTGAACAAGATAGATCTTCCTAGATCGGAATGGTCGGAGGAATGGAGAGAAGGGGACGCCTTAGACGCGGTCAGTGTCAGCGCGAAGACTTTGGACGGTCTCGAGGAGCTTTTAGCGGCGCTCGTTCATGCGGCCTTTGGAACCGAGCCGTCCGGTCAAGGGCTTGCCGTGTGGCTTCCAGAACAAATCGATTATTTAACGGGATTACGAAAACAATTATTGGCTTTAAAACAGGACAGAATCAGTTAGGGGAAACACGCCGTCAGTAACGGCAAAGAAAACGCTGGCGAAGAACGAACTTATTAGTCTTTCGCAGAACCATCGTTAAAGGACGAACATGATACTAGAAACGTTAGGAGCTTTAAGCTTAGGTCTGAATTTTGACGCAGGCTTTGCGACAACGGTTGCATTAAGCCTTGTCGGAATATTGACCGTATTGAGCAAGTCCAGCTCCGACGATAAAGAAGAGATCAAAGAACGCCTTACTTCCGCCGTTCGTTCTTTTACGGAGCTTGTGTCTCATATAACGACCCTGCGCGCCGCGAAAAATATCGACATAGCCGCGGAAAGTAAAGTAGACGAACAGCCGGACGGTTCTGACGAGGAGCCGGCTCTGAACAGTTCTGGCGAGTCTGGCGGTCCTGATTTCGAAATTTCCGGGACGCAGGATTCTAAAGAAACAGAATCCGAAAAGAAAGGTTTGCATTCGAACGATCCGTCGATTAATTACGCTGATTTCTGGCGCGAGGATTATTGGAACTTTGAGGAGGGCTCAGAAGGGGGAATCTTTGCTTCCGACGAGGATGAGGATTCTGAGAGCTGGGATAGTTCTGAAGATGATGAGAACCGGGTTGATCCGCGTGATACGCAGTGGAATGATCGTGAAGAGAGCGACGACGAACTTCAAGAGACGTCTTCCACAGCGGGCCGTTCCTCAAATTTTTACGGACCGTTTTTCCGAAATAGAAATTATCCTGGTCCTGCTGACGTCGACGCGCCGACTGAGGACGATTCTCCGGACGCGCCTCGACGATGGCGCCGTAAGAAGGTTGATAAGGACGAGGAACCGCATGATTCCGAAGCCGGTTGGGATTCTACGCTTAGCGACGACGACCTAGACAAGCTTTTTTACGGAACTGCGGACGACGATAACGATGAGGAACAGGTCGATTCCGAGTTCAGTGCGGACGACGATTTCGAGTCCGATTTCGATTATCTTGACGACGAATCGGTTTCAGAGGAAGAAAAGCTCGATTATTTACGCAAACGCGTTGAAGAAGGGGGTACGGAGGCTCGCGACGAACTCGTCAGGATGTTGCTCCAACGCGTTGCTGTTGCTGACGCGGACGAACGTCAGACGGCGCTCGACGCTTTGGACGAAGCGGAATCTCTCCTTAAGGAATCGCGTTCCGAGGACGGCGAGCCTTTCTACGACGACAATAACGACGAGTTGTTGGCGCAGACTCTTTTGCAGCGCCCCGCTTTCTATTTGCGCAATCATTTGACGCCCCCGATGGACGACGCAAATAACGCGCTCAATCATATACGTCAGTGGGCTGACGCGAATCCTAATCCCGAAGCTCGTCGTCTCTTGGCGACAGCGTGGCAAATGCATGGAAATTGCCTGCTAGCGTCGGGCAGCGATTCGGCGGCGTTGTCGTCGTTGCTCGAATCGCGAACGCTTTTTGTTGAACTTGTTGATTCTGGGGTCGAAGAAGCGACGCCGTCGTTAGGATTTGTTTCCGTGCTGATAGCGGAAACATATATGTCGATCGGAGACGAGCGCAAGGCTGTCGAGGCGTATCGCGAAGCGCTCGACACGTTCAAGAGATATGCCGACCAAGAGATTTTCCTTGCCGAAAAAGCTAAGGTAATGTACAGGTTGAGCAAGGCTCTGCGCCAACTTGGCTCTGATGAAGAAGCGGATCGTACGATCGAAGAGGCCATTGAGGTAGAAGAGCGTCTCCTTTCCTACGACGAAGAGGCCTATTTTGGTCCATTGACCCAGTTGTTGGAAGCGAAAGCAGACATTTTTGCACAACGAGGCAAATACGAAGACGCGCTCGCTTTGCTTGATCGCGCAGTTGCGACTCTTGAGCAGTTCCTAACGTACGATTCCCTAATGCCGCACCGAGTTATGGCTTATGCGCATATGGAAAACACGCTTCGTCGCCGCGCTGCAATCTATATGTGGCAGAAGCGTTATTTGCTTGCCGCGCGCGACCTGGAAAAAGCGGTTGATTATCTTGCGCTTGCCACGAAAAAAGGAGACGATTTCGATCCAGTCGTACAGGCGACGATCGTTAACAGTTTGCTTTACGATCTATGCGCCTGTCAAGACGTTCGTCAAGAGTTGCCGGCGCTGCAGGACGGGCTTAATAGCTTGTTTGCAAGTCTTACGCCCGAGGAATATAAACATATAACGCCGATTTACGCGCAGCTTTTACTTAAGCGCCATAACGTCTTAGCCCGCGAAGGATTTTTTAGCGAGAGTTACGACGCCGCAAACGAAGCGATCGAGCTTTTGAATAAGTTGGTTTCTGAAGAAGATTTTGACGCCGAGCATCAAACGATCTTGGCTAAGGCTTACGCGCTTCGCGGCGCTTACCGCGCGAAGTCCGCGCGCCAAGGCGGCTTGACCCTTTCGGATATTCGGCGCGCTAAAGAGCTTCTCGTTCAAGGTTTAGACAACGGCGAGCTGGACGAACCTTCGAAAAAGTTTTTTATCGAGCTTTTGGCGGAGAAAGCGTCGGTGGAGATAAAAGAGGGGATTATGGAGGAAGCGTACGACGACTTAAAGGTCGGCGTCCGCGTAGCCCTCTCTTCTAGGTCGCGTAAACGTTGGGAGTATCTCGACGAATTGGCGGTTTTGTCTCGCAGCTCTATCTTACTTGTCAGCAAATTGGAGAATGTAGCGAGAGGTTTGCGAGCAGCCAGCTTATGGCTTCGCTTTGCCGAACGTCTGCGCCGCTCTTATGTCGACTCAGAATGGTCGTTTGACGAAGAAGGAAACGAAAATCCTAGGAATCGCGAATTTTTGAAAAAATTCGAAGCGTTTATAACCGACGTTAGGCTTGTTCGCGCGGAGCTTCTAGAAGACGCCGAATGGGAGCCGGATTTCGAGAAGTATTGCGACGTTGAGCCCGCGCTGATGAGCGTTCCGGAACAAAAGAGCGAGAGTTTGGACGTCGGCAACGGCGAGTTGAGCTCTATTGGAGCGGAATTGGTTCGTTTCTGTCGGCTTAGCGACCGCAGATACTATGCTGAAGAGCGCAATCGCGTCGTTCAAAATAAATTCAGCGACGACGTCAAGTTGTTGGCA
>JAQVHZ010000054.1 GCA_028695965.1 Thermoguttaceae bacterium | reverse complement strand
TGAAAAAAATAATCGCGTTCTTCCTTTGTATAGCTCCCTCGTAACATTAGCGTCTCCTTTTTTGCTAGAGAGTACTATATTCTGACAATGTTGAAAAGAGCATTTTGTGAGATTGCAAAGTATATAATGGGGCCGTTAGGCGGGGTTAGACAAGGTCAAGCAATTAGCGGAGCTTGTCGTACAGCCTCCAAAACGTTTGACGTTAGTTTCATGTGTCTCGTGATCTTTTTGTGTGAGGAACGTATTATGCCGCGTTTTTTATTGACGTTTGGAGTAATTGCTGCGATGTTGACGTCTTCTTTGTCAACATTTGCGCAGGAAAGCTATCTTAAAGCTGTTATGCGCAGTATGAGCAGTGCGGAAACTGAACTGTTGGAGGACGACGCGTGGGAAGCGCCGGAAAACGCGTCCCTTTCTGAGCTTTGGGCGCATTATGAGAAGATGGCAAAGGCGGAACGGGTCTTTTTTGGCGATATGGTCAAGGAGCGCGACGCGCGGTCGTTCGCATTGGCTCATATTGAGCTTACCGACAAGATATTAGCGTTTGAAGACGAATTGACGCGCGAGCAATTTGAGAAGGCGGTTCGATCGAAAGTAAGGGCTTCTTTGCTCGCGTCCATAAGGAATCGGTCGCTCATTGGCGAGGTGAATTCGTTTGTGAACGAACTGCTCAAGAAGGCGGAGTCGGAAGACGAAGTTCTCTTTGTCGTCAAGTTGAAATATGAAATCCTCTGCGATTCCAGGGTAGGGTCGGAGAAAAGGATCCGGAACCTTGCGGAGAACGCGCTTGCGCGTCCTGAGGAGAAAGCGCAGAGTTTTGGTCTTGCCATTCGTATGCCCCTTGGGAGGCTCTTTTTGGGTTGGCTCTTCGATTTGGAGGTTGCGCCTGGCGAAGATTTTGAGCTTGGCTCGGTCGACGAGGCGCTGGACTACTACGAAAGCGTTATCCACGACTCGAATCGCGCTCAGAGCGTGCGCGAGACGGCAATGGCGTTGAAATTAGTCGCGCTGTTAGTCGCCTCGGGACGTTCAGGACTGAACGACGAAGACGATTCTTCTCTTGCCGGTTTTGGTCTCTATGACAAAACGAGCCAAAAGCTCGAAGAAGCGGACAAATATTTTTACGAGACGCTCGACAGCAATGTGACGCTTGAAACTCGTAAGCGTTTCTTTTCGCTCTGGTTGTGGAAGAGCGTTCCTCAATATGACCCGGACGAAACAGACGAGACGCATCGCCGCCGCGAAGCGATTCTTGCAAGGTTAGTCCTGGAAGAAGAAGATAGAGAACTTCACGACCAGGCGTATTTTTACCAAACGCACCGTCTTTTAGAAAAAGCGGATTATCTGGGAGACGAAGCGACCGCTTTAGAAATGGACGAATACGCTGACAAAGTCCTCGAATTGATCGATGAGAACGATCCCGACCGCGTGCCGCACTCTTGCGCGCTTAAAGCAAAAGCGCGCGTCATTCGCGGGCAATTTACGCAAGCGATCGAACTTATCGACGAATATTTCAGGGACTACGACGACACGTCCGAGCATTCTGCTGAGGAATTGACGGGTATCAAGTCAGAGGCAATTTCCGGAATCGTTCGGAAGGAACCCGGAAAATACGACGCATACGCCGCGTTTGTCGACGAACTCCTCGAAGGGCAAGATTACCTCAACGCCGCTCCAATTCTGGAGGCGAGAACAGTCGGCGCTCTGGAGCAAATAGCGGACGCCGGAGGGAATATCGACGAGTTTAATCAGGCGATCAAAAGGTTTAAAGAGGATTTTGAACGCTGTCCGTTCTGCGTCGCCGCCTATGTGGAGAGCGCCGATTCGATTAAAAAAATCGGAGAATTGAACGAAGACGCCAATCTCTACGATACGACGGGCAAAGATATTGCCGAGTTCGGAAAGGCGTTGGACAAACGAGCGCATACAATTTGCGCGGTCCTGCTGCAGATCTTTGTCGAGCATGACGGTGAGAGCGGAGAGACTGGCCGCAGCGGCGTCATTTATCTTGACTAGTCCTGACGCAGATCTTCGGCCTCACAATCTGCTATACGAGAAAAGGACGCCGTTTGCGGATTCGCGAACGACGTCCTTTTGCTTTTGTGCGGAGCCTTTCAGGCGCCGTTACTTGAAGACGCTGTCGAGGTCTTCAGCCGCGCCGGGCTCTGCGGTCGTATTGGCCTTAGGCTGCAGGATGAGCTGCAGCGGATCGGCGCCTCCGGAGAAGGTCTTGAAGACGTCGGCGATCATCTTGTGCGAAGCGACGACCCTTGTGCATTCGTTGTTAACGCCGACCGTCGAGACGACGAGCGGCTTGGACATATCGTCTGGAAATTCATTGACGTTCAGTTTTGGCGCGTTCTGGAGATAGTAGTCCGCGATCCACTGGTAGTACGCCTGTCCGCTTGCCAGGTCGAGCCGGATGGCGGACGTCAAGTAGGAATTGTCAAGGTCGGGAATCTGCTGGATCAGGTTCCTGAGCGCGACGATCGATTCTCGGTCTCGGCGCAGCGAAAGGTAACGAATCCTGGGATTTCTGAGCGATTTCCAGTTATTGACGGCGTAGTGGAGGAGCGTTTCGTTTCCTAGTCCGACTAAGACGTGTTGTTTATCCAGAACGATGATTTTGCTCGTACGCGCAAAGAGCGGCGAATTGTCGACCAGCTCGGCTCTTGCGTTTGCGGAACTTAAGAGCGCGCTTTGCAGCGAGTCGCCGTTTTGGACGTTCATCATGAGGACGTCGAGCGCCGACAACAAGGGACGGTTGCGGTCGAAGAGCAGGGTCGGTTCCGCGTAAGGCGCGTATCCTTGCGCTTCGGCTCTCATCAGGCTCTTCTGCCGCGCGTAGGTCTCCAAGTCGCCGATGTACATTGTGTAGTCGTCGAATTTGTGCGCCTTCATCGCCATCTGCTCGCCGGAATCGGCTCCGATGGCGGACCCGAGCAAACTGCCGAGCGTGGCGCCCCTTGCGGCGGCGGCTTCGGGATCCGCGTAGCTTCTCGGCGGACGACTGCGCCTGCTTTGTCTGTCGAGCCTCCGTTCGGCGATCGCGCCGAAGAGCTGCGAGGCGACGTCTTCCGCTTGCTTCGAGCCGACATAGCTGCCGATTTCCCGGGCTTTCGGTATGATCATTTCCTTGACGAACTCGTCGGCGTCGTCGACTTCCAGATAGAACAGCCAGGATTCTGCGGGTAGTTCCGTTTCCAGAGGCAAATTGAGCGAGTACTCGACAAAACGCACCCTGTTAAAGGGGCTGGGCAACGTGTTTGCGAGTTCTTTAGGAATTTCCGTTTGGCCCGCGATCGGCGCTTCGACGTCGGGCAGGACGACGAAAAACCGGTCGGCAGAGGCGTTTAGAACTGAAAGGTTCTGATAGGAACGCCTGATTTTTTCCGCTTGGGATCTCGGGCGCGGAAGGGTTTGGGTCGAGACGTAGACGCCGTATTCGTCAACGGTCGCGTCGACGCGTACCTTTCCGAGGTTCTGCCGCACATATTCGCGAATTTCAGTGATGTTTGCGGCGACTTCCATATTGGCGAGCGTGGTTTCCAATTGCGCTAGGATTTCGGTAACTTCGCGCCAGAAGGGTCGGCCCTCGCGCGTGAGCTGTTCGAGCCCTCTGACGGTCGTTTCGAAAGTGAGGACGGGCTCGACGAGGCTTGGCGCGGCTTCGTCGGTCAGCGCGGCGAGCCTGTTCGGCTCGAATTCGTCTAGAATTCGCGCGTCCTGTGCCAGAACGAGGACGACGTAGTTCGGGTTGATTTGCCGCGCGACAACGACGAACGGCTCGCCTAAGACGAGCGATAGATTGGCTGTTTTTCTGTCGGAACCGATCGAAAAGCTTCGGTCTTTTTCAGGCGTCGTTTGCGCAAGCGCTTCGATAAAGGCTGGAAAATTGCGTTCTCGAACCGGCAAGACGAGCGCGAATTTCGGAGGCGCGGATTCGCAGAACGCCATCATGGCAAGTTCGGCGTTCGTATCGACGGCGGCGAGGACTTTGCGGTAGTCGGTCAGCCTCAGGGTCGAGAGCACGCTGAAATCGACGTCGCTCGTCTTCTGAAAGAATTTTCTGGCGCCTTGGTCGAGGTTATTGAGCGAGGAGACGCGCAGGAACGCGCCGCAATTCACCGGAAAGGGCAAGGGCGCGTTCGAGTAATCGTCCGCCGCGTCAGCTTCCGCGTCGCCGGGGTCCGGCGCCGTTTTCGTTTTGGGCGCGTTGATAAGTTTGGACAATCCTTTGCTGATTTTCAGCAACGGCTCGACGTCGCTCGCTTTTTTTTCTGTCTGCGCGTACGCGGCGTTCGAGAACGCAATTCCGACAATTAAAAGAGTAGGAAGTAGTAACTTCAAAATTTTCATAATGCTAGCCTAAGGTGAGTAACGCAGTCGCCCCTCTGGTCAGAATTTGACGAAGAAGGTCGACGATTTTTGGGCGTTCAGTTTGAGAACGCCGCCCGTGTATTGGATTCTTTCGGACGCGATATCGTGATCGTAGTCGACGTATTCGACTTGAACCTCTCCTTCGGCGGGAACGCCTTGGAGCGCGATTTCGATCGTTTGCGCGTCTTCTTGTTTATACGCTGCGACAAGGAGTCTTTTTGCATTTCCTGATTCGTCAACGGCGCCTAATACGGAAATCCATTCGCCGGGGTCCTTGGTCTCGACGCGTATCGGCGCTTCATGCCGCAGTTCGCCGAAGAACTTATGCGCGTAGTATACCGGGCGCAGCTTGCCGTAGACGTCGATCAAGCCCCAGTTTTGAAGCCCAAACGCGTAGTAGTTGGACATTGTCAAGGGCGTGTCAAGCCAACGGGTCAGAACGAGCGCGACGAACGCGGCGGATTCCGCGCCGTGCAAGCCGGTCGGAGAGGTATCCAGTTCGCGCTTGGCTTCGTGTCCGCCCTGCGTTCCGTGGACGACGCTCCAGTCGGTCGGGAAGTAATGCCATTCGTTGACGTGCAGTTCGGCGTCGGGGAAGCCCGCTTCGTCGAGCAGTTGGCGCACTTGGAAGGGCGGATCGAGGAGTTCGGCGGGAGTGCGAGCGTAGCAATGCCACGAGACGAAGTCGAGGGGCGCGCCTTCTTGTTTGCAGACTTCGGCGAGTCTCTTGATTTTGGTTTGACTAGCGTGGGTCAGCGCGGGACCTCCGATTTTGACGTCCGGGAACTCTTCGCGCAGGCGTTTGGCGACGACGACGTAGAATTCGCAGTAGGATTCCCAGTTGGGATCGTCCCACATTTGCGGGACCAAGTCTGGTTCGTTCCAGATTTCCCAGTAGGGGATATTCCACTCGAATCCGTCCGCCCAGCCGGCGTTATAGTGGCGCACGATCCCAGCGCAGATTTCGGAGTAAGCGTCCATATCGGCGGGCTTATGCGCGTAATATTTTTTAGCGGTATGTTCGATGCTCGGGCCGAGCCGATAGATCGGCGTTGCGCCCGCCTGGCGGATGTTGGCGATGTAGTCGTCGGTAGCCTTGAAGAAGTAGTTGTCGGGATCTTTAGGATCGGCGTTGAAGTTGCCGAAGATCTGATGGACGTCGACAAGGCGCAGGCCGTTGTTGTCCCAGGGGGCGTCGTGGAGGCGCACGGTCGAGAATCGGCACGCCGCGGCGTCTTCTTGGCGGTTTTCGAGGGTCTCGTAGGAGAGCTTGGACCAGAGGTTGACGCCGTTGATCGGTCGGATTTCTCCGATTCGATTTGAGAAATCGACGGAGAATTTGGCGTCTTGCGCAAAGGAAGCGGACGCAGCGAGCGCGACGAGCGCGGCGCAAGTTAGCCGTAACATATTGCGGATTTTCATGAGAGTCTCCTTATTTAGGGTCAAGGTCGCTCGGTTCAAGGACGAAGTCAACAGACTTTGATGAATTCGACGCCGAGAATGTTCGCGAGGATTTCGAGTTTCTTGGCGATATGCCCGACGCCGATGGCGCAGTGATGGGACGGGCCGCGCTTGGACCATTCGTCGACGAAATTGCGCGCGCCGCAAGGGAACCGGTATCGGCTGTTCGTGTTGCCGATTTCGAGGATCGGGCCGGGCTCCGAGACGCCTTCGGCAACGAGTAGTTTTGCGTTTCCGTCAGGCGCGTCGATTACGGAGAGGATGGTCGCCGGACCATATTGGACGGACGTTTCGACGCTGAGTCCTTGTCCGACTTTGCCGTGATAGACGTAGAGCGGCTTGATTTTCGTCTTGCCTTGGGCGATTTTCGGATGGCACGGGCCGTCGTGCCCGAGCAGGACAATATCGTCGTCGAAGTCGAGCGCGTAGAATTCGGAGAACGCGCCTCCGACGCCGAATGTGTCCATGATCTTCATGGCGAGGCAGTTCTTGACCTCGTATTCGCCTGCGACCGGCACGCTGCGCGACGTCAAAATTGAGTTGCCGACGATGACGGATGCGATAAGGTCCGCGTAGCGCTCGTCGCCGTGTCCGTTGTAGAAGTACGCCATCGCGTCGAGGTCGCGCGCTTCCACGAACTTGTCGAGCGCGACGGAGGTCTTGGCGGCGCGTCGAAGTTCCGACTCTAAACAGTCGGGCTGGACGTCGAACTGCTCGCGAATGAGCGCGACGCGGTCGTCAATTTCCGGTTCGGCGACTTGGTCGCGAAGTTCGAGGATTTCGCCGAATTCGCGGATTTCGAAGTGCGGTCCGATCTGCGCTTGCAGTCGGGTAAGGTCGGAGTAGACGTCGAGCATACCGTTGTAGTAGTGTCCGACGAGCCCGACGCGGCTGGTCTGCATAACGGCGGCGACGCGCGCGGCGTCGAGCCAGTCGGCAAGCGTCTGATCGACGAACGGATCGTCGTTCAGGACGCCGGTGATCTGATGGAACTGAACGCCCGCGCGCAGGAATGCGTTGGCGATCTCGGGCACGCTGCACGCTTGGCAGTGTGCGAGCCATTCTCCGGTCATTTTGGTACGGTCGCCGAGCGCGTTGAAGGTCGCGTAGTCGATGCTTGACGTCGGCTGCAGATTGAGCACGACGACCGGCTTTTTCAATTTGCGCACGACTGGCAGCACGGTTGAGGAGAGGGCGTACGTTGAGACGTACAGAAAGACGAGTTCGACGTCTTCTCGCTGGAAAGTCGCCGCGGCGTCGCCCGCTTTTTGCGGATCGTCGATCATGCCGACGTCGACGACGTTCGCGCCAAGATTGCGCAGCTTTTGCGCGACCTGTCTCTGATAGCCGACTAAACGGTCGTATAAGCCTTCGAATTGCGGCCAGTAGGTATCGAGACCGATACCGTACAGTCCGACAGTTATCTCTTTTTTCGCGCTCATTGTCGTCTCTCGTATTACGTGGTGAGAACTTGGAACCGGCGCAAACGCACAGCGCCCGCTTTGCGTTCTATTATAACGATTGAGTTTCTCCGCGTCGATACTGACGTCTTTTATTTGGTTGTATTCTTTGAATCACTGGGCGAAGCGACGCCTCCTCGCGCCCGAAATTTAAGAGGTTCTTAACGTTTAGAAGGTTTTTAAGGAAGACGGTTACCGCCGCATAACGCGAGCGCTTTCCCTGCAGTCTAGCGTTCCTGTTCCTCGAATAGGGCGGTTCGAGCTTTTGGTCAGTTGCGGCTCTGCTCCGTCTCGTCGAATTGCGCTGGCGCTTCGTTTGCGTCGACGGTTGCTGCGGCGGACTCGACGGCAGAAAATACCGCGTGGTGTTTCTCGTTCGGCGCGTTGAAAAATAGAACGATCTCAACGATGACGACAGCCGCTAAAAAGAGGCGCGGAATGAGGGGCTTGAGTCTTGCGACGAATCCAACGTTAGGCTTAAGCTTTATTTTGTCGGAGAGGGAATTGAGCACAATAGCTTTTTCGGGGCGCTCCGGCAAGTAGAGGATTGGATAATTTGGCAGTTTGCGGAACTCTTCCGGGTGGAGCGTCCTTGCTGAGGCGACAGATTCTTTGAACGAATTCGTAACAAAATTGAACGTCATTAAATGGACGGGGACCCTATTGACACGCACGGCTGTCTCTCTGATCGAAACCAGCGAGCCGTACGTCGCCTCGCCGCGCTGCAGCGTTTTTATGTCCCCCAGCCCGGCGCAGAAGGGCAGAATTACTCCCCAAAGCGCCGCGGCGGCGACGACGAGCAGAAGAATCGCAACGAGAAGGCGATGGTCTTGGCTCGCGCCGAGTATGGTAAGCGCCGCGCCCTCGACGCGCAAGACGTCGGTCGAGCCCCTGCGGCGTTCGATAGCGACCTCCTCGCCGGGCGTCATTGAAGAGAAGGAATAGGAGACGCCGGTAAAAGTCGCGGCGTCGCCGGGGACTTGTCCTTCAAACGCAATCGCCAGACTCGTCCTACCGTTAACGCTGACGTTTGTGTAATCGCAAGAGACGACGCGCCCGGTCGCATACGGTTCCCAGACGCCGAAATCGTCGTAAAGAGCCGCGCCGACTCCGAAGATCAGCAGGAAAAAAAGCGAAGAGGCCAGGAAGAGCAGGCCGTACCCCGACTTGAGAACCAGCGTCAGCGCCGCTAGGAAGGAGACGTCGCGCGGCGCGGAGGGCAGGTTCTTTAGGTCGAATTCGTTTGTTTGCTCCTGCGCTGGATTTGGAGAAGAATCCAAGTCGGCTAATGGGGAGAGCATATCGTCTTGTTTTGGCATAGTGAAACTCTTTAGGCTATTTAGCGAGGACGGACGCGCTTGCTCGAATTAGCGCGCGTTAGAAATTATAATTGTTCGCGCGATTTGTGCATAGTCGTTTTTTCGGATAGGCGTTACGGCGTTGGCAGGGCGGCGTCGGTCTTTTCGTCAGTTGCCGCTTTTCTCCGTTTCAACGATTTGCGTTTGCGTCTCGTTGGCGTCGTTTGCGGTTTCTATGACGGTCTTGGAGGAGGGCGTTTCACGGCCTTTCAAAATCGGCTCTTTGTAAAACCGAACGGCCTCGCCGATCATGAGCGCAGCGAAGACGACGGAGAAAATAAGGGCTGGAAGAAGGGGCAGTAATTTTGCGACGAATCCGATTTCAGGCTTAAGTTCTATTCCTTTCGGGAGCGAATGGAGTATGCAGGCTTTTTGGGGACGTTTGGGCAGATAGAGAAGCGGATACTGGGGGAGGTCGACAAGCTTTTCCGGGTAGAACGTCTTTACTTCGACAGCAGATTCCTCGAGCGAGCTTGTAACATAGTTGAAGGTAAAAATGGAGACGGGATATTTTTGCCCAGCCTTGTTTGTTTTTATGATTTCATGCAGCGAGCCGTATGCCTTTTCTCCGTGTTTCAGTATATTTATCGTGGAAAGGGCGCCGCGCGCGCAGTAGATTACCCCTAAAAATGTCGCGGCAGAGGCGCCGAAAAAGACTAAAACGACTGCCATAGCAAGGTAGTCGACGCTTCTGGGAGCGCCGATTATGTTCGTTGAATCGCCCTTGACACGCAAGGCGTCCGTTGAGCCCTTGCGGCGTTCAACGACGACATTGTCCCCCGGCGTCATTGGGCTGTGGGAATAGGAGACGCCGGTGAAGGACGCGGCTCTGTCAGGACATTGCCCCTCGAATCTGATCGCTAAAATTGGCCTGTCTTCGGAAGAGAGATCTGTTTCTTCACAAGAGACGACGCGGCCCGGCGCATACGGTTCCCAGACGCCAGCCTCGTGGTAAAGGATTGAGCCTGCCGCCGTTACTATCGGCGTCAGCGCCGGAGCAGTCGCTATCGCTATCGGAAGAGCAAAGAAAAACCCCAGAAGATATCGATAGAATCTACCCGTGAGCAATATCGTCAGCGCCGCCCGGAAGGAAACCGTTCGCGGCGCAGGGGGTAAATCGTTTAGGTTATATTTGTTTATCTGCACCGACGCCGGATCTGGCGCTGAATTTAATCTGCCTTTTTTGCGCATAGTAACACTCTTTTATTCATTGGGCGAGATAGACGCCCCGACTCGGCTTAGCGACGGGCGCTGGAAAAGGCGTCGTCGGTTATTTTGGTTAGTAGTCGCCGTCCACTAGGTCAATGCTTGGCTCTGGTGCTTCGTCCGCATCGTAATCTTCGTCTGTGTCAAAACTTGGCGCTTGCTCCTCGTCCGCGTCGTAATCTTCGTCGTCTCCATAATCTCCGCCAACTCCTGCAGCTTCGGCGGCGGACTCGGAGGAAAATAGCGCGCGGTGATTCTTGTTCGGCACGTTGCAGAACATGACGACTTCAAGGACGATGACCGCAAGCAACAAAATGTGGGGGATAAGGGGTCATAATTTTGCGACGAACCCAACGTTAGGTTCCAGTTTTATTCCTTTGGGGAGCGAATTGAGCAAAATCGCTTTTTGAGGCCGCTCGGGCAGGTAGAGAAGCGGATAATTCGGCAGGTCTTGGAAGTCTTCGGGGCGCAAGGTCTTTACTTTAACGACCAATTCTTCGAGCGACTTTGTAACATAGTTAAAGGTAAGCGCCGAGACGGGAACGCCGTTCACGCTCACATTGGTTTGTCTGATTTCGGCTAGCGAGCCGTACGCTATTTCTCCGTGTTTGAGCGTTTTTATCGTAGGAATTGCGACGCATAAGGGATAGATTACCGCCACTGCCGCTCCAACGCCGACTAAGATTAAGATAGCCGCTATGGCGGGGAGTTGGTCTCTGGCAGTTCCGAACTTAGCAAGGGACGCGCCCTGGACGCGCAGGACGTCGGTTGAGCCTCTGCGGCGCTCGATCATAACGTCGTCGCCCGAATCGTAGGCGCAGAAGGAATAGGAAACGCCGGTGAAAAACGTCTCGCCGTCAGGAGAGAGCCCTTCGAACGCGATCGCCAGACATTCGTCCTCGCCGATAGAAGCGCCTGTTGTGTCGCAAGAGACGACGCGGCCCGTCGCATAGGGTTCCCAGACGCCGAAGTCGTTGTAAAGGGCTGCGCTCGTGCCCAAGATTAGCGGAACAGTAAGCGAACAGGCCAGAAAGACCAGCCAGAACTTCGATCTGAGCAGGAGCGTTAGGATTGCGAGTAAAGAGACTTTTCGCGGCGCCGGGGGCAGAACGTTTAGGTCGAACTCGTTTTTCTTCCCCGGCTCAAAATTTAGCGGCGAATCTAGACCGTCTAATGGGGAAGCGGCGGCGTCCAGCGGCGAATCTGGGGCGTCTTGTTTTTGCATGGCAGGACCCTCTTGCGTGTTTTATGGAGACGAACGCGCCCGCTCGACTTAGCACGCGGGCGCGGGAAGTAACGCGCGGCCGACGGCGGCGTTATCCAGCAAAAGCGTTTTGCGTCATTTGACGACAATGGTCGTCGTTTGCTCTTTATCGGCATTGTCGACGTACGTAACTCGATAGGATCCTTTAAAACCTCGGAAATTAATCGTCGGATTCTTCGATTCCGCCGTAACCTCAAAGTTAGTGCGCCATTCGTTCAAGATGAGATTCTTCAGCGCAAAATAAGACGGCTTCGGTTCCATTTGCCGCGTAAAGAGGCCGGACGTCGTCGGTTCGCCGGGCGCGCCGCAGTCGTCGACGACGTTCCACCAGACGACACTGCGCATCGTAGGCCAGCTGAACCAGTAGCGGTAGAGGTTGCGCGCGACGACCGCTTGGATGGCGCGTCCTCGTTCGTCGTCGTTTGGGGCGGTGATGGTGATTTCGCTCAAGACGAGGGGCAGCCCGGCTTTGTCGGCGGCGGAGAGACGCGCTTTTTGGACGTCGGGCGTTTGAATCGCTTTGCCCTCGGCGATCCCGAGCGTATCGGCAGGGTTGAAGAGGTGCATCTGGATACCGACGTTGTCGATGCGCGCGCCCCGATTGACAAGATCGGCAATTTGCGCGGCGTATTGGTCGTTGACAGAATAGTCGTTGATATTGAATTCGGTCGTGTTGGGGAAAGCGTCTCCGGCGATCATAAAGGATTTATACGCATAATCTTCGGGCATCAGTCCGTACGCGCTCTTGGTTCCCTGCGCGTTGAAATCGACGCTGCTTTCGTTGACGACGTCCCACCGGCTCAACCGGTCTTGGTACCGTTCGGCAATTTCCCGAATGCGTTTTTCAAAGAGTCTTTCCATTTCGTCGATATTTTCGGCGTCTTTGGGGAGCCAGTCGGGATGCTGCCATCTACGATTGCCCCAGATGATGGTGTGTCCGGTCGTTTGCAAGCCCTTGCTTTCGCAAAACGCGACGACAGGGTCCGGCGCGGGCCGTCGCCAGTGCGGCTGACTTTTCGGATCTTCGACGTTGTTCCAGAATTCTGCAGTATCTTCGAATTTCTGTTCGAAGCGCGGGCTTCCCTGGACAGGTTCGAGCGTCTTCCAGTAGAACGCGATCGTCGCTTGGTTGAAAAGGGTTCCGTAGAGATTTTTGTATTTTGCGTTGAGCTCGTCGGACCCGAGTTGGTCGAAATTGAAGATGTGGGCGCCGAAGAGGAAGTCGGAACTTATCTGCTCAACCTTGACGACAGAGCCTTCTTTCACGTCGTCAAGCTGGAACTCGCAGTCGGCTTTGCGGTATTTTTCGATACGTTCGTCGATTTCCTTCTGAACGTCGTCGTTCCAATATTCCCAATATTGTTCGGACATGGGCGACTCAGGGTCGGCGGCGGAACCGACGGAAACGAACGCGGCGCCGACAAAGAGCGCGGCTAAGATAAGCGAATTGAAAATTTTGGCACGCATAAAGCAGCTCCTTCATTGTGTTGCAATTTGGAGAGCGGGCGCTCTCCGAGTTCTTTTTCCTGATTGTAACGTTTACGGGCTGTAATTGCAACTTTTTTTGTAATGAACTCCATAAAAAATCGAGCGTTTTTGAAATAATTTCAACCGCTTGCGGCGCCGACGACGGTCGTCGTTTTATCAAGCGAAATTTTGCAGCGTTTGTTGAGTGTTTTTTTAGTTGCAGTATAATGGGGAAGTCTATGTCATACGCGCGCAAAGAAGGAGCGCGAGGTACGACAGAAAGATTGGCGCGTTTTGCCGCCAGGTTGGGTTGGCAGTTACGCATGATATTCACTGGGAATCGTCGCCGTTTCATGTTTCGATCGACGTTCGTCGAAACGAAATCGACCTCTCTATTTTCCATAAGGATTGGACCATGGAGTTTTATTACCGGGTGTTTACGACAGTAGAAAAGAATCTCTGGAGCGACGAAATCGACGCGTTTTTGGAAGAGAACGGCGTCGGGCTCGGCATGATAGGCGTCGTAGAAGAGGAACAACAAGACGACTTGGACGCTGTTCCTATCAGCTTGATTTTTACTGACGACGAAGATCGTGAAGTGGCTATGCTCGTTTACGACGCAATAGACGATTCCGACATACTTCCGGACGAACTCGACGAATTCCAAGCGCTTGTCGACGAGATGCGTCCGGCAGCCAATCGCGCGTGGGTCAAAGAGCGCTTGGCGAAGACAGTCGGATGCTACGCTTTTGAAATCAAAGAGGCGGGCTTTGAAGACGAGAACTGGGATAGGCTCGCGACGCTTGCCGAATGGCTTCGTACGGAATGTGAAGGGATTGAACAGTCGGACGGCGGTCAAATTACGAACGAGAACGGGGCGGTGATTCTTGCCGTTCCTGACGACTATGATTTTGACGATTTTGAAGAGGAGGATTCTGAAGAGGCAGCAGAAGATTCCGCAGAGGAACCTGAGGACGACGGGCCTTGGGAGGATTTCGTCGTTGCGCTTCGCGTTGGCGACGCCTGGGAAGAAAAGACGGTCAAGTCCGAAGAAGAACTCGATGAATTTTTGGGCGGAAACGCTTGATTTTCTCTTTGAAACGCATTACTATTGACGGTACAACTGGGGCGAACGCCGACGAGCGTCCGCCCCTTGCGCTTGTTTTTCAAGAAGAAGACATTTGAATATAAAGGGCCGATTTATGGCAGACGAACTGTTTGATAATTTACTCGCTGAAACGAAGGAGCTTTTCCGTGAAAAATTCGGCGGCGAACCGACGATTCTCGTTACCGCCCCAGGCCGTGTTAATTTGATTGGCGAACATACGGACTATAACGGCGGTTTTGTCTTCCCGATGGCGATCGAACGTTATACGATCATCGCCGCGAAACCGACGGACGCGGAAAAGGCGACGATCTGGACGAAAGACTGCGGCAAGAAGACGGTCCCTTGCGCGGGGGGCGACTTTACGCTTTCCGCGGACGTCGAGCCGGAAGCGCAAGCCGACTGGACGTCGTATGTTCAAGGAACGATTTCGCGCTGCGTTGCCAAAGGCGCGAAAGTCCCAAGCGGATTCAACGCGATGATTAATGCGAACGTTCCTCTTGGCGGCGGTCTTTCGAGCAGCGCGTCGCTGGAGGTCGCGGTTGCTACGTTGATGGAAGCGTTGAGCGGTCATACGTTCGACAAGGCGGAAAAAGCGCATCTTTGCGTTGAAGCGGAACACCAATACGCTCATATGCCGTGTGGAATTATGGACCAGTTTATCGCGACCTTTGGTCAAAAAGACCATGCGATGCTTCTCGATTGCCTTTCCGAAGAAACGGAAATGGTTCCCATGTCCGACCCGACTGTTTCCGTCCTTATCACGAACTCGAACGTTAAACACGCGTTGACTGGCAGCGAGTACCCGGAACGCCGCGCCTCGTGCAAGACGGTCGCCGAAGCGCTGGGGCACAAACTTCTTCGCGAGACGTCCATGGACGAGCTCCTTGCCGCCAAAGATAAGATTCTCGCGCTGGAAAATGGCGAGACGCTCTTTAAACGCGCGCGCCACGCCGTTGGCGAGGACGTCCGCACCCTGAAGATGAAGGACGCGCTCATTGCGGGCGATTGGAAGACGGTTGGCGAACAGATGTACGCGAGCCACGATTCTCTTCGCGACGATTATGAAGTGTCGTGCCCCGAAATCGACGCGCTTGTTGAAATTGCGCGTTCGATCGGCCCCGAAGGGGGCGTGATTGGGTCGCGCATCACCGGCGGCGGGTTCGGCGGCTGCACCGTTACGCTCGTCAAGACCGACAAAGCAGACGAGATCGCCAAAAAGATTGCCGAGGAGTATAAAGCGAAGATCGGCAAGGACGCAACGATCTTTGTAACGCGTCCGGCGCAAGGCGCTCGGGTCCTTTAAGCCGACAGAATCGTTGTAAAAAAAGAACCGAGAACGTCTCTTCGACGCAAAAATCCAAAGAAAAGTAGGAAAAGAGCTCTTGAACTGCCTTGACGCTCTTCTCCTTTTGGATACAATGTCTCGAGGTTTATTTTAACGTTTCGTCGAGACGGTCATGCGTTAAAGACGTTTTTCGCAAGACGCTCGGTTTATCGAACATATTTTTCCCGGCGTTTTCGGGCTTGCGCGAGTCGTGTTGGAGCAAAAAGCTCCGATGCGCGAGTAAGCGTCGGAATGCGCCGGATAGCGCTATCACTTAGGAGAATAACGTGGGCCTTTCCGAAAGAAAAAAGGAAATCAACAGACGTCGTAAACGCCAAGCTCAACTCGCGCGCATGAAGTCCAAGCTTCCGACCCTTGATGAAGCTGGTAAAGCCAGGTATGCCGAAAAACTGCGCAACATGACCCCTGGCGCCGAGCAGATCATCGCCGATTGGAATCTCGAAGCGGAGTGAGCGTTCCTTTGCGAACGTTTAGACGCGGTTGACGCGTTATCAGTATGGAAATCCTTAAATTGACGCCGTCAGTTTGAGGATTTTTTTCGTTCTTGTTGAATTTGGAAAGGAAACGCCGTATACTGTTGCGAGTAATTGTTGTTGTTATTCGGCGTCGCGTTCTCATGAACGCGCCAGTTCGCAAGAGCAGAACGCGAACGACGGCCCGCGTCGTTGACGCGTTTAGTAATTATGATTAGTAATCTTGATAGATATTGAGGATAGCAATTATGGCAGAAAAGATTGTCCGACGGGAATTTCTGAGCCGTGCTGCGAGCGCTGCGTTCGCTGGCGCGGTTGCGGCTCCGTTTTTGAGCAAATTGGCATATGGCGCCAGCGCAACGCCGAAGTATGAACTTCTTGAAACGAAATCGTTTAGCTCTCCGAGCAACTATTATTACGGTTGGTCGTCGATTGCAAAGCGAGGGGACGAGCTCCTCGTCGTGGCGTCCGGCGGTCGAGAAGGGCACGTCTGTCCGTTTGGCCGCGTCGAAATGCTCCGCTCGAAAGACAACGGCGCAACGTGGACCTTTTCGCAAGTGTTGTACGATTCTCCAATCGACGACCGCGACGCGGGTATCTGCGTAACGGACAAAGGCACGATTTTAGTAACGACCTTTACGGACGACGGTTTTGTCGATTTGTATCAAGAAGAAGCGGACCTTCGCGCGCAAGGGAAAGGTCGTCCGGAATCTTGGTCCGACGGGCGGTTTTACCGCTGGCAACTTGCGTGTCAACGGATTTCCGAAGAGCAGCGCAAAAATGAAATTGGCTCGTGGATGTTTCGGTCGACCGACGGAGGGATCACGTGGAGCAAACGCTATTCTACCCCGTTCAACAGCCCTCACGGTCCCATCCAGCTCTCGACCGGTAAGCAGCTCTATTGCGGCGTGGAACTTTGGACGAAAGAGCATCGCGCCGGCTCGGCTATTTCCGAAGACGACGGTCAGACGTGGCAAGTGAACGGCGTCGTCCCGACCCGAGACGGTGATACCTCGGCTCAATACCACGAATTGCACGCGGTCGAAGCGTCCGACGGGCGGATCGTGGCGCATATTCGCAACGGCAATCCGAATAATCCGGACGAGAATCTCCAAACGGTCTCGAAAGACGGCGGCGAGACGTGGTCGACCCCGCAAGCGATGGGGCTCTGGGGCATTCCGTCCTTCTTGATGAAACTGGCGGACGACCGTCTGCTCATGACTTACGGCTATCGCCGCGCCCCCTTTGGCGTGCAGGCGCGAGTCAGCGACGATCATGGCGAGAGTTGGTCGGAACCGATGATTGTCTACGGCGGCGGCAAGACTGTCGACCTGGGCTATCCGTCGACGGTTCAGCTTGACGACGGTTCGCTCCTGACAATCTGGTACGAAGTTCAAGAAGGCTGGTTTGCCAAATTGCGCTCCTGCCATTGGACGATTTCCTGACGTCTAACGGACGTTTGACGCGCGGAATATGCGTTAAGAGAAATCCTCAAGTTGACTTTGTCGATTTGAGGATTTTTAAACTTTTTAAAGATTATTGAAAAACTGATTGAAAAGTCGTATACTATATTTTTAGAGAAATAGAACGCCGCGTGTTCTTGCGTTTCCGCGCCCTTGGCGCGAGCGGATCAGGCGTTTTATGCGAGCGCCGTTCGGCGTTCTTTACGTCGGCGCCGTTTTTTAAAACAATAAGCTCCAGCAATTGAGGAAGGTTTGTTATGTCCAATCGTAAGATCGATCGACGTGAATTTTTAGGACGCGCCGCCGGCGCGGCAGTTGTCAGCGCGTTTGCGTCTCCTTTTCTGAGCAAATTGGCTTATGGAGCGAGCGCCGCCCCTGGTTTTGAAGTTCTCGAAACGAGATCGTTCAGCTTTCCGCATGAGTATTATTACGGCTGGCCGACGGTTGCCAAGCGCGGCGACGAGCTTTTTGTGGTAGCGTCCGGCGGTCGTGAGGCGCACGTCTGCCCGTTTGGACGAGTCGACTTGTTCCGCTCGAAAGACAATGGCGCGACGTGGAGTTTCCCGCAGGTGTTGTGCGATTCTCCGATCGACGATCGCGACGCGGGCATTTGCGTGACGGACAAGGGTACGATTCTCGTTACGACGTTCACGTCGTTGGCGTATGTCGGCGCGTACAAAAATGAAGCGAAGCTTCGCGCAGAGGGCAAGGGAACTTGGGACGAGGACCGATTCCAACGCTGGGATCTCACCCATAAGAGAATTTCTGAAGAAGAACAAAAGAAAGAACTTGGATGCTGGATGTACCGTTCGACCGACGGAGGAATCACTTGGAGCGAACGCTATTCGACGCCCTTTAACAGCCCTCACGGCCCGATTCAGCTTTCGAACGGCAAATTGCTCTACTGCGGCACGGAACTTTGGACGGCGGAACATCGCTGCGGCTCGGCTGTTTCGGAAGACGACGGTCAGACGTGGCAAGTGAACGGCATTGTTCCAGAGCGAGACGGCGACTCTACGTCCCAGTACCACGAACTTCATGCCGTTGAGGCGTCGGACGGCCGAATTGTCGCGCATATCCGCAACGAGAACAAAAATAACTTCTGTGAGAATCTCCAGACGATCTCGAAAGACGGCGGCGAGACGTGGTCGACCCCGCAAGCGATGGGACTTTGGGGGATTCCGTCTTTCCTGATGAAACTGGCGGACGGCCGTCTGCTCATGACTTACGGACATCGCCGCGCTCCTTTGGGTATTCAAGCGCGCGTCAGCGACGACAACGGCGATTCGTGGTCGGAACCGTTGGTCGTCTACGGCGAAGGCAAGTCGGGCGACTTAGGGTATCCGTCGACGGTCCAGTTGGACGACGGCTCTTTGCTTACCGTTTGGTACGAAGTTGTCGACGGTCCGCTTTCGAAACTCCGTTTGTGCCGCTGGACGATTTCCTGATCGGTTGTTATGGTCAGCTATGTTGAAGTAATAGACGAAAGGAGTTAGCGATGACGATTATTACTCTTGCCGCATATTGTTGCGGAGCGCTTTTTTGTGCTATTAACGCGTGTTCTGCCGCGGACGCTTCGGTGTTCGAATGCGGTCAGGCGGCAGGAGAACAGCGCGTTCTTACAGTCGACGGAGTCGATTACGCGTTTCGTTGGGCGCCTCCCGGAACCTTCACGATGGGAAGCCCCGAAGATGAAGAGGAACGCCATTCATACGAGACTCAGCATGAAGTTACGCTGACGAAAGGGTTTTGGATCCTTGAAACGGAAACGACCCAAGAGATGTGGCAAAGCGTCATGGGCGAGAATCCGAGCGAATGGAAAGGTGAAAAACGCCCCGTCGACTCTGTGGGGCTCGAGGAGATAGACGTCTTCTGCGCGAAGCTGCGCGAAGCTGCGAAAGCGCCCGAGGGCGTCCTCTTTCAGTTGCCGACCGAAGCGCAATGGGAATACGCCGCGCGAGCGGGCTGCGCCGATCAGTACGGCGGCAAGCCTATTGACGAAGTCGCATGGTATGGCGACCGAGATTTCGGCGGGACGCGCGACGTCGCGCAGAAAGCGCCGAACGCTTGGGGACTTTACGACACGCTCGGAAATCTCTGGGAATGGTGTGTTGATCGCTACGGCGCTTATGCGACCGACGAGTCGGGCAAAGGAGTCGCCGTAACCGATCCGACCGGCGCGACGCCTGAGGAGTGTCCGGGGAACATACGCGTAGATCGCGGCGGTTGCTGGGACAGTCAGCCGTACGAGTGCCGCGTCGGTAATCGGGGATACTACGACCACGACCGCAAAGGCCCATACGTGGGGTTCCGGTTTGTCATTATCCCTTGACGCGGACGTTAGTCGACGACGATTTTGAAACGAAAGGAGCCGCTGCGGATAACGAGTTCTCAGCGGCTCTTTTCGTTCGTGCTGACTGTTGTGGCGACGGAGCCGTTCCTCGAGGAAGATTTTGACGCTTTTTAGGATGTTTTGCGGGTAACGTTTGCTCGTCGACGAGCGACTGTTTATCGTTGAGCAAAAGCGTTTTAGAATAAGACGGATTATTTCGAATATATAGGCAGTCCAGCGTTTATAAGTCGTTGGCTTCATTAGTCGCGACTTGACGCGTTTTTCCCCTTAGATTATACTTTAAGATAGGTGAAAGCGTTGAAACGACGCTGTTGTTTCAACGTACGTTTTTGGGCGCGGAAACGCGCTTTGTCCTTACGATAATTTAACGAAAGGTTGGGGCTCTATGTATGGACGATCGTCAACGGCCCCCCTGCCGGGCTCTTCGCCGCAGACGGAACAGGCTACAATTTGGCTCGAGGGCCGCGGGGCTCGTTTGTACGACCCCGGCGAGACGTTGTCGGGCTTTTATTCTCTCAGCGAGATACGCCGCGCGGCAGTCGACTCAGTTGAGATCTCTGTTCTTTGGCGCACTGAAGGCAAAGGCAACGAGGACGTCGGCGTTCATGCTTTTTGGAAGCTTTCCGTCCAAGCGGGAGATTGGATCGATCCGTTGCGTCCTTGCCGCTTCAGCACGAAACTGCCGAAAAGCCCGTTAAGTTACGAGGGGAACTTGATTAAGATATGCTGGTACGCGCGTATTCGCGCGTTCCTCTCCACCGGAGAGCAAGTAGTCGACGAAACCCCTTTTCGCCTAGGAGATTTGCCCGACATGCGCGCGCTGAAATTATACGCTGACCACGACTCCTAACGGCATTAAGCCTTAGAATGATAGAGTCCATTTTTGCGGCGACTCTCACGAGACGGCGAATGAACGAGACCTTTTTTCAATTTCCAGAAAGCAACCCTTTTTCGACGCGTTACACGGCGCCGGGAAAGACGCCTTATTTCTTCGAGCGCTCTTTCCTGCGCCAAATGAAGGCGGCGCATCCGGAAAAATTTGAGGAGCTTTTTGTGCGCGCTTTAGGAGCGCGTGAAGAAATTCGCACCTTGGTCTGCGTTCATTTTCTCGTTGACGCCTTTGAATCGCGCGGTTGTCGCGGTCAAATCGTCGGCGGTCACGGCACGGGCAAAAGTACTCTTCTCCATGTTATTAAAGAAGCGCTTATCAGCTCCGGGTATGAGGTTTTTAGCTGGTCGCTTCACGATCAACAACGTTTTCTTCCGGACGTTTTTTGGCTCGAGCTTCAAGAGTTTCTGCAATCGGCTCCGAATTTCTTGCCGACGAAATGCCTGCTTCCCCCGCCGGTCGTCTCTCATGACGATTATGTAGCGCAGCAGGTCGAATCGCTTCGCGAAGTCTTTGGCGACGAACAGGTTGACTTAATGACGCCAAATCAAGAGGAAGTCGAGGAATTTGTCGTTTCAGACGAAGCGCTCTCCGAGGCGTCGGAGAAACTGGAGGAACCGGAGCCGGAGCCCCCGCCTCAGATTACGCCAGCGCAGTTGACCGGCTTCTTCGGCTACAATGGCGCCGGTAATTTTGGGTTGAATCGCTGTGGAACGGAGACGCCCCCCGTAACCCCGCAAGGCGGAGCAGGCGATTTTGCGCCTTTTCCCGGCATTGCGGAACCAAACGAACAGATCGCTGAATCGGAGAGCGACGAACAGTACGACGAAATTGTCCTGGATTCGGACGGCTCGAAACCTGCGCTTACCGCGCAACAGAAGCTTGCGATTCCCCTTTCAGCCGACTTTGATCTCCAAAAGAGTCGCTCCTTTTTTGATAAGAAGGTCGTTTGTTTCGACGGTTTTGAACAGCTTTCGTACGTTAATCGGATTATTCTGCGCACTTTTTGCCGTATGAATCGTCTCGGCTTGTTGATCACGACGCATTCTCCGGTGATCGGAATCCCCGTCTTGTTTAAAACGGTTCCCTCGGTGGAAACGTTGCGGCAGCTGTTGTCGTTTCTCCTCGACGACCTCGATATGACTCCCGGCGACGCAGAACTTGAAACGCTGCTTAAGAATTTTAATTATAACGTGCGCGATATCTTGTTTTCGCTGTACGACGCGTTTGAAAAATACCGTTGGGCGCCTCGCGAAATTCGCGAACGGATAGTTCGACGTTATCCTCGTTGACGCGCTTCCGCTCTATAGAAGGTTTGAGATGTCTCTTGCTGTTACTCTTGGCTCAGTCAAATTGCCTAATCCTATTCTCGTTGCGTCTGGAACGTTCGGTTATGCTGCGGAAATGGCGCGCTTGTTGGACCTTTCGCGTCTCGGCGGAATTATTCCGAAGACGATTACCGTTACCCCTCGGGCGGGCAATCCGCCTCCCCGTACCGCGGAAACGACCGCCGGTCTGCTCAATGCGATTGGATTAGACAACGACGGTATCGACGAATTCGTCGAGCAGAAGCTGCCTTATTTGCGCGCGCTTGGAACGCCTATTATTGTGAGCGTCGCCGCTAAAGAGCTTGACGATTGTAAGATTTTTGGCGAGCGTTTGAACGGTCAGCTGGGGATAACAGCGGTCGAATTGAACGTGAGCTGTCCGAATGTGAGCGGCGGGGTCGATTACGGCACGGATCCGAAGCTGTGCGAACAGATGACGAGCGAATTACGCAAGCATTTAAACGCGCCTTTTTCCGTTAAATTGTCGCCTAATGTAACGAAAATAGCCGATATTGCTAAGGCGGCAGAAGCCGGAGGCGCGGATATGATCTCTGCAATTAACACGTGCTATGGACTTGCCGTCGATTGGCGCAAACGCAAGCCCAGACTCGGAAACGGTTGCGGCGGATTTAGCGGTCCGGCGATCAAGCCGATAGCGCTGCGCTGCGTCTGGCAGATAGCGCAAGCGGTGAAACTTCCCGTTATTGGAATC
>JAQVHZ010000007.1 GCA_028695965.1 Thermoguttaceae bacterium | reverse complement strand
CATCCTCTAAGGAAAAGATTAGCCGCGGCGGACCCTACCGGTCCGACGTGCCAGTTCTCGGATGGTTTTTCAGATACGACCAAGAAATCGTTACCAGAAAAGAATTGCTCATCGTTATGACGCCCCGTATTATGCGCACTTCTGCAGATTACGCAGAAACAATGCGTATCGAATTCAATCGCACCAACGTCGACCTAGACGAAGCAATGGTCATCAATGGCAACATGGGTCTATACGATCCGAGAACGGGTCAAGGAGCAACGAATAGAGAGACGGAGCGCCTAATCGACAAAGTAATTCACATGGACAAGATGGACGACCTTGACAATCTCCCAGGTTACTCGCCTGAAAGGGACTACGCGCCTCGTCCGCAGAACGACACGAACATCCGCGATCCATATTCGCGGCCGTCAAGGAGCTCGGGGGCTGCCCCGTCGACGACCAGGCAAGCGCCCGCGCGTTCTGCCACGAGTCCAAGCCAAAACGAAGAGAACGGGCTCAACGACGAAATCTTCATTTTGGACGATTATACGTCAAACGACGCTTCGCAAAGAGCAAGGACCCAGCGCGTGGCAATGCGTGAACCGGAAAGGAAACCCGCGTCTTCAAGACCGCGCAGCGCCTCCGAAACTTCGTCGGAACAAAACGCGACTAATTCGAATAGCCAATCTTCAAAGAAAGAGGACTCTAAGGAATTGTCCGACGCAAGATCGGCTAGACGAGAAACCGTCGAACGATACGACGCCGTCAACGGCGCTATCCGGGGACAAGCTCCTAGCAAAGAAAAAACCGTTACGCCTATATCGCGTATGAAAGAAGACCGCGGATTTAAACTGTTCCACTGGAACGTCGTAAACTAACCTGCGCGGTCGTTCAATTGTCAAACGCCGGGAGCCGCCTCCCGGCTCGTTTAATTGTTTGGGATTGACGTTGCAAACACAATGTTTCTAAAAGCCTTATTTAGACGCCAACGCGCGTTAATTCTCTGATGAAAAATCAACTGCTCCTAACCTTGCTGACGCTCTTTGCAGCAACGACGCTTGTCGGATGCTCGAGCGCAGGTCCGCGAAAATATGTCTTCTTCGGCGATCCGAAACCTGAAAAAGTCGAGATTTTCGAAGATTATTGGACTGACTATCCTTTCAAGCCGGACGATCCCGACCTGCCCTTGCGCAGAGGTAAAGGAGGCGTCATTCGTTTCTTTAAAAAGAACAGTTACACGCGTTCGATCTTAGTCGACGGCGACCTTACGGTCAATGTTTATTACAGCGTCGACGAAGGCGTTACTCTAACGCAGCCCGATGCGCAGCTTATTCTTTCGTCCGAAGAACTGAACGAAAAACATCGGAAGTTCGACAAAGAGACCGGTTACTCCTACCACGTCTATCTTGACCTTGGCGAATACGACCAACCGGAAGAGGAAATAACGATCCTTTCGGTCTTTAAGGACGCGAAAACTGGTCAAGCGACATTGTCCAAAGAAATCCGCACGACCATCATGGGCTCGACGCCCTTAAAAACAAAGAATTCTGAATCCGAAATGGAAGCGGAAGCAAAACGTTGGGCGCGCAAATACGTGGGCGACGACGTCGAAAATCCAATTGCCGCGCTGCAAGAGAAATACTCCGCAAGAAACAAAGCTAAACGCAGCGCCGAAGAAAAGTCTGCTTCAACTCGGCTACGCGAAACAATTGATCTTGACGATTCGCAATTTGAAGAAATCGACGACGACCAACTGGTTGCCAGCGCTTCCTATTTGGAAGAAACACAAGCTCGCCATAAAGCGTCCGCCGAGCGTGTGAGAGAAGAAAACCGTGAAAAGAACGAATTTTATCGCGAACTACGACGTAAAAGGACGGAAGAATTCTTCGAACAACAAGACTCCAAAGCAGACGAACTCGCCTCTTTGAAAGACAGCAGAGGATTAGCTGGCGCCTTGAATTTCTCCAGCGCATCGAAAGCGTACGAAGGATTCCAAGAATCGCAAGAAAATCAATTCAGTAAAACTGCGGATCAACTCTCTCAAAGAGCTAAGGAGGAGTATGCAAAAGATCCCATTGACTCGCTCCAAAAGTCTCCGCCGAAAACGTTAGGCTACGAACAGGAGGGGAAAGCGGCGTCAAGAACGTCAACATCTGGGTCTTATCTTCCAGAAGGGTTTGTTCCGGCAAGACGCCAGTCGGTTGTCGATATGGACGATCTAAGACCGAGCGAAATGGATCGACTCGACGATTTCCAGCCTGATCCAGAGGCGCCTGAAACAGAAATCTATACCAGGCAGTACTAAATCAAAACGGACGCTGTTCCCTTGGAAAAGCGTCCGTTTTTGTGTCCGCACAGAAATGAGCAGTTCGTCAGAAATTTGTCGGCTGTCCAAAAACGTCAACGCCCTGTGCGTCAGACTCAAGGATCTCGAGCTCGTTCACCACTTCTTCAACCCCCGCCTGCAAGCTGACAACGCTTTCAACCAAACGAGCTAAACGAGCAGATTTCACCTTGCCGCGAAGATATACTGTTGATCCTGAATTAGCAACGTTAATCTCTTCTGCGTTGCGATCAAAGTCAAAACGCGCAATAACGTTTTCTATTTGAGACGACATATTTGATCGAGCTTCCGTCGTTGTCAGAGAACGAATCGGATACTGATTGAAGTCAAGAACTAGACGCGGAGGATACATTCTTTCCGTTTCGATATTCTCAACGACATTGTCTCCTTGATCTAAGTCTTCAAGCGCGTCGACTCGTGAACTTGTCGCCCGCGGCGCAAGCGTTCCGGTTCCAAAAAACTTACCAAAGTTTTCTGTGTCATAACGCGCCAATATGCCGCCAAAGGAAGAACTTGACCCCGAGGTCATAATATTGCTCATCGTCGAACGCACCGTCATCGGCGTGCCTGGAACAATCGCCGTACGGGAAAGCTGAATGGGAGTCGCGCCGGAAGCAAAACGGCTCTTCAAGCCGACGCCCATACTTTGTGCGACGTCTGTTTCACCCGTCGCCGTTTGCGCGCGGACCTCGGCGCCAAAAAACGCGGCTGTCAGGCAGACTAACAATATTAAAAACGCGTCTGCTATTCGCAATTTTATATCTCGTTTCATTTGCTCACCCCCAACCATCACGCGCGCATTTAGGCAGATTAAGCCTGTGCGCTTCTCCTTATATTCGACTTAAAAGACGCGCGCATTTCAATAAAAACAGACGTATCCGCACAAAAAGCGCCTTTATTCTTTTGCGTTTATTGCAAACAACCCTTACCGTTGCTCTATTTTACCACTTCTTTCCCGCTTGAAAAGGCAATAGAAAGACCGCAAAGCCAATGATTGCAGTTCAAAGCGTCAGATCAAATAAAGACGCCTGCTCAAACAAATCCGTTCAAGCAGGCGTCTTAATTGCTGTTTCCTTAAAAAGACGTCAAAAGCGCGTCAGTTCAAGAAACCTCATTTGAAGTTCGAAGATTACGCTTCTTCATCGGCCGCTTTCGGCTCTCTACCGAGAACTGCGAAAATAACGGCAAAGATCAAGCAGAAGACGCCCACTTCAGTCCAAAGACTCTTCCAGTCGTATTTGTTGATGTTCTTTTGGTTGATGCATTCCCAGAACTTCGGCTTGGCGGCGGGAGCGGCAGGGGTTTCAGCTGCAACAGGTTCTCCCGCGGTCGGTTCTTCAACGACCGGTTCTTCGACAATCGGTTCTTCGACAATCGGTTCTTCGACAATCGGTTCTTCGGCAATCGGTTCTTCGATAATCGGCTCTTCAACGACCGGTTCTTCGGCAATCGGTTCTTCAACAACCGGCTCTTCGACAATCGGTTCTTCTGCAACAGGTTCCTCGATGATCGGTTCTTCTGCAATAGGTTCTTCTGCAACAGGTTCCTCGATGATCGGTTCTTCGACAATCGGTTCTTCAGCGACAGGTTCTTCGATGATCGGCTCATCAGCGAACACATCGTCAACCACTACGTCTTCAGCGACCGGTTCTTCAACGAGTAGGTCGATATCTTCATCTTGGGCAAACGCAGGAGCAGCCAAAGAGAAACTCGCGGTTTCTGTTGTAACAGCAGCAGACGCTTGATTCGCTTCAGTTCCCGGATGGCGCGTTTTTTGCCAGTCGACAGCGTAGCCGGACAGAATCTGAGCGACGCCGAGGAGCAAGAACGCAATGAGCGCTTGAACGGACGCCTTCATCTCCTTAGGAGCAACTTTGTCGCCGTACATATAAGCGGCGGTATAGAGGAACGCGTATGCAAGACCGTGGCAGAAAATACCAATGAGCGCGCAAGTGTCATTGAGTTGAGCGAAGAGCAGATAACGAATGCCCCACGCGCCAAGACCAAGGGTCAACGTCCACTTCAAACCAATCTTCGCAACGGCAAACGCAAGAGCGGCCATAAAGATGATTTCGGAGTATTGGTTGTATACGCCCTTGTCGGCATAGAAAAATTCGCCAAACAACGGGAAATAGAAGTTCGATCCAAAAATACCGACAAGCGTCGCACAGGTGATGAAGATCGCAAAGTCGGGACGTTTGAACAGAGAGAGCGCCTTGAGGCCCAGAGGGTCGCCAGTTTTGGCGCCAGAAGGCGGAGTGTTCGGCAGCGTAAGAGCATAGAAAGCAAACACAACCGCGACAATCCCGTTGATAATGTAGAAATTTTCGATTCCAGCGTCGCCCAGCCGACCAATGAACAGGTTAACAGCAATCCAACCGAGCGTTCCGAAGATAAAAACAAACGGAGATTTTTTGTCGTTCGGAATGTGCTTGAAAACAATTGCATTCAACAGTGGAATCGTCGGCATGAACATCAAACCGGCGACGAACATCAGCGCCCACCAGAGCATACCCGGTTCGGTCGCGCCTTGAGCAGCGACTTCATGAGCAATCTTATAGCACGCAAAGAGGGCAAGGCCGCAAATGAGCTGCATAAAAGCAAGAACCTTTTGAGCGGCAAATTTCTTGTCAGCAATGGGACCGACAATAGGGGCAAACAAAGCGCCAAACGCAAACGCTGCGTAAAGCGAACCTTGAGCAATGCCCTTGTCGCCGCAGTAAGCGCCGAGAGCGTAAGACCAGCATCCCCAAATTGCGAATTCAAGAGCGTAGGCAATTTGCAAACGAACATACATTGCAATGCCGCCTTTTCCTTCAGCCATGGAAAAACTCCTATTAAAAAAATTTTCGCGAAAATAATTTGTACGAAACCGTCTCGTTAAAAACGTGCCAAGGAACGCGCGCGCGTCATCCTTAGTCGACTTTAAGATAAACGTCTTGCAAAAAGTTGTTCCTTAAAGAACGTTTCACAACACGGTCTGAACAAAGTTTAACCGTTGAAAGTTCTCTTTTCAAGCTTATTTTTAAAAATTTTAACTTTTTTCGTCTTTTTGTAGATTTCTAATCAAGTTAATCGGAAAAACCTCAACCTAAGATACGTTTATGTCGAATAAACCAATAAGGCATATTGTAGGGATTATGCGCTTTTGTGTTTTTCACAAGGCAATAACCCCTAGCTACTCTGTCTCGACAGTCGTCGTTGTTCGATTGGTCGGGTATTCATAATGTAAAGCTTCTTAAATTATGCCAAAAGAAGCTGTCGAATTCGGTTAGATTAGAACTCGTTTTCGGTAATCGTTCTGAACGCCTCCGGATCTCGACAGCATAGGCAAATTTGAAACGAATGTAGGAACGAACAAGACGATGGCAAGCGCAACAGACTCACGGAGGTTCCGTCTAATCGAGGCGATACGGGAACTTTTTTCCGCCAAACCTCTTTTGCGGCGGATATTGGGAAAAGCATTGGCTGCCTTTATCTACGTCTTGCCAGGAGCGCTTGCTCTTTTCGGAGAGGCGACTCCTGCCAAAGGCGATGAGCCGAAAGCGCCTGTGTACGAACCTCGGCAGGTACGCGTTGAGATTACGCCTAATGTCGGTCTTTCTGTCGGTCCAAACTCGGCGCCAACGCCCACGTTCGCCTTGCAAGCTATTTCAAAACACAGCGAATCTTCACTGCATAACGATACTTCACAAGAAGAGTCCATTGAGGAAAGCGCTGTTGAGAAAAACGACGTTGAAGACGCCGTCCTGGACTCCTCAAAGGAAACAGAGCTTACAGGCGCGGCTCCGCTGAAAATAGCAGGAGCGCCCGCCGCTCTTGTTACGTCGGAGCCAGACGTCGCTCGCGCGGACGCTCTTTCGACTCTCGACCCCATCCAAGAAGTCGTGAGCCTTAACGATCTGTCTGTCCCTGCAGAACCAACCGAAGAAGACGTCGTCAAGCAAATTGTCGAACTTGCTAACGAGATTGAACTCGCTAATGCAAAAACGTTCGACGAAGAGTCGATAGCGTCAGTTAGTTCGGGAAAAGCCGTCAACAAAGAAATTATAAGCGTTGACGCAAAGACGCTTAATCTACTTGCCGAAGCGATTGGGGAATACAAACAACCTGGAGAAGAACCGGACGCCTGTGAAGAAGAACTCGCTGAAGAGTCGATAGCGGCTGCAGAAGAAAAAGAAGAAGAAGACGATGATGAAGGTTTTGCGTTTGCGTATTCAAATCCGAGCTTGCCCCCGCCAAGTCAGCCTATCTCTGATTCCTCCGCGTCAGGAATGACGCCTCTAGGCAAAGATTTGTTCAGTGAACAACTGACGTCGGACAAGACGTCCGCATTTGAATCCTATTCGATTTCCTACTCTTCGTCAACGTCCGCGCCCCAGACGCCGGTTAAAGTCGCTATGGCTCCGCCTGTTCAGGAACAAGCTACGCTCGTAGCTTCCACGCCCTTGCAAAATCTTTCCGTTCCTTACGCTGCCCTTGCGCCGCAACCCGCGCTTGGCGCTATGCCCGCAGCACAACCTCAGCTTGCTCCTATGCAGGCGCCTGCGGCACAGCCTCAGTTTGCCACAACGCCGACGCCTGCAACACAACCTCAGCTTGCTCCTATGCCGACGCCTGCGGCGCAGCCTCAGCTTGCCACAACGCCGACGCCTGCGGCACAGCCTCTGCTTGCTCCTATGCCGACGCCTGTGGCGCAGCCTCAGTTTGCCACAACGCCGACGCCTGCGGCACAGCCTCTGCTTGCTCCTATGCCGTTGCCTGCGGCACAGCCTCTGCTTGCTCCTATGCCGACGCCTGCGGCACAGCCTCAGTTCGCCACAACGCCGTCGCCTGCGGCACAGCCTCAGTTTGCTACGACGCCGTCGCCTGCGGCACAGTCTCAGTTTGCTGCGACGCCGACGCCTGCAACGCAACCTAAGTTTGGCACAAGACAGCCTTCTGCGCCTTCCGCAGCGCCAACTTATCAGTCCATGACGCCTATTGCGTCCTATTCAGCGCCCGGCGTCCCACTTTCCTCGCCCTCAAAGTTCAATACGGCGAAGATTGACAATTTCTATGCTAAAGCAACTTCAACGTCCTATTTGAACGGAAAACCTGCGGGCAAAACCTTCCGAACGTTCGACGAATCTGCTTTGTCGCCAGGTCCTCAAAAAGAAGCGGCGCCCAAAAGAACAGCGCCCGGAAATCATAAACTGCGTATTCCATTTACCAAAAACGACAAGTCAAACGACGATAATCCAATTATCCAAGTCTCAGCAGTCGTTCGAGCAAACGCCTATGACGAGTACGACGACAAAAGAAACGACGACGCTGACTTACCAGTCATCGTTTGGCAAGATTCTGAGCGACAAATGGGGCGTTCCGTCTACGCTTTTGATCCTGACGACACGCGAAATGATGAAGATGAAAACCTTGAAGAATCAGAAGTTATTAAAGAACAAAAGTATGATGAGGAAAAGTTAGAGGAACAAGAAAAAATCGCGCAAGAACAGGAAGAATCAGAGGAGCAAGAGGATAAAGAAAACACAAACGTTACGAGCAAATCTAAGAGACGTCTCAGAACGACGCCTACCGAAGAAGAACAAGAAGACGAAGCGGAATCTACGCCCATTCGCAACGTTAGTCTGAGCGACGACAGCGAAGACAAAGACGACGAACGATTTTTCCAAAATATGCGTCCTTTCAAACGCTTGCGCGAACGACGACAGAACTCGCAATATGCGCCGAAACCTCCTGCAGTCGACCGTTTAGACCTTGAAAACCGCTCTTCCGTCGAATTAGCCAAAGAACCTTTACTGACGCGCGAAAGTACAAAATTGCCTCCTCTTTCCATTGGAACAAATGAACGTTACGCAGAGGAATTTGTCGACGAAGGCGGAAACAGGCTCGTTACTCACTCGGAGCTCGAAGCGGCTCGCGAGGAGATGAAAGGATTCTCTTGGACAAAAGGTTCCTTTAAAATCACGCCTTACGGTTTTTTATCGCTGTCTGTCTCACACGATACTCAGCGCGCCGTCCCGGGCGAATTCATCCTGTATACGCAATCGAAAGAAATAGATTCCTCGTCCGGATTTGCCGTTGACGCCAGGACTTCGCGCCTCGGGCTCAAGTTGGAAGGGCCGCGCATTGAACAACTTAACGCCGAACTCGGCGGAGGCGTCGAATTCGACTTCCAAGGGTATCCTAATGGTTCTAAAAACAAAGGAGGCGTCCAACTTCGACGCGCCTATGTGGAACTCGTCGACAAACAACACGAACGTCGCATACTTGCCGGACAAGACTGGGATATCGTCTCGCCTGGCGCCCCCTTCATGTTGAACTACTTGCCCGCCGGGTTCGCCGGAAATATACAATATCGTCGAGGGCAGTTGAGATTTGAACAAGGCTATACAGCCAGTCCAAACGCGCATTTCCTCGGACAAATCGCCATCTGCGACAACGTCGTTGGCGATCATCTCTCCACCCCTGGCGTTACGCCCGCGTCGTCTGGCTGGCCGCTTATACAAGCGCGGCTCTCGACCGATCTTTTCAAAGAAGCGTTAAACGGCAGACCAATCACCCTAGGGGTCTCTGGGCACGTTGGCGAACTATACTACACATTTTCTCCAATTGCAGGAACGCCCATGTGTTCAACGAAGGAGCGGCGCGCAATCAGTACTTGGTCTTATAATTTTGATTTCGACACGCCAATCAACGATATTCATAAAGTACACGGCGAATTCTTTGCAGGTTCGAACCTTAGTTCGTTCTGCGGAGGAATCAACCAGGGAGTCGACCTTTATCGTCGCGACTCCATAGACTCCAAAGGAGGCTGGCTAGCTCTGCACTCAGACTGGACGCCTAAGCTGGCGACAAACGCCGGATACGGTATCGAAAAACCGAAAAAAGCTGATCTGATCGGAACGTCTATGCCGTCGGGAGGCGTTACGACTTCCCGAACAAAGAACGACGTCTTTTTCGTCAACTGTGTCTATAACTGGACGCCAAACTTCATGACGGGGCTCGAGGTTGGATATTGGCAAACCGATTATCAAAAAGCCGACGTCTCTGGCAGCGCTCCCATTTTCTCTGATATGAAATCCGGTCAAGACCTGCGAACTGAATTCACTACGAGGCTGTACTTCTAACGCGAATTGCCGCCTGCAAAAATTAAACGTCCTCATTTGCATCCGCAGAGAGGACGTTTTTTATTTTCTTGTTCCCGTCGTCGATCGATTCTGTTATAATGAATACGCATCGCTAGGTCTAATATGATAAACCGTCACAAAAGGAAAACGACGTTATGAAAATTCTAAGTTTCCGACAAACAGCGTTTCTGCTTGTCGCCGCTCTTGTTGTCGTACAGTTCAACGCGCCAAGCGCCAACGCCGAAGATTTCAAGCCCCAGGCAATTACAACGTCCCCTGGCGCGCTCGACGAAGGGATAGGACACGTACAAGGTATTTGTTGCGACGAAGACGCAATTTACGCAATCTTTACTAACCAAATCTATAAAATTGACTGGACTGGAAAAGTCGTGAAGAGCGCGCCTGTCGTTCAACACGCTGGCGATCCATGCATCGCAAACGACAAACTATGTGTCTCTATGTCGTATGACGAGGGGGTCGCTCTTCACGAATACGACTTCGAATTAAACCTAACGCGAAAAATCAAACTAGAAGACTGCCCCGCAAGCGACGGCGTCGCGTACCTGGACGGAAAATTCTATGTTGGCGGTCCGTCCGACTACGAGCCCCATGAAGACAACCTTGTGCTCGTCTACGATTCTGATTTCAACCTCATTCAAAAGGCGCTCGTCAATTTCGACGTCGAAACTCATTATGGGCCGCAATCAATCGCCGGATGGAACGGCAAAATCTTTATTGCGTTCTATGCGAGAGACAACGCGCCTGCCGTCACGCTCCGTTCGCTCTGCCTCGACGACAAAATGAACAATGTCGCGTCCTTCACGCTCGACGGCTCAAACGGCTGGTATCCAGCTCCTAAATCGAAACAATCGAAGGAAGAAGACTCGCCCTTGTTCCTGATTGGGCGAACAATAAAAATCGATGGGAAAACTGCCGCCAAATTCATATGGGCCCAATACTACTCCAAAACCAACGAATTTAATATCGTCGCCCAATGACCTTAAAAACGCTCGCAGACGAGCAAGTCGTTTGCGAGCGTCAGTGCGTTACCTCTTAGCGTCGTTGAACGTGGCGTCAAGAAGCGCGGCGTCCAAATTAGCGTCGTATCGGACTCCAATGAGTCGCCAAGCGCTCGACGACGGCTCAGACGACTTCGACCGCGTACGATAGTAGGTAAAGTACCAGAAAACCGGATAGTTCTCGAATTTGCATAGATAGCGAAAAACGACCAAATCGGCGCCAATATATCGAACGCCAACCTCTTCAAGTTCGACGTAACTGCCGAAATTCGTACTCATCGTCTTCCAACTGTCGGCAATCTTAGTACGCGCCTTCTCGTTATCCGCCATTGGCGTATTGATCACGAAATTATCGACAGCCTGACGCGAGTTTCCATTAGGGTTCGTCAAGTCCTCAAAAAACTTCTCGATCACTCTGCGCGGCGCGTCCAAATCGGCGCTCGCAGCAGGAGTTTGCTGCGCTTCGACGCGAGGCGCAGCCTCTCGGTTGTGAAATGCGAGAAAAACTACAGAAACAAAGACAACGCACCAAAGAACCGACGCTCGATATTTTTTCATCTGACGACCTCCAATGTATATCCACCCAAAAACGCCGTGCGTTTTCATCTATATTCACGATACCAAAAAGAACGCTTATCGTCAAGTTTCGAAAAGAGGCATTTCGCGCCTATGATTAAAATTTGCTCTAAAATTTGAGTTGAGTTTGGAACCTAATTACTATACAATTACTCCTGGTGAACCAAGACGCGCGTCCTGATCCACCGCACAACCTATTTAAAGCGAGTTGAGACCTTTCTCAAACTCAAGGAGAACATTCTTATGGAATTTCAATTCTGTGGCGCCGCTGGCAGCGTTACCGGATCAAAACATTACGTCGCTTGCAACGAATTTCAATTCCTTGTCGACTGTGGTCTTGTGCAAGAACGTAAAAATTTATTTCAAAACTGGGAGCCTGTCTTAGAGAATCCAAGTCAACTTGACGCAGTCTTTCTGACGCACGCGCATCTCGACCACTGCGGACTCCTCCCTAAACTTGTCGCAGACGGATTTCAGGGTAAAATATACGGAACGTCGGCAACGCTGGAATTGGCAAAGTTAGTCTTGTTCGACTCCGCTCACATCCAAGAAGAAGACGCCGCGTTCAAAAAGAAAAGACACGCAAAAGAAGGACGCGTTCCGCCAAGACCGGTAAGACCGCTTTACACACAAGCCGACGTCGAAAAGACTGTTCAGCTCTTTTGCTCTGTTCCCTATTCGGAAACGACGAAAGTTGCTCCGGGCGTCGAAGTTGTTTATAGAGACGCCGGGCATATTCTCGGCTCTGCTTTCATCGAAGTCATTTTGACGAAGCCGCAGGTCGACCAAGACGAACCCCGACGGATCCTCTTCTCCGGCGATCTTGGACGAGCTAATCGCCCAATTGTGTGCGACCCTGAGTTTTATACAGAACCGAACGTTATCTCCAACTTGTTCATTGAATCTACCTACGGCGACCGAGAATCCGAGCCTATCGAAACGGTTAACGACCAACTTATCGAGGTCGTCAACCGCACCCTCGACAGAGGCGGAAAAGTCATTATGCCGGTCTTTGCCGTCGAAAGAGCGCAAGAAATGCTTGTGAGATTCGCAAAATTAATCGTTGAGGGTAAAATTCCTGCAGACACGCCAATCTTTCTCGATTCCCCGATGGCTGTTGAAGCGACTCTGATTTTTAATCGACACAGAGAAATCTTCAACGAAGAAACGATCGAAATATCAAGAGAGGCAAAAGATACGATTAAAAACCTGCACTTGTTCAAAACGCAGCAGGAATCGAGAACTCTTAATGAAATGGAAGGGCCGGCTGTCATTATGTCGTCGGCTGGTATGTGTAATGCAGGACGTATCAAACACCACTTGGTCAACCATATTGGGGATCCTAGAAACACTGTCGCCTTCTTAGGTTATCAAGCGGAGGGAACGCTCGGAAAACTAATTTTAAACGGCGTCAATCCCGTTCGTATCCACGGACAGCCCAGGCAGGTTAATGCGGAAATCGTCATGATAAGAGGAATCTCCGGACATGCCGATCAATCGGAATTGCTCGAATGGTATTCCGCTATCCCCATTCATCCCAAAACAACGTTCGTCGTCCATGGCGAGCAGAGAGCGATACAAACGCTTGCTGAAAAAATTAAAGAAATCGCGCCCGAAACATATGTTTTGACGCCTGAATATAAAGAAATCTACAAAGATTGAACGACAAAACATTGAAATAGGTTAAGCGCTCCGTTAAACAGGGGACGTTCGCAAAAGCGAATCGTCCCCTGTGCATAAATGCTAGCGCGATGTTAAAAGCTTCTTTCTAATCTTAGCCGCATCCTCGAGCAACTCGTCGCAACGATTGTATTTCGCTTTGCCAATCATCTTATTGCTCTTCAAATAATCGACTGCCCCTTGAACCGTCAATTCTACCGAAGCGGCTCGAGCAAGCATATCGGCGGCAATATCATGAAATGTCCGAGCGTCTTCTTTATAAACAATTACGCCTGTACACTGTTTGTTAAAAATAAGAGAAAGAGGCTTGAATCGCTCGCTAAAATTCAGACAGAATGATTCAAAGAGGAAAATATTCCAACTTCTCCCGCCGCCGCATGGCGGAAAATGCTCAAACGGCTCAAAAGAACAAATCGGCAGATAGTCCCGCCTTCCCAAAGTTTTTTCAATAGAGGCGTCTACCATAGCGACGTCAAATTCAAAAAACTTCGGGTTGGTAAAAACTTCTTCTTCAATGCGGACCATCGACGTCATCATCAATGGAAAGACGGACTTGCGGACGTTTTCCTCTAACTTGTTCGAAATCTCCGCTATATGATCGACAAGGTCCAATAATTCGACGTTGCGTCCACGCTGTGTTGCTTCTGAACAATAATCTGCGACCGCTTTGTTCAAATCAAATTTTCTAGCCATTGCCATATCCCTATTTCGCTCAACGCTGCATTCGCAACGCCGGAACAGACTTCGTTAATTGCCGCCCAAAACGATTCAACTTTTTCACCCTACTGCCCGAACCTTTTAGCAATTTTGCCTCTTCTTTCAAACGCGCGTTCTGAAGAGACAAAAACGCATCCTCTTCGTTCGCTCAGCGCAAACATTGCGTCTCTTTAAAGTTCTCTGACGCACCCAATTTAAATATAATATGGCAAAACCATGACGGTTTGTTACGCGCGTCCGCGTCGTCATTAATAGGCAACGCTCTTTTTCATAAAGAGAAAGCGCCTCTATTACTTACAATTTGCCTTGCCGGGCGTGTTCGCAACGCCCGACGTCTTCCAAAAAACTATCCAAAGAATGACAAAAAACTAACGACAAAAAATGAAAAAGTGAAGACAATATAAACAAGGCGTATCATATGTTGCATATATTGGCGACGTTAGAATCTGCACGTATTTATAAAGACTTTTGGTCTATTAACGCCGCAAAGTAGTCAAGAGAACGCTTCTACTATCGGTCTTATTTCGCTCTCTTTTATCAATTGCCGTTAAAACAATAACGCAAATACATTGTTTCAAACGCAACTTTCATTCTTTAACTCATGAACCGTCGAGCAAACTCTTTGAATAAGAGCGCCCGACGGCATAACTCGACAGTCGAACTGTTACTATTTCTTCCGTTTACTTGACGCGCGCTTGGGTTTCAAGGTCCGGCGTGTGCGCTTGCCTTCAACCTTCTTCGGTCTGCGTACCAAATACCCGTTCGAACGCTTATCGACGCCCAATTTCTTAAGGTTTTCTTCATCGTTGACTATTTCTTCGAGCGCCTCTTTCGTTATGTACATTTTTTTTACAAGATCGATAACTCGACGAGCCGCCGTGTCTTCGGACCAAACACGATCCATCTCTCGCTTGACCTTAAAGACCTCTTCTTCTTCGTTTACCTCCGCTTCAAAATAATTCTCGTTAAAGAAATAATTCGGATAAAGAGCGCAGAGCAGAACAACAAGGGTCGCCTCGTCAGAGACGCCTAGTTCTTCAAGTTTTTCCTCCCAGCGGTCCAAAAACGCTTTATAATAAATCATCGTTCCGCCGACTTCAAACCAAGGATCGACCTGAGACTTTACAAACTCTTCAGCTTCAGGCGTCCATTTGTATTCAGCCAGCCCCTGACTTTCTTCACTGTCCTCCTGTTCGTCTTCTTCGACTTCTTCAACTTCCGAGCCGTCTTCCTCTGCAGTCGCCTTTTCTACGTCTTTTTCTGAATCTTCAGAATCACCCGTTCCTTGCTTGCTCGCAGTCGCCTGAGCGGCGTCCGCTCCTTCCGGTTCGTCTCCGTCAAAATCGTCGAGCAATCCAAATGCAGCGTCAAAAAGATCGTCTAGTTCATCAGGATCGCAAGAGGCGCCGGGTTCAGCTAGACGCTTGTACGTTCCGTCGGAACAGCGCTTAAATTTATCCGTATTGAGTTCAAGCGCCTTTTCAATTCGATCAACTGGCACATACATTCGGCTCCCTAATGCGTCGGCGCTCAAGGAATCGCTTGTTCCCCAAACGCGGTCGATTTCAATTTCCACCTTGACGCGTTCAGAATCATAAGATTCGTTCTGCTCAAAATAATACGTGTAAAACAGATAGGAAGAGTAGTACTTCGCTAGGAAGGCCTTCAACAACCACATTGAATCAATCCCAGCGGCAATCAACCAACCAGAATTGTTTTGGAAAAACGACTCGTAATAGACAATGCGTTCGCCAACGTTAAAGAGCGATTCTACGCGCTGTTTAATCTGTTCTTTTGTCTTTTCCGTCGCGCAGTACAGCTTGCCTTCGTAAGAGATGAGCGGTCGAGCAATAATCGCCTTCAATTTAGAATCGGTTTCGTCTGAAAAATCCATATTGTAACGCGTTATGGCCGCCTGACGGAACTTCTCCAAGTCGTCTGCCGATTCAGGATCCAGACCGCACAAAAAATCTGACGAAACGATTTGCTTAATAACCTCAGCGCGGGAAAGCACGACAGTTTCTGTCTCGGCGGCTTTTTCTTCTTTGCTGACAAAGACCCCGCCTGCAGCTTCGAAAACGGTACTCAGTTCTTCGTCGGTTAAAAAAACGTTAGGTCCGGCTTCCTCTTCAAAGAGAATTCGGAACCGCTTAAAATCAGAAAGATCCTCGTGGAAAACAGCGTTAGCAAAATGCTCTTTAAGCAACAGTTTTGCAATTTCGATATAGGCCTCGTTGAACGACCCGAGAACGCTGAGCGGAACGTTTCGTTCGCGCACATCGACGTCTGCGCACTCTAATAAAAGACGAATCGCAGATTCCGGCAATTTAACGTCGCGAAAACGTTCGTGCAGCAATTCCGAAAATCGTTCGACCCCGTCCGGAATAAAAACTATTCTTGTTGGAAAATACTCCTCGACAATATTTTCCGTCTCTCTAAGCAACTCGGCTTCGTGGGGATCATTGCCCAAAGAATCTTGATACGAACGACGAATAAGACTGGCGCAATCCTCGCTATCCCCTTCATGTTGCGACGTATAAGGGCCAAGATAGTCGCCGCCCGCATATTTTACAAGTATGCGAAGTCTATCGTCGTCAAAATCAAAATGCGGTATCTTCATTTCGATGAATTGTCGAAACCGCTGCAATTCGGCAAGCGTGCGAACTTGCCGTTCTTCAAAGTATCGTTCTAAAATGACGCGGGCAACCGGCGTCGCTTCTGCCATCGTAACTTCTTCCTTTTCAGAAGTTTCCTGAACAGAGGATTTAGGACGGCGCAAGGCGTTATCCTGCGGTTCTGCTGAAACGTCGGACCTGCTGTGCGAATGATACGATTGACGATGACGCAATTCGTCCGGATAATTCGAGGAACGGTCGTCGTCGCGATATCTGCGGCCGCTCGACCTATCTGCCAACTCAGATTTGGAATAATAATCGCTGCGTCTGGAATTTTCAAATTGGTCGCTGTCTCGACGGTCGTCGTCGTGTTCAGGTTTGTCGCGCCTGGAATGATCATACTCGCGTTCGCGCTCGTCGTAGTAATGATCGTCGTAGTCCCGGTCTCCGGTTGCAGAAGAAGCAGAAGAACCAAAAGTACGAGAAATGTCGGCAACTTCGTCGTTTAGATCGTCAACGCCAATATCCAAGCGCTCGTCGTGTTTTTCGCCCGATTCGCTCAAAATTTCGCGGCGAGATTCCTGCCTGCGTTTCTCTTCCTCAAGACGCCTCGAGAAGAACCGACGTTCCTCGCGAGGCTTGAGCGAGCCAATCAAGGTGGCGCCCGCGCTAAACAGGAACGTTTTCAAAGCGTTATCCGAAATATCGCGCCCGATATGCGGAACCCTTTGAGCAAAGAGCTCGAGAATACGGTCGAAATCTTCCGTCGCCCATATCGTCTTGTGCGGATAAAATATGTCCAAAATCGCATTGATTGCATGTAAGGCTTCGCTCCGCGCAGACTTGGACAAAGAATAAATCTCAAAACCTGAATCAGCTTCAGCCGGTTCGTTCTGTTCCTCTTCGTATTCTTCGAAATCTTCATACTCGTCCATATCGACGCCGTCCTCTTCAAAGAATTCGCCGTCATCCCCCATATCGTCGTCCTCTTCCTCGTACTCCATTTCGGCAGAAGGAAAAACGCCGTCGCACATCATTGCAAAGAGTTCTGCAATATCGTCTGGCGTCAAATTCGACGCTTCTGGACATAATCGCTCAAGCGAACGTCTAAATTGAGACGCGACAAGCGGTCCTTTTCCGCGTTGACAAGAATATTTTTCTTCAAAAACCGAACGCGCAACTTCAAGTAGTTCAGACGAGAATTTCATAATACGCTCTTACTTTTATTGTAAAATGCCCAAATAGCAAAAAATAACCGCTTCGCAAGAGGAATGTTATCAAGAAACACAACGACAGCCTCGCGACCTGCGGACGCCTAGGATGGACATATCGAACCGAAGATTTCAGTCGACCACTTACCTTGCAAACCTAATGCAAGAAACAACTTAACTTAATATTATCGGGGAACGGCCTCCTCGCCGTGTTTCCTCTATAATAATTTGGCAATATCAATTTGTCAAGTCAAGACAGAAATCTTTTACCAAAAGAGCCCCAATTCAATGCAAAAGAGCCAAGCGCTGTACCTAGCAGAAAAAATGTCGTTGCGCATAGCTTATTTTGCTTGTTATACTTGAAAAAATTTTAACTTGTGGCGCCTGCGACAATTGTACGTCATTTTTTGTGGTTAAATCAAAAAAACAAAAAAAATTAAAAAACTTTTGACCTTCAAAGACGTTTGATTACAATCAAAGCAAATGGCGTTCAGAGGACAACCTCGCCAATTATCAAGAAGCAACTCACAGGAATAAACGACGCTGGCGTCAGTAGGAGAGCTCAATGAACCATTCTCGAAGAACATTTCTAAAAAATACGGCGGTCTCGACGGCCTGTGCCTGCGCGATTCCCGCCCTGATTACTCGGTCGGCGCTAGCCGCTCCCGGTAAAGTCGGCGCGAATGATCGTATTGTCGTCGGCTTTGTTGGAACAGGAAGCCGAGCGCGGCAACTCATGGAACATATTCCGCAGGAACGCGCGCAAATCGTCGCCGTCTCTGATTTCTGGCGTCAGAAAATGATCGACTGCATCAACGAAAAGAAAAACACGGGCCTCATTAAAGAAGGCGAAAATTGGAAGATGTACGATTCCGACGTCGAACTCTATGAAAAAGAAAAACTTGACTGCGCGTTCGTGATCACACAAGACCATTGCCGCACTCTTGCGGCCGCACGCGCAATTCTTTCAGAACTCGACGTTTACGCTGAAAAAGCGCTCACGGCATACATTGCCGAAGGACGTCGGCTTGTCAACATTGTGCGCAAATCAAAACAGATTTTTCAAGTTGGCTCCCAACAACGTTCTATGCGGCTTAACGAATATGGCTGCAGACTCGTACGCGAAGGCAGCTTGGGCAAAATTAAAGTTGTTCAAGCGTGCAACTACCCCATGAGCGTCCCTATTCCAACTGAATACGAAGAACAGCCCATTCCCGAAGGACTCAATTGGGACGCATGGCTCGGTCCGACGCAATATCGTAAATTCAATCATATGCTGCTTGGGTGGATGGGATGGAGAGATTACTCCGGCGGTGAAATGACAAACTGGGGCGCGCACGGCGTCGACCAGATTCAATGGGCGCTCGGCGCGGACGAAACCGGACCAGTTGCTCTGGCGCCAATGCCCGGCGGAGACGGCAAAGTTGCCGCTAAATACGCTGACGGCACGGAAGTTCGGTTCGAACTCGAATACGGTAAAGCGCCAATGGGCGGCGCAATCTTTCGTTGTGAAAAAGGCAATTTAGAGATTAACCGCAACAACCTTAAGGCGAATCCGGCAAGTCTCATTGCCGACGCGCCAGAGCCCGATCCGCCGGAGGGACCAACATGGATCGCGCGACCGCACATCGAAAACTTCTTTGACTGCATGGCGTCAAGAGAACGTCCAAACGCAGACGTAGAAATTGGACACCGGAGCGTTTCTGCGTGCCATCTCGTCAACATCACGCGAATTCTCAATCGTCCGCTACTGTGGGATCCTACAAAGGAACGGTTCGTCAACGACGACGAGGCCAATGCGTTTGTGGATCTTCCGCGGCGCAAGGGCTACGAGTTGCCAAGCGCGTAACATATTATTCTGCGATTGGTTATGAGCGTCCGTTCGTCTCGCCGCAACGTTCGGACGTCTCTTGACGTCAGTATTTCCCAAGAGAATTTTGCTCTAAAAAGAAAAATAATATAACAGTCTGTTGACGCCCGAAAAGCTGCTACTATAATAACGGCACAGTTCAATTTTAGATAGGAGCGCTATTATGGATTTCAACAACAAAACGCACGACAGGAGCCCGTCTGGCTCTTCCTGCGCCCGTTGCGCTTCCTCTGCGCTTGAAAATTTTGAGCGCTACTTTACTCAGTTTGCTTGGTATTATTATGCCAAGTTTGTCTCCGTATGTGTAAAGGGCGCTAGATGACGTTGTGATCGTCATTGATATTTGTCGGTAAAGCGGCGTCCTTTCTGGGACGTCGCTTTTTTTTTGCAAGATTTTGTATGTTTCTGCAAGATTTTGTATGTTTCTGCAAGATTTTGTATGTTTCTGCAAGATTTTGTATGTTTCAAATAAAGCGCTCAATTAGAAACGCAAACAAAAAACCCTTTGGTGAAAAATGCTAGCAGTTTTTGTTAACATGGCGGCTGTCTTAATAGGAGGTTGTTTCGGTCTGCTCTTCCGAACCAAGATCAAGCCGGAACACGCCGAAACAGTCATCGACGCCCTAGCGCTCGCTACGATCGTTATCGGAGGAATAAGCGCGATTGAAACGCAAAATCTTTTGTGCCTCATCGTGTGCCTAACTCTAGGAACAGTCGTAGGAACCGTCCTTAAACTTGACGCGCATATTAAAGGAGTCGGCGATTTCGTCAGCTCGCGCCTCTTCCGCAATAACGAGCGGTTTGGCAAGTTCACAGAGGGATTCGTCGCGGCAAGCACCGTTTTTTGCGTGGGCGCTATGACGGTAGTCGGTTCGTTTAAAGCAGGAATTGAACGCGACTACAGCATTATCTTTGCAAAAAGCGCTCTTGATTTCATTGGAGCGACATTTTTTGCCGTCGGCATGGGTATCGGCGTTCCATTTGCAGCCTTGTTCGTGTTGGTCTTTCAGGGAGGATTGACGTTATTAGCAAGTTACGTTGCTCCTTTCCTGAGCGAAAAGGTCGTCGTCGAACTATCTGCCGTCGGCGGCGCCATACTTATCGGTCTAGGGTTAAATATGCTCGAGATATCGAATAAGAAAATAAAAGTTGCCGATATGACGCCCGCGATCTTCCTGCCGATCGCTTTCCTCCCCATATACGAACTCATTACCCAGGCGCTATAAAGACGCCTTCAACTTTTCGACAAGCATAATCGACGTCAAGTCCAAGAAAGGAATGTCGGATGAACGATCTAGAACAAGCTCGCGCAGAGATCAACAAGGTCGATCTGGAAATGGCAAAATTATTCGAACGCCGCATGAAAGCGTGCGAAACTATTGCCGCCTTTAAAAAGGAAAACGCCCTGTCAATAAGGGATAAAGTGCGTGAACACGATTGGATTGTAAACAGTCAAGGCAGAATCGAATCGTCTGAAATTGAGTCGTACTACGTGCCTTTTCTCAAAAATGTCGTCGACCTCTCCTGTCAATACCAAGCCCGGCTCTTATTAGACCGCAGGGTCGCCTTTTGCGGGGTCGAGGGCGCTTTTGCCCATATGGCCGCAAAAAAAATGTTCCCGGAAGCTCAGCACATCCCTCAGCCCGACTTCGTAACTGCCTACAAAAGCGTCGAAAACGGCGAAAACGACTGTGTCGTTCTGCCTCTTGAAAATAGCTACGAAGGCGAAGTGTCGACGGTGATGGATCTCCTCTTCTCAGGAAACTTGTACGTCAACCAGGCTGCGGAACTGCCAATTAGGCACGTTCTGCTCGCCTCTCAGGACGCCAACGTCGACGACATAAAAACTGTCGTCAGTCATCCGCAAGCGTTGGGCCAGTGCCAAGCGTACATCGCGCGCTATGGATTCAAAACGCAGCCTTATTCCAACACCGCTGTCGCCGCCAAATATGTCAAAGAACTTAACGACCCGACGGTCGCCGCCATTGCCTCGGAAGAAGCTGCAAATCTTTTTGATTTAAAAATGCTCGCCGCCGGCATAAACGACGCGTCAAACAACTCCACAAGATTCGCGGCGCTTTCGCGCGTACAAAACATACCGAGTTCTTCAAAATTGCGCGAAGACGAGAATTTCATCTTAGTCTTCACGGTGCAAAACCGCGCCGGCGCGCTCGCGCAGACGCTCAATATCATCGGCTCGCACGGATACAATATGCGCAGCCTGAGAAGCCGACCGATGAAAGACCTGCAGTGGAGTTACTTCTTCTACGTCGAAGCAGAAGGAAATATCCATGGCTCCAACGGCAAAGAAATGATTCGCGAACTCTCCGCCATTTGTGCAAGACTCAAACTCGTCGGGACATACTATGCCGGAGGAAAATAATTCTGAAAAATTATTCACCAATAAAAATAATTCGCTAATATAATAATAAGGAGCGGCTCCATGATGAATATGTCGTTCAAACGTGAAATGCCCACAGCGCGCGTCATCAAAGAAATGTACCCTCTGTCTGACGAACAGACGGCTGTAAAAAAAGCAAACGACCAAGAAGTACAAAGTATAATCTTGGGGAAAAGCCCAAAATTCCTTCTCGTCATCGGACCGTGTTCCGCTGATCGCGAAGACGCCGTCTTAGACTATGTCGAAAGATTGCGCGGCGTACAGGACAAGGTTCAAGACAAAATTGTCATTGTGCCTCGTATCTACACGAATAAGCCGCGAACGACCGGCGACGGCTACAAAGGGATGCTGCACCAGCCGGATCCGAGCAACTCGCCGGATATGCTCAAAGGTTTGATTGCTATTCGCAGACTCCATGTCGAAGCGATCGAACGCTCGGGCTTCTCTTGCGCGGACGAAATGCTCTACCCCGGAAACCACCACTACCTTTCCGACTGCCTGTCCTACGTAGCAGTTGGCGCGCGATCTGTTGAAAATCAACAACATCGGCTCGTTGCAAGCGGCTTGGACATTCCGGTCGGCATGAAAAACCCGACCAGCGGCGACCTTTTTGTTATGATGAACTCAATTACGGCGGCGCAGCATTCGCACACGTTCGTCTTCTCCGGCTGGGAAGTTCAAAGCAGGGGCAACCCGATGGCACACGCAATTCTGCGTGGTTTCGCCAATCAAAACGGTCGCTCCACCCCCAATTACCACTACGAAGACTTACAGATTCTCTGCGAACTTTACGCCAAAAGCGAACTGGTTAATCCAGCTGTAATCGTCGACTGCAATCACTCCAACTCGGGCAAACGTTGGGCCGAACAACCCCGTATTGCTAAAGAAGTCCTCCACAGTATACGATGTTCGGAAGACGTGCGCAACTTAGTCAAAGGACTCATGATCGAATCCTACATCGAAGACGGCTCCCAAAAACCTGACGGGGGCGTTTATGGTCAATCGATTACCGACCCGTGCCTCGGATGGGAAAAAACTGAAAAAATGATTCTCGAACTTGCGGATTTGTTATGAAAACATCATTTATTACTGGTTCAACCGGTCAAGACGGATCTTATTTGATTCGCAAACTTCTCGACGAAGGAAGGCGCGTATGCGCGCTTGTGCGCCGCGCCTCAACGCCGAACACAAGTCGGATCGACGATCTGCAGCCTGGGATTCAGCCGAACGGTTCGGAACTTATTTACTGCACAGGCGATCTAACCGACACGTCGAGCCTAATGGCAATTCTGGAAAAATTCGAGCCTGACGAACTGTACAACCTTGCCGCGCAATCGGACGTCAGGGTCTCGTTTGACGTTCCGGAATACACCGCCGAAGTTAACGCACTAGGCGCTTTGCGCTTGCTCGAAGCGATTCGACAACTCGGTCTTGCCTCGAAAACGCGCTTCTATCAAGCGTCGACTTCCGAACTTTTTGGCGACGTCAGAGAAAAGCCGCAACGCGAAACCACGCCTTTCGCTCCAAGAAGCCCATACGCTATCGCAAAACTCTACGCCTACTGGGCGACGGTAAACTATCGCGAAGCATACGGTCTCTTTGCCTGCAACGGAATTCTTTTCAATCACGAAAGTCCTTTGCGAGGAGAGAATTTTGTTACTAGAAAGATTACGAGAGGAGCGGCAAGAATCCGAGAAGGACTCCAAGAAACCCTTCGCATGGGAAATATCGATTCCAGAAGAGACTGGGGGCACGCAAAGGATTACGTTGAAGGTATGTTCCTCATGCTGCAACAAGACGAGCCTGACGATTATGTCTTGGCAACTGGAGAACAGAGGTCTGCGCGAGAATTTCTCGAAATAGTCTTTCGCAAACTTGACTACGAGCTTGTCTGGCAGGGCGAAGGGCTCAAAGAAAAGGGCGTCGACCGTAAGTCGGGTAAAACGCTCGTGGAAATCGACCCGATCTTCTTCCGTCCAACCGAGGTCGATTACCTTTGCGGAGACGCGACCAAAGCGCGTGAAAAACTAGGTTGGAAACCAAAGTATACTTTTGAAGACCTTGTCGACGATATGTTGCGGCACGACCTCGAACTTGCTCGTCGAGAAGCGCTAGGATAAAGGATTATTAACGACATGGATTTTGAAGATGTGCAAATCTCACGACGTCGACGCGCGCTCCTCTGGATTATTTCAATTTTTTTGCTGTTTGGCGCCGTTGCATTGCTCCTCGCTGTCTCCAGCTTCCTATTGGCTATGCGCGAAAACGCAAGACGGGAACGCTGCGAATTCAACTTAGCAAAACTCTACGAAGCAACCGTTGAATATTACAACGCCAACGCAACCTTTCCACCGGCGTTCACAACGGACGAAAATGGTCAAAAGCTCCATTCGTGGCGGGTCCTCCTGCTCCCTTATTTAGGCGAAGAGAAATTATTCTCTCAAATCAAACTTGACGAACCATGGGACAGCGATTGGAACAGACAGTTCTGGACGAAAACTCCTAACGTTTTTCGATGCGCTTCGACCCCAATAAGCAATTACGAGGACGACGAGACTAGAGCAAAAAGATGCGCTTACTCTTGCATAATCGGGTCAAATACTGCATTTCCTGAAAGCGGCGACGCTGTCGATCCGGATTTGATTGTTGACGGTCTTGCAAACACCATTATGTATGTCGAAAGGAAGAATCCGAGTAATTGGATGGATCCTAATTCGGATCTTTCCGTCGACCAAGCGCTCGAAGAAAATCAAAAGCCTGTCAAAGAACGCAAGGATTTCGGTTCTTGGCATGGAAGAGGAGAATATGTCGTCATGTGCGACGGAGGCAGAAGATTCCTCTCGGAAAACATAGATTATTCCGTCTTGAATCTTTTCTTTGGAATCAACGATTCTGAGAAAATAGAAACGCCCGACTTGCCCGAGGACGAACCGAACGACGCTGAATAAAGAGTTATAATAAGCTTGTCTAATAAGCTTGTGGTTGAAACTAAAAAGCGGAACCGCCTAACGTCAAGGCTGGTTCCGCTTTTTTATCAATGTTTCAGCAAAGCGTGTAAAAACAGACTTGCTCACCAGATTATGTAATTGCCGCCGTACGTCAAGCCGGCGCCGAACCCGGTAACAATCAATTTGTCGCCTCGCTTGAGTTGACCGTTGCGATTCATTTCGTCGAGAACAATTGGAATTGACGCCGAAGCGGTATTCGCTACGGTCTCAACATTGATGTAGAACTTGTCTTCGTTTTCTAACCCTAATCTCTTGCCAGCAGATTGAATAATACGGTAATTCGCCTGATGCGGAATGATGCGCCCGACGTCGTTCATAGAAAGACTATTGCGCTTCATAAGCGTCGTTACCACTTCTTCAATGGCCTTAATTGCAAAGGCGAAGACCTGCGTTCCCGCCATCTGCAAAATGTGCGCTTGGGGATGGTTAAGAGAATCGGTTGATCGACATCCGCCTTCTAGAAGAAGGTATCTGCCGCTAGCGCCGTCTGCGCGCATCATCGAGTCGACAATCGCGCTTGGTCCGTCGTTAGAAGGCATAAGAATAACCGCGCCCGCTCCGTCTCCGAAAAGAATGCACGTCTTGTGATCGTTCCAGTCGACTTTGCGCGTCATCACTTCGGTAGCAACTATGAGAATAGGCTTGCGGAAATCGGGATTGTAGTAGAAGTTCTTCGCAATCTCAAGATTATAAATGAATCCGCAACAGGCGGCGCTCATGTCAAACGCCGAAGCGTTCGTCGCCCCAAGTTGATCTTGAAGTAAGCAGGAAACCAACGGCGTAGGCGCGTAGTCGGGCGTGGCTGTGCTGACCATGATCATGCCAAGCTCGTCCGCAGAAATCCCCGCATTGTCAAGCGCGCGTTGAGCGGCGATTAATCCCATCGCCGACGCTGATTCGTCGGGAGCGGCAACATGACGAGCTTTAATGCCCGTATGCGTATAAATCCACTCGTCCGAGGTCTTCGGGAGCCGTTGCGCCAATTCGTCATTCGTTACTATTCGTTTGGGGAGGTACGAACCTGTTCCGGCTATTTTTACACGTGTCATGACGTAGTTGCAGCCAATTTGTTGAGTCTAAGGAGCGTCGAGCCCAGACGTGTCCTCGCCAATCCGTTCTGCTCTCCATTCGAACTGACAAAAACGAGCGCGACCATACGGCGATCTCCATACGCTCATTTGCGTAGAAAACGCCCACTTTGAGGGTTACTGTAGGGATTAATGGACGTCGTGTCAACCCCAATTGTATCGTTTCGGAAAAATATGTAGATTAAATCATCGTTCAGGAGGTTCGACGACGAATTCCCTAGCAACTACGTCCAAAAACTCTTGTTTCGAGGAAACGCGGCTGATTTTATCTCGAAAGTTGCGTCCCCCCGGTCGCCCCTTGGAATAGTGAACTCCAAAGCGACGCATGAGCGTTACGCCAAGCTCTGTCCCAAAACGATCAAGCACAAGCTGAAAATGGTCAAGCAATAATTCACGCTGTTCAAGGAGAGTTGGTTCTGGATCCGGCGTCTCGCCGCGAAGAAGCTGCGCCGTCTCGCGGAAAATCCATGGACGATCAAGTCCAGCGCGGCCGATCATAATTCCGTCGACGGGATATTTCTGCAGCCGTTCGACTGCCTGTTCCGCCGTCTTGATATCGCCGTTCCCTATTAGAGGAATGAAGCGCAGCGCCGATTTGACTTTTGCAATCTCGTCCCAGTCAGCGGCCCCCGTATACATCTGCCGCGCAGTTCGACCGTGGACCGTAAGGGCCGCTCCCCCTGCATCTTCTACCGCCTGAGCGACGTCTACAGCATTAATTGTGTCAGCAGTCAAGCCTAGTCGGATTTTGGCTGTCGTCGGAGTTGGATAAGACGCCTTGGCGACACGACCGACCAGCTCGCCAACTTTTTCCGGATACTGCAAAAGATACGAACCGCTCGCTGAACGCTTGGCTATTGCGGGCGCAGGACAACCGAAATTCAAGTCGACAACGCTCGCCTTAAATTCATGCGCAAGTTTTCCAGCGAGTTCTTCAAGCGTTTCTGGACAATTGTCCCAAATCTGAACGGCAAGGGGTCGCGGTTCTTCTTGCACGCCCCAAAGACGTTCCGGTTCTCCCGCTCCGCGCGCGCCCATACACACAAAAGCGCGCGCGCTGACCATTTCCGTCGTTATCAGCCCCACGCCTCCAAGTCGACGAAGCAATTCACGATAGGCATAGTTGGTATAGCCCGCCATTGGCGCGGACAACACCGGGGGCGACACAGCTAAATCGCCTATCTTCATAGAAGTCTTCATAAATCGCTCCCAACGCATTGACCTTTATCGATTCAAAAATTAATGGGTCGATTATAATTCAATTTCTCCAAGACGCAATATTGATACCATCGTCGGCAATATCGCGAACATTTTTACGTGAAATATTTAATAATCCTTGACGCCTCGACAGCTAGATAGTAAATTGGTTGTGCGTCTTTTTGCAAAAAGACGTCCTTATGAGTAACGCTGACGAAAAACGCAGCGCTGTCAAAAGGCGCGCGAGTTTCCTGCCAAACGCCGCTCTCATAGCAAACGGAGCGGTCCATTCCTTCCTTGAAAAGGCGTAACAATGAGTTCAATCTGGGGTATCAACGAGCCGAAAATTAAAACGCTCGACTGTACAATCCGAGACGGAGGGCTCGTCAACGATCACTACTTTAGCGTTGAATTTGTCAAAGCGGTCTACGAAGCAAACGTGGCAGCCGGCGTTGACTATATGGAAATTGGATACAAAAATTCCGATCATGTTTTCTCGCGCGACTCAAACGGCGTATGGAAATACTGCGACGAACAAGATATGCGCGCTGTCGTAGGCGATAATTCCGACGCTGCGACCAAACTTGCATGCATGATTGACGCGGGAAAATCCGATTGGAAGACCTCCGTTTTGCCCAAAAGCCAAAGTCCGCTCAGCCTCGTTCGCGTCGCTTTCTACGATTATCAGCTCGACGAAGCTATCGAAATGATCGAAGACGCCTACAATAAAGGCTATGAAGTCAGCGCTAACTTAATGGCGGTTACCGTCGTCGAAGAGAAGAAGCTTGACAGCATTCTTGAACGAATTTGCAAAACGCCTGCCGAGGTCATTGTCATCGTCGATTCCTTCGGCTCCTTGACGCCGTTGCAAACGGAATACCTCACGAAGAAATACGTGTCCTATGCAGAAGCGGTCGGCAAAGAGGTTGGAATGCATGCGCATAACAATATGCAGCTTGCTTTTGCAAACACGGTCATTGCCGCGCAATTTGGCGCCACGCGGCTCGACGCTTCTCTCGGCGGCTTAGGGCGCGGCGCCGGCAACTGCCCGAGCGAATTGCTTCTGGCCGTCGTTAATCCGGACAATTACCGACTGCGCCCCTTGTTCGAGTGTTTAGAAAAAGAATTCGTTCCACTCCAACAGGAAATCGAATGGGGTCCCTATCACGAGTATATGCTTACTGCGCAAAACAACGTTCATCCAAGAGCGGCTATTGCGCATCGCAAATCGGCGGAGACTCGCGATAAATATACGCTTCTGTTCGATAAACTCGTAGAAGAAGCTAAGCAAAACTGACAACAGCGTCTAATACATAGTATCAGGCCGTCGTTTTGGCGCAACAGCGTCGAGGCGGCGGCTTTTTAGTTATAACACAACTCCGTTCCTTATAAAGGATTTTTCAAAAGTGTCGACTTCTGAACCCCAACCGAAAAAGAAACTCATCGAACCTCGCACGCTGAAAGGTTTCCGCGATTTCCTGCCGGAAGCAATGATCCCGAGAGAACGCTTGATCGACCGCGTTACCAAAGTGTATCGAAGCTACGGTTTCTGCCCTATCGACACGCCCGTTTTAGAATACCTTGAAATCCTCATGGGGAAAGGCAGCGACGAAACTGACAAGCAGCTTTATCGGTTCCAAGATCCTGGCGGTCGCGAGGTCGCCATGAGGTTCGATCTTACCGTTCCGTTCGCGAGATTCTCCGCACAACACATCGGGGAGCTTGGAACCCCTTTTAAACGCTATCACCTCGCGAAGGTTTGGCGCGGCGAAAACACCCAGGCGGGGCGTTACCGAGAATTCATGCAATGCGACTTCGACACGATCGGCACGACAAGCGTCATGTCCGACGTCGAAACGGCGCTCGTCATCAACGACGTTCTTGAACGCGTCGACCTGCGCTCCGAAGATTCTTTCACAAAGTTCACGATCCATATGAACAGCCGAAAGATCTTGAACGGCGCTCTCGATAAAATAGGTCTTGCCGATAAGGCGGTTCCGGTTCTCCGCGCCTTAGATAAGCTCGCAAAAGCTGGAGTCGACGCGGTTGTAGACGAAATGGCGCAAACTGCCGACGCTTCCGAAGAACAAGCGCGAATGATTCTGGACGTTGCTTCGGCAGAAGGATCGAACGGAGAAATCCTGCAAAGACTTGAACAATTGCTTGAAGGAAACGAACTTGGCCTCGTAGGCGTCGCCGAACTTCGACAAATACTCGAATTCACTAAAGCTGCAGGCGTTCCAGCAGAACGTTTCGTAATCGACGTTTCCATCGCGCGTGGGCTTGACTACTACACGGGGACAATTTTCGAAACCTTCCTCAACGAATTTCCACAACTCGGCAGCGTCTGCAGCGGCGGACGGTACGACAACCTTGCAGAACTTTATACCAAGCAAAAGCTTCCTGGAATCGGCGCCTCGCTCGGTTTAGACCGTCTGTTTGCCGGTCTGGAAGAACTTAACATGATCGAAAGGACCTCCTCGACTGTCGACGTCTTCATTCCATTGTTTGACGCCGGACTTTCAGTAAAATACTGCGAAATTGCTTCCCAGCTGCGCAAGCGCGGCGTCGGCGTCGAACTCTATCCGGAACCTAAAAAACTCGGTCAACAGCTCAAGTACGCAGATAAAAAAGGATTTAAATTCGCCATAATCGTCGGTTTGGACGAGGTGGAACGCAACGTCGCTAGCCTCAAAGACCTGCGCTCCGGAGGAAGTCAGGAGGTTTCTCTTGACCCGGACGCTCTTGTCAACGTGATCGCCGCGGCGCTGTCTTGAGCAGGGAACGTACGTTCTTAACCTCAAGCCGTCAAAAGAAAGGAACCCGTTATGAAAGTGATACTAGCCGAACCTCGCGGGTTTTGTTCCGGCGTCAATAGAGCGATAAATATCCTCGAAAACGTCGTTAAAAGCACGGAAGAAACGGTCTATGTCTATCACGAGATCGTACACAACGCTTGGGTTGTCGGTAAATTCAGACGGCAAGGCGTCGTCTTTGTCGATTCGCTTGACAACGTCCCCGACGGCGCGATTCTGCTCTTCTCTGCACACGGGGTTTCACCAGCGCTGAGAAAGCAGGCGGCGGAAAGAAAGATACGAACTATCGACGCTACCTGTCCGCTTGTTCATAACATTCATTCGCAGGTGCGAGACTACGCCGCAGAGGGATACACAATTATTTTCATCGGTAAACGAGGACACGATGAAGTTATTGGCACGTTAGGAGAAGCGCCTGACTCGACCGTCTTGATTTCAAGCGTAGACGACGTCGAAACGCTTGAGTTTTCCGACACGGAAAAGCTGACTTACCTTATGCAGACGACGCTTTCCGTAACTGAAGCTGAAAAAATTGTAGAAGCGCTGCATAAAAAATTTCCGAATTTGCGCGCTCCTAAACACGAAGGCCTATGCGACGCCACTCAGAAACGACAAGAAGCCGTGCGTAAGCTTGCTCCAAAGGCAGACGTTGTTCTCGTTGTAGGAAGTTCGAATAGTTCCAATTCTAAACGCCTCGTCGAGGTTGCACGAGAAGAAAACGTACCTGCGTATCTCGTTAACGGAGTCGAAGATATTCCGTGGAGCAAGCTGACTCCCGATTCGACTGTCCTCCTCACCGCAGGCGCCAGCGCGCCAGAAAGCGTCGTACAGGCGTGCGCGCAATTTCTACGCGACGTCTAAACTTTCTTTTTCGCTTGTGAGCGGCGTTTCGGCGCCCTTGCAAGCTTCTCTCTTCTTAAAAAATCCGTCTGGACGTCCAGCTTCATTCCGATTATACTTTCCCTCTCCCTAGACGTTTATAATTCAGCGTTTACCACTTCAAGAGCCTATCGCCGCAATTTTATAAGAACAATCGCGGCGCGTAAATAAGGAGAATGTCGAGCATGAATATGTTTCATCCCCTCCATGCGTTTGCTGTTACTGCCTCATTTCTTGCGTCGCTTGCAATTCTGACGACGCAGACAGCTCCAATTTACGCCCAGACGCCTGTGCAATCTACCGCCGTACAAGCTCGATCCCCCGTGACGGATCCAACTCAACAAGGAACAGCCGCGCTTGAATTGACGTCCGCTGAAAACGCAAAATACCAAGAAGCGCTCGAGCTGTTCAATAAGCAAGACCTCCAAGGAGCGCTTGATTCATTGCGTCAACTGGCAAGCGGCAATCCTGCGGCGCGTCCTCCAAGACTTATCTTGGCGTTCTGGTTTGCCCAGCTCAACAATATGCGCGCCGCAAGAATCATGCTTGAAATGGCGACAGAAGAAGATCCTAACGATCCGGAAGCCTATCTCGCTCTTGCAGAAATCTCGCTGCGCGAAGGTGGATTGACCGCCGCAGAACTTTTAACGCTGAAAGGTTCTGAGCTTCTGGAGAAATATAACGCCAATGCGCAGCGTAAAAAATCAATGGAAGCTATGGCGCTGACCTTGAAAATCGCCTATTCAAACGCGCGTCAACGCTGGCCAGACGTTCAGGCGGCCCTTCTGGCTAAAATCAAAGCCGAGGGCGAAACTGCCGAACTCGACCGTGCAATCGCTAACGCATTGTTTCAACAGAACCAAGACGCAAAAGCGCGTGAAATGTTCCTGCGCGCCGACAAACTTTCCGATGGCAAAGGTCTGCCCGCCGACGCCGCCATGTCCCAGATGTACGCCGCAAGGGGCGATTTGCAAAGCGCCAAGCAAAGCTTAGACGCCGCGCTCAAAGCCAATCCGAAATCGACGCCCGTCCTGCTCCTCTCGATTAACAACGCGCTCGCAGAAAATGATCTCGACGCCGCGTGGAAGCTCGTTCAGCAACTCTATCAAGAAGACAAAAGCGTCGAAGTGTTGAAGACCTACGGAAGAGTCGCCCTATTCCGGTCCGACTATAGACGCGCCGAAGCGGCGTTCCAAGAAGCGGTCCAACAAAGTCCGCTCGATACCGACGCCTCCAACGGTCTCGCGCTCGCCCTGTGCGAACAAGGCGACGAAGAAAAGAACAAACGCGCCGTCCAATATGCCGCTGGAAACGTCCAAAAACAACAAAACAATCGTGATTTCCTCGCGACGCTCGGCTGGGTCCTCTACCGCGCGGGCCAGCCTGACGAAGCGATCCAAGTCCTTCAACAGTCGACCGCCGACGGTCAGATTAACGCGGCGTCCGCTTATTATTTCGCCGTCGTCCTGAATGACAAAGGTCAAACGGAACAAGCGAAGAACTTCCTTGAGGTCGCGCTCAGCACACAGCCGCCTTTTGCCAAACGTACAGAAGCCGAAGCGCTCTTGAAAAAGCTCCAATGATGCGCCAACGCGAGCAAAAAAGCCCTCGATGAAAGCAGAACGTTTCGTCGAGGGCTTTTTTATGACTTGCCTTTCTTTCCAATCGGTCAGCGTTTGGGCGGTTCGGAAGTTGTCAGATAAGTCTTCCAACGCTCGATCATAAGAAGCGCGTCCATCGGCGTTAAAGAATCAAGATCTAATTTGCGCAGTTCGTCGACGACCGGATGGTCTTCCGGACCAAAAAGCGAAAACTGCACGGGCGCGTCCGTTTTCTTCTTAGACTTATCGGAAAGCTCTCGAAGCGCTTTGCGCGTAACGTCGGTCGCCGCCGTCACCTGCGCCGCTTCAAGACCAACAAGAATCTCCTTGGCACGGTCCACGACCTCTTTCGGAACGCCCGCCAATCGCGCGACATGAATACCATAGCTCTTGTCTGCCGCGCCGGGCATTATCTTATGAAGAAACGCTATATCGTCGCGCCATTCGCGGACGGCGACGTTGAGATTGTTAACGCCCTCGCAGACGGAATCTAAGTCGGTCAATTCATGATAATGCGTCGCAAAGAACGTCCGACACTTGAGTTTGCTTGAAATATACTCAACGATCGCCCAAGCGAGCGAAATGCCGTCGTACGTGCTTGTTCCGCGTCCAATTTCGTCAAGAATGACGAGGCTTTTCGGAGTCGCATTGTTTAAAATACGAGCCGTCTCAACCATTTCAACCATGAACGTCGATTGTCCGCGCGTCAATTCGTCAGACGCGCCGACCCGTGCAAAGATTCGATCAGCCAATCCGATCGTCGCTTTACTGGCCGGAATGTACGAACCAATTTGAGCCATTAACACAAGAAGCGCCGTTTGTCGTATGAACGTGCTCTTACCCGACATATTAGGACCGGTTATGAGATGGACATATCCCTCGTCTGCGTTGCAAACCGAGTCGTTTGGAACAAATTCGCCGTCAGAGCAATTGGCGTCAAGCGAAGGATGCCGTCCTTCTATAATCGACAACACCGGTTCTTCAACGATCGTCGGCCGACAATAGTTTCGTGTTGACGCCAACGCGGCAAGCCCCGCGAGTACGTCAAGATGCGCGAGTACGCTCGCTGCGCGTTGGATATCGGCGCGGACTTTCGCCACGCTGCGCTGGAGATGAGCAAAGATCTCCATTTCCTGCTCAAGCGCCAATTCTTGCGCGGCCAACGCCTTCTCTTCGTAATCTTTCAATTCGGGAGTTATATACCGTTCAACGTTCTTCAGCGTCTGCTTGCGCGTGTAGTCGTCGGGAACTTTGTCAATTTGAGAACGAGTAATTTCAATATAATAGCCAAATACGCTCGTAAAGCCTACGCGCAAATTAGGGACGCCTGTCCGCTCGACCTCGCGCGCCTGATAAGCAGCAAGCCACTCTTTACTTCCACGCTGTAATCTGCGATACTCGTCAAGTTTTTCAGAATAGCCGTCTTGGACAAATCCGCCGTCTCGATAGTTCAACGGCGCCTCGTCTCCAAAGGCGCGCGTCAGTTCGTCGCAAAGTTCGTCTTGGAGCGTTAAACGTTCTCCAAGCCTTTTGAGCAACGAACACGACGACGAATCGAGAAACGCTTTAAACTGAGGGAGCAACTGAAGCGTTTTAGCTATGCTGACGAGCTCGCGAGGGGTTCCGCGCTCCTGCACAATGCGCGACACAATACGCTCGAGATCGGAAACGTCTCGGAAAAGCTCGCGTATGGCGTCCGATTCTGCGGCGCGTGTTAGTATTTCTTCGATCGCGTTTTGACGAGCGACAATACTGCTTGAATCGGTCAAAGGATACGCTACCCATTCGGCCAAGAGACGACTGCCCATCGGCGTAGAACATTGATCGATTGTCGCGAGGAACGAACCTTCGCGGCGTCCGTCGCGATATGTTTGCGCTATCTCTAAACTACGGCGCGTCGACTCGTCAATTTCAAGATACTTGCCATAACGATAGGGCGCCAACGTATCGATAAATTCAAGCGATTGCTTTTGAGTTTCGAGCAAATATTCGAGCGCGCAGCCTGCCGCTTGAAGCGCAAAAACGTCGTCGCTGTTTTCGTCGAACCCAAACCCCTCAAACGTTTGAAGTTTAAAGTGTTTTGCCAGCGTATCGAGCGCCGTCTGCTTCGAAAAAATCCAACCCTGACGCGGAGTCAGCGCCGCGCGCTCCAAGAGCCAGTCGGGGAAATAGGGGCGCATTTCTTCCTGAATGAGACATTCTGCAGGTGAAATTCGCGCTAATTGGTCGAAAAGCTCGCCAAACGTTACCGTTGAAGCGCAGAAATGCCCCGTCGAAAGTTCGACCCAAGCAAGACCAACGTATCGATCAGCGGGTATCGTCGTCTCAAAAAGCTCCGATACCGAACGATCGCCCGTCACAGCTTCGTCGTCGTCTAGAATTTCTTTAACGGCGCCGCGCGTTCCCGCCCTTCGTGCAAGACGACTCGCTTTCTTAGACTCTCGCTCTTCAGAAACATAGATCGCCGCCAAATAGTTGCTCTGGCGAGGATCGAGCATCGACTCGTCCATCATCGTGCCCGGCGTTACAATCCGGGTTACCTCGCGCTTCACTAACGATTTGGTCTTTTTCGGATCTTCCATCTGGTCGCAAACAGCGACGCGATGTCCCGCCGCAACAAGACGCGCAAGGTACGCGTCAAGGTGGTGCCATGGAAAGCCCGCCATCGGAACCGCCTCAGACGCCGACTTATTCCGATCGCGCGTTGTTACGGTGATTCCAAGGGTTTCGCCCGCCTTATAGGCGTCTTCATAGAACAACTCGTAAAAATCGCCCATTCGAAAGAGCAAAAGAGCCCCTTCCGACGCTTCCTTCGCGTCGAAATACTGTTTCATCATCGGTGTAGGCTCGGCGCTCATCAAATCCTCTTTCTCTAGGAAGTTCTCAAAGAAACCACGAAGCGTTCCCCATAATTTTAATCAGAAAACTCAATTTGTAAATAAAGGAACCGGACGCGGAAATAGGCGCGCCCCCTATTTTCAAAGCGACAAAAGCGGGTAGAATGGGGTATGGAGCATATGATGATCGCCTCGGGATCGCAGACGTCCCTAAACTTCTTTCCGGCGGCGACGTCGCTCTGCCTGATGGAACTAAACGAACGGCAAGCCGACGTAGGCGCTGCGCCTGGCGTACGACGATGCGGATCCGTTTAAACGCTAAACATATACGTTGAAGGAGAATATCATGATTGTTACGACAAAAGAATTGTTCGCCGAAGCTTACGGCAAATACGCTATTGGCGCGTATAACATCAACAATCTCGAGCAACTCGTCGGTCTTTTCCGCGGCAACCTCGGCAAATCTGCCAAGAATGAAGACCCCAGCGACCCCGCAAAGAGCGCTCCATTCATTATTCAAATTTCCCGCGGCGCTCGCTCTTACACCGACAAAAACTTCCTCGAGGGCATGATTCGTACCGCCGTCGACGTCTTTCCTGACGCTATCTTCGCAGTTCATCTCGACCATGGCACCGAAGAAGTCTGCTACGACTGCATCGACAGCGGCTTCTACAGCTCCGTCATGATCGACGCCTCTCACGAAGAATTCGAAAAGAACGTCGAAATCACCAAGCGCGTTGTCGACGCCGCCCACGCGAAGGGCGTCGTTGTTGAAGCGGAACTTGGACAACTCGGCGGCGTCGAAGAAGACGTTGTCGGTTCTGTCAAGCTGACCGACCCGGACCAAGCCGCTGAATTTATTGAAAGAACGGGCGTCGACTCGCTCGCCGTCGCTATCGGCACTTCTCACGGCGCCTTCAAGTTTTCCGGAACACAAGGTCTCCACTTCGACGTCTTGGAAAAAATCCAAGCTAGCGTCAACGCCGTCAAGCCGAACTTCCCGCTCGTCATGCATGGTTCCTCTTCCGTGCCGAAAGAATGGGTCGATCGTATCAACAACGCCGGCGGCGCCATCAAAAACGCCAGCGGCGTCGATGAAAAACAATACTTCCCGGCCGCCAAGCTCGGAGTTACCAAGATCAACATCGACACTGACGGTCGTCTCGTCTGGTGCGCGATCCACCGCGAATTCTTCCGCGATCACCCGGCTGAATTCGATCTTCGCAAACCCGGTCAAATCTTTATGCCCGCATATGCTGAGTACATCATTCACAAAAACCAAATGCTCGGCTCCGCTGGTCAACTCGAAAACGTTCGCAAAGTTCTCGCCAAGTGAGATAGCTTCATCACACGCCTTTAGCGTTTGAATTGACGCCCTCGGCTTCCTTGCGACGCCGAGGGTGTTTTTTTATAAACGTCATTTATCGCGAACCGGAACTAAGCTGTCGGCATATGCTGTTAAAATAGATGAAGTTTTTAGAAAGCGCCGTCACAAGCTTCTCATTTCAGAACAGACGAGACGGCCTAAACTAAAATTACTCAAACAATACGCCGATAAAAAAAACAATCCCTGTTGTTGTAGCATTCTTCCTTGTGGAGACGTTCTTATGAAAGTCCAAACGTTCAAACATCTCGTCTTGCTCGTCGGCGCCGTCTCCTTTGCATTCACTACCAATCTTGCGTTGGCGCAGACGCCAAACGTTGCGCAGTCCGGCGGCGTCTCCATACTTCGCGGCGGCGGCGTCCGAGGAGAAGTAAAGGACATAGGTTCAGGACAATATGAAATTAAGCCGACCCTTGGCGGGAGAATTGTCCTTAACGCCGAAGACGTAAAGCAGGCAACGGAACTGCGGCCGGAACAAATCGCTTACCGCAACTCTGCGCCGCTTCAAAAAGACACGGTCGAAGCGCATCTGAAAATCGCCAAATGGGCCAGCGAGAAGCAGCTTTCCGCACTTGCTGACGAAAGGTATCAGCGCGTCGTCGAGCTCGACCCTGACAACGAAGAAGCGCATAAAGCTTTGCAGCATGTCAAAGAAGGAAACGTCTGGATCTCCAAAAAAGAACAGATGGAACAAAGAGGGTTAGAACGCGTTGGAGGAAGAAACGTTTCCAAACAAGAAGCGGAACTCATCCGTGCAAAAGAAGCAGAAAAAGAAGAGACCCGATATTGGAAGAAGCAAATTGCGTTTCTATATCAGGGCGCAAAAAATGACAATCAACGCGCAAGAGAAGACTTAAGACGCATAAAAAACCCCATCGCCCTCCCTGTTTTAATCAAAACTTACACAGAAGAAAAGAGAGATCCGGAGGGGCGCGTGCTGCTCGTCCAAGCAATTGCCTCGATTGGCACGCCTGCGGCGTTAGGGCAACTTGGAGCAATCGCGCTGAGCGACCCTGACATGGACGCGAGAGCCGCCGCTGTCGACGGTATCTACAAAAAGAAAACGGCAAGAAACGAAGCTATTGAGTTCTTTAGAAGAAAGCTGCGAGCTTCGGACGACGTCGCGACGATTAACCGAGCCGCATATGCTCTTGAACGCTTAGAAGCGGAATGCGCCGTCCCTGATCTTATTAACGCGCTCGTTACCACGCACAAACGGCAGATGGTCGTCGGCTCCGACCAAACGGGCGCAACCTTCGACTCCCGGGGCAACCTCGGCGGCTTCTCAGCCGGAGGGGGCGCGCGCGTCAAGACTGTTACCGACCTGAGTCAGAATGAAATAGTTCGCCAAGCGCTCGTCAACATTGTCGCGGGCTACTACCAAACCCCAGTTGATTACGGCTATGACGTCGACTCGTGGATTAAGTGGCGCCGAAATGTCGATCAACTTTCAAACTTCTACCCCAGACGTGATCGATAACACAACGCTCCTCCTAAAATCTCTCTTTCACATTTTAGGAGGAGCATATTCATTAACGTTCGAGCAAAATTTCCGATACTTGCGAGACTAAAAGCGTTCCGATTATCAAAATCTTTGCTCCGAAAAAGCGGCGCCAGACCGACAACAGCCTCTTACGCGTTCGTCCTCTTGACGTTCGGCTAAAAAATCTCCAACACATTCGCAACGCAATTGCCTGGAGATTAAAGGAACGTCGATTAAATCGACTAACGAAGGAAGACGCCTCCAGCCGCGCATTCGCGGACCATCTCCTGCGGCCAAATCGACGCTTGAACCTCTCCGATGTGGGCGCAGCGCAAAAAGAACATACAGAGTCGAGACTGTCCAATTCCTCCTCCAATCGACAAAGGCAATTCGTCGTTCAGAAGCGCCTTATGAAAAATCAGCTCGCGCCGGTCTTCGCAGCCTTCAATCTGAAGTTGTTTAAGCAACGCGCGTTTGTCGACGCGAATCCCCATCGACGACAATTCTAACGAATCTTTTAAGACGGGGTTCCAAACCAAAATATCGCCATTAAGACCATAGTAACCTGGGTCGGTTTCCGTACTCCAATCGTCGTAGTCGGGAGCGCGGCCATCGTGGCGTTCCCCGTTCGAGAGTTTGTGTCCAATACCGATAATAAAAACGGCTCCAAACCGGCGAACGAATTCGGATTCGCGTTCCTTAGGCGTGAGATTCGGATATTCGCCGAGCAAATCTTCCGCTTGGACAAAAGTTATCGTTTCTGGAAGAATTGGATGAATATGCGGGAAATCGTCGTAGACGTGATGTTCAACTTCTTTGAGGCTTTCATAAATATCTTCGACGACGTCACAAAGGTAATCAAGCGCGCGGTCTTTTGCTTCGATCGTACGTTCCCAGTCCCATTGGTCGACATATATTGAGTGGATGTTGTCGAGCTCTTCGTCCGCTCGAATCGCGTTCATGTCGGTATAAATGCCATAGCCGGGCGGAATCCGATACTGCGCCAACTTCATACGCTTCCATTTCGCGAGAGAATGAACAACTTCTGCATGAATGTCGTCCATCGCTTTAATCGGGAATTTTACTGGTCTTTCGATTCCATTAAGATCGTCGTTGATACCCGTTCCGCATTGCACAAAAAGAGGCGCCGTCACACGACGAAGATTCAAGTCGCGAGAAAAACATTCTTGGAAATCGCCTTTAATATTGAAAATCGCCTGCTCCATCATCTCGGGCACGAGTTTGGCAACATAGCCAGGCGGTATTTGCAACGACATCTTCTTGCTCCTTAATTGAACATATCGACGCAAATGCTTTTCGCGTCATTAATACCCGTGTATTGTATTTTCAATAATAGAATCGTCAATAGTATTGTTGGCAGGTATTACGTCAACAATAATAGTTATTAGAAAACTTTATAAAACTAACAAGACGACGAGTTTCATCTCATCTATACTGAAAGTCAAGCCAGAGACGTCAGCCATTGCAATTACATACAATAGCCGCGTCCCGATTCTGTAATCGAAACGCGGCTATTGTCAACTATCGTCAAATCCTAATCGAGCTTAACTTACTTTTCAGCAGGCGCAAACTGATCGGCCAATTTCTTATACTTATCGGCGTTAGCGGAATCCTTTACTCCGCGGCACATCGTCGACAAGTTCGTATAAAGCTTCCACAAATCGCCGTCGTCAGCGAATCCGCCGTCATACGCTATTTCCAGGAATGTAACGGCGCTCTCGAGCATATCGACGCTCTCTTCCTTCTTGCCAAGCTTCCAACAATCGGTAGCGGCGGCGGCAAGAGGCGTTCCGACCAAAGCGGCGTCGCGAGGGCGAACGACGTCTTGAATCTGCTCAAATAACTCGGCGGCCTTATCGAAGTAGGCCGCTGCTTTATCGAAGTCGTCCAATCCGGCGGCGTAAACCCGACCAAGTTCAAGCTGAGCCAAAGCGGTGGGAATGCGATCGATCGGCGGACGATACTGAGTAACTATCGACAAGTAACCAAGCGCTTTTTCACCGACCGACGCCGCCTTGTTGGAATCGCCGCGAGCTTCGTAAATACGAGCTCCGTTCGTGAGCGCTTTACCAGCGCGCCAGCGGACCGTAGCGGCGGATACTTCGTCCTTTGCCTTCTTCAGATAGATATCCGCAGCCGCAATCATACGCTGCGTGTACGCGTCAACTTCTTTTGCGTCAGGCATTTCCAAGCAGACGTCAAGTCCAGCTTGTAAAACCTCGATCTGAGCCGTAGGAAGTTGAGAATCTTCACTCATCATCTTGTCGAGTTCAGCCGCAACAGCAGTAGCGGCGTCGAGCCATTCAAACGCTTTTTCTTGATCGCCAGCATTCTTCCATGCTTTGCGAGCAACAGCAAGCGCAATAGAAAGGTTGGCGCGTTTTTCCAGCTTTTTGGCGCTCCAAATCACTTCCGGCGTGAGATTCGATTCGTAGAGCGTTACCAAAAGCTTCAACGCGCGTTGACCTTGCGTGATCGCGCCGTCATAATCAGGTTCCGCTTGTTCGTTGCGCATAAAAGAGTCTAAAACCAGACCTTCGATTTGAAAGAGCGGATGTTCGACAAAAGAATCGCGGACAGCGTCCATATAACGAAGCGCCGATTCAACTTCGCCTGCGTGGATGAGCGTGTCAATGTAGGTCAAATGGAATTGCGGGAGCGAGTCGTTCAACTTGATCGCTCTGTAAATATGCTTACGCGCATTCGTTATATCGCCGACCGCTAGGTGGGTTTGCGCTAAAATCCAATAGGCGCCGGGCGCGTTGGCGTCGTGAAGCAACGCATGTTCCGCATCGTCGCGAGCATAAGTGTAGGAAACGTGTAAGTCTTGCTCAGCGCGCATAATAAAGTATTCGCCCTTTACTGTTTCCGCTACAATCTGAATAACGCGGTTACTCGGAAGACCGGGCGTGTCGCCAGGTTCAAGAACAAAAGCGACGCCTTTTTCTGGAAAAACTTCACGGAAATTACCAAGTTCGTCGGGGGTCCAGATGGGTCGAACGTCCTTAATTTCGCTTTCAAAAACTTTTCGAGCGTCTGATTCTGAGCGAGCTTCCGGCAAATTAATCATAATCGCTTCTACAAGATCGTCTTTACCAACAATTTGGATCGTCGTGTCAGGCAACGTGGGATCTTGATAGATAGCGACTTGAAAACCATCAACCGTTTCTTCCTCGACGGGATTTGCGAAGGTTGGAGTCTTGCGAAGGTCAGAATATTTCGTCACGCCTGGTTGAACGCCGGCTAGAGAGGCGCCATGCGGTTTATGCTCCTCAACTGCGTCGTCGGCGCGAACGTTCAGATCGGGAAGCTTTTCCAATTCGTCGACAATCTTTCCGCCCCTCGTCGCCTCCGTTTGTTTCGCCCTGCCCATTTTTGTCCCAGTTTCAGACGCAACCGGAACTTCGCCTGCCGTCTGTTCGATGGAGTCGGCGAGCCCCGACGCGCTCTGGATCTGAACGGCGGAACTAATCGGATTATCGTCGGCAAACGCGTTCGACGCCCCGAGCGAGACGGATAATACCGCTAATCCAGCTACGACAATACACAGGCGTAATTTATTTAGTTTATTGTTTCGAGCCATCTTCAAACTCTCTTAAATTTGTCCATTGTGTGACAATCTATAATCGTTTCGCCAAGGAAATAGGGCGCTTCTCAACTAATGATATAAAAATAAAATAGAATGTGCTAGACCAATTTTACACAAAGAGGCTGTTATATTCGTTAAAGTTGCTACAAAAAGACTTTCAAAAAAGTCAAAGTTAAATTTTCAAAAAAAAAGGGGAAAAGAGCTTTATATCAACGCTTAAAAAGCGTAAACTGTACGTTGCCAGGATCCCACACGCGTCCTGCTCGTCAAATAAAGACTAATTTAAGCGGTCCAGTAAGCCGTTTTATGAATTTATTACTAAACAAAGGAGTTTACCCATGCTGAAAGTCGGTATCGTTGGAGTCGGTTTTATGGGCATGATTCACTATCTTGCCTATCAACGCATTGAAAACGTCAAGGTGGTCGCGCTTTGCGAGTCGTTCTTTAAGGAGCGTCTTACCGGCGACTGGACGAAAATCAAGGGCAATTTCGGCCCCCAAGGTACGCAAATGGATTTGACTGGCGTCAAGACTTACGAAAAGCTCGAAGATCTGCTCGCCGACCCCGACGTCGACGTCGTCGATATCTGCTTGCCCCCCGCCGCGCACGCCGCCAGCACGATCGCCGCGCTCAACGCTGGTAAAAACGTCTTCTGTGAAAAACCGATCTCGCTTATTGCAGAAGAGGGCGCCGCGATGGTTGACGCCGCTCAAAAGAACGGAAAAATGCTCATGATTGGACATGTCCTTCCGTTCTTTGACGCGTTCAACTATATCTACCAAACGCAGCAGTCGGGTAAATTCGGCAAGTGCCTGGGCGGAAATTTCACGCGCGTCATCTCCGATCCGACTTGGTTGAAGAATTTCTACAGTATGGCTGGTTCCGGCGGTCCTATGCTTGATCTCCATGTTCATGACGCTCACTTTATCCGAATGATGTTCGGTATGCCGAAAGCGGTGCGCACGCTTGGAAGGCTCCGCGGCGACGTCCCCGAGTATTTCAACACGCACTTCGTCTATAATGACAGCGACCTCGTCGTTACGGCAACGAGCGGATGCATCATGCAGCAAGCGCGTCCTTTCACCTTTGCCTACGAAGTTCACTTTGAAAAGGCGACCGTCTTCACTGATTGCTTCAATAACGTTCCTGTTACTGTTCTCCACGAAGACGGAACGATTGAAAAGCCTGAATTCCCCGCTGGCGACGATATCACCCCGTTTGTCAACGAACTGACCGAAGCAAGGAACTGCTTCCTCGAAGGCAAGCCGTCCGCTATGCTTGACGGCGTCCTGGCTCGCGACGCTCTTGTCCTCTGCCACAAGGAGATCGATTCCTGCAATCTCCGCGCGCAAGTGATGATCTGAACTTAACTTCCTCTATCTGTTCGCGCCTGCGTCAATTTCAGTTTGGCGCAGGCGTTTTTTGAGACTTCCAAAGTATTGGCGCAAATCCGCGCTTTAACACAATATTACGGAGCAAATTTAATGACCCAAATGAATCGTCGTTCCTTTATGAAACGAGCTGCTCTCTCGGCAGCGGGGCTTGCCCTCGCTTCCACGTTCCCCTGTCCCGGGCTCTGCCGCGAACTAAACATTAACGAAAAACTCAATCTTGCGCACGTTGGCCTTGGAGGAATGCAAGGCGATTATCACCGCGGCGCTTGTAGCACGGAAAACCGCGTTGCTATTTGCGACGTCGACAAAGGCCTCCTTGAAAGGTTTGGCGCGGAAATGCCTGACGCCAAGCTCTACGTTGATTTCCGCGATATGTATGCCGAGATGGGTTCAAAGATCGACGCCGTCGTCATCACAACTCCCGACCATACGCACGCGCTTGCCGCTATCGAAGCGATGAAGCTCGGGATCTCGCCTTATGTCGAAAAGCCGCTTGCTCACGACGTCTATCAGATTCGTATGATGCAAAAGTACGCTAAAGAAAAGAATCTTGCTTCGCAAATGGGCACGCAGATTCACGAGGGCGATAACTATCGCCGCGTCGTCGAGCTTGTTCGCTCCGGCGCTATTGGCAAGATCAGCCGCATCGACGTCTGGTGCGGCGTTGTCTGGGGCGGCTCGCCGCGTACTAACGACGACGTCAAAGTTCCAGAAAATCTCGATTGGGATCTCTGGCTCGGTCCCGCTCCTGAACGCCCCTATCAACCCTGCTACTTCAACGGAAACTGGCGTTCCTTCTGGGACTTCGGCAACGGCGGTATGGGCGATATGGGCTGTCACTTTATGGATCTTCCTTTCTGGGCGCTTGGCCTGAAGTATCCGAAGACGATTGAAGCGTCTGCTCCAAAGCCGGCCGACGAAGACTACGCCGGGCGCGACTTGCATGTCGAATACGTCTTCCCAGGCGTCAAGGGGACGACCAAAGAACTCGCCGTCTCGTGGAGCGACGGCGTCGCGCGTCCGGAATCGCTCAAAAAATACGGAGTCGAAGAAGGAAATGGAGTCCTCTTCATTGGGGAGGAAGGCGCTATTTTCTCGAACTATACCGCTCATCGCCTTATCTTGAACGACAAGAACAAGACGTTCGAAGCGCCTCCGCAAACTATTCCTGCCTCCGTCGGACACCACCGCGAATGGCTCAACGCAATCAAAGAAGGCACGACCGATACCACCTGCAATTTCGGGTACTCTGGGCGTGTAGCTGAAACGATCCTGCTCGGTCCTGTCGCTTATCGTTGCGGAAAGAAATTGGAATACGACGCCAAAAAGATGGCTGTTACCAACTGCGCCGCCGCCGCGAAGATTCTCAAGCAAGAAGCTCGCGCTGGCTGGGAAGTTTGAGACGCCTAGAAGCGTAACAGATTCGTCGATCTGAAAAAATAGCCGCCGTTGCGCGCGTGAGAGCTGCAACGGCGGCTATTGTGTCTTAAGCGTTAATCTATCTTGAATTAAAGTTGAATAACCTTGATCGACGGATCTAATCGATCTTGCAGAACGGCTTCCACCAAAAGTTCCAACGTCTGGGTTGCGCTCTCGCAGCCGTCGCAGGCGCCAACGAGTTGAACATAAACAAGATTCTCTTTAACGTCGACAATCTCCAAATCGCCGCCGTCTCTTTTCAGGACGGGCCGTATTTCAGCGTCAATTGTTTTTTCTATCAACTTCGCTTTTTGATAAGCAGACGCTTTAGCAAACTCACCGGGGGAAACAGTCGCCGACGTCGCAGCTATAAACGTTGGATCCTGAACTACCGTCCCGTCTTTGGCCGTCGAAACGGTCGCAAGGGGTGCAAATCCAGTCGTTGCGAGTTCGCTTTTAAGCATTTCTGAATCGACGGGCTGCTTCCTGCTACAAGAATTCGGCTCAGTCGCAGAAATTTCGTCCGCGTCCAAACTGAACGGACTAGCCGACCACACTTCGTTAATGACGTCCTGAATTTCTCCACGACAAGTTCCGCAAGCGCCGCCAGCTTTAATCGCGCCAGTTACCTCGTCGACTGTCTTCAAACTCAGTTCCCGAATCTTTCGACGCAAATAGGGCTCTGTGATTCCAAAGCATTTACAAACTAAGCGCCCTTCCTCCTCGCCGTTATCTGAACGCTTGATCCCAAGAGCTTCCATATCGACGCCGCGCTTCGACGCCCAATCGAACACCGCTGCCTCAAGCGCTTCAGCGCCCATAACTGAGCAGTGAATCTTTTGTGTCGGAAGGCCTTCAAGGTATTCAACAACGTCTTGATTCGTAATCGACAACGCTTCAATTGGGGAACAACCGCGTTCTTCTATAATGCGGCAAAGCGCTTCGGACGCCGCAATAGCAGACGTGCAGCCAAAGGTCAAAAATTTCGCTTCGACAATCTTATCTTTCAAGGGATCAACGGGATCGCGCTCAACGCGAAACGTGAATTTCAACGCGTCCCCGCAGGCGACCGAACCATGTTCGCCTACGCCGTCGGCATTCTCGACTTCGCCAACGTGGGTTCCTGTCTTGCCCTGAACTGCGTCCATGAACAATTGTTTTGTCTTCTCGCTATATTGCCATCCCATAGTTACACCGTCTCAATCTAAACGTAACGTCCGCCGACGTCGCGCTCATGTGTTCACACGCGCTCTAGCGCCAAACGATTCGCTCCATTATAGCGCCGATTTAAGCCCTAAAAAGGCGTCGCAAGTTCGAGCGATACGTCAACCTCTACATCTCCTTCTTTCAAATCGCATAAACGGCGCCAATTCGACATAGCAATATTTAAAAGAGCGCGGTCATTTTGCAAAGGCTTTCTCCGTTGGAAATACGAGGATTCCGTCTTCAAAACAGTCGGCGAAGCCGGTTGTAGCCGATAAGACAGAGCGGAGGCGTTGCGCCTGTGACGTTCTAACGCATGAAAGACGTCTCCAATGCTAAATTAAGGCGTTGACGTTTCTTAGACGTCGACGCCTTTTTGTTTGTGCAAAAATCAATCTTGGCTCTATTTTACAAATTTCACAAACACGATAGAATATGAAGACCGTTACGCCAACAATCAGGGTATGGCGACGTTGTATTACAACTAGACTTAGCAGAACTACTGAAGCAAAATAACACTAAGGCAAAATAATGAGCGTTACTGTAGACGTCATCAAGGAAATGACCTGGCGTGGCCTTCTAAACCAAGTAACCGATGAAAAGCTCGGCGAATTCCTTATGGAAAAGCCTCGAACGGTCTATACCGGCTTCGACCCAACCGCTGACTCCCTTCATGTCGGGCACCTTGTCGCTATTATGAACCTCCGTCGTTTTCAAAAGGCGGGACACCGCCCCATTGCTCTTGTCGGCGGCGCCACCGGGATGATTGGCGACCCAAGCGGGAAAAGCGACGAACGCAAATTGCAAACGCTCGAACAAGTGCAGCACAATGCCGAATGCATTAAGAATCAGCTTTCCCATTTCGTTGAATTCGAAGAATCTGAGAACAGCGCTCTGCTGGTCAACAATTACGACTGGATGAAAGATTTCTCTTATCTCGAATTCCTGCGCGTCATTGGCAAGATGTTTCCCGTCAATGTTATGATGGCAAAAGACTCCGTCAAGAGCAGACTCGAGTCGGATAATGGGTTGAGCTATACCGAATTCAGTTATATGCTCCTGCAATCTTACGACTTCGTTCACCTCTATCGCACTTACGGCTGCGAAGTCCAAGCAGGCGGAAGCGATCAATGGGGCAACATTACCGCAGGTATTGACTTAGCGCGCCGCATGGACAGCGTGCAGCTCTACGGACTCACTAGCAAGCTGCTCCTTAAGAGCGACGGCAACAAGATGGGCAAGTCGGAATCTGGCGCTCTTTGGCTCGATCCTGAAAGAACCAGCCCTTACCACTTCTATCAGTACTGGGTCAATGTCGACGACAATGATATTGAAAATGCGTTCCGATTCTTCACCGATCTTATGCAAGAAGAAGCGACCGAACTCATCGAACAACACCAAGCGAATCTTGGACAACGTATTTTACAAAAGCAAGTCGCCAAGGAACTCACTCTCCTTGCGCACGGCGAAAAAGGGTTAGCCGCTGCAGAGCAAGCGACGGCTATCTTCTTTGGCGCCGAAATTGAGCGCTTAACCGACGCCGAGTTGAATTCGGTCTTTGCAGACGTGCCAAGCCATGAAATGACCCGCGAACAGCTCGATCATGGCGAAGTCAGCCTCATTGACGCGTTTGTTCTCTCCGGACTTGCAAAGACGAAGAGCGACGCGCGACGCTCTATTCAACAAGGCGGCGCGTACGTCAACAACCGTCAAGTTACCGACGTCAACGCCACGCTAACCTCTGCGTCTCTTGCCAGCGAAACAGTCGTCGTTCTAAGAAGCGGCAAAAAACGCTATGCCTTGCTGAAATTCGTCTGAACGTTCGTTCCTCCGTTGAGATAATAACAGCGCCGGGGACAGTACTAATGGTTCTCTCCAATACTGTCCCCGGCGCTGTTGTGTTCTTGCTTGCAAAATTGCAAGGCGCGTCTCAATAGCTGCAAGCGCTAAAACTCTTTATAGAGTCAACTTCCACGGATCGCGGTAAGAAACGCCAAGAAGTTCGTTAGCCTCCTCGCTGTTCGTGATACGTTCGTTTTCGGCGTCCCAATCGAGCCGCAGACGCGTCTTGAGCGAGATATTTGCAAGATGACTCATCGCCGTGCTCAAATGCGCTTCTTCGACGTCGGTGTTCGGAAGCTCGCGGCTACGCATGCAGTCGATAAAATTCTGCGCGTGAAGCGCCGTAACGTCTAAGTTTTGCTGCGCGCTCCCTTCAAGCTGATAAACTTCTTCTGTCGCGCGCAGTTCTTTCGTTTGGAACTGGCCTGGTTTCTCCGGCTTGATGATGTAACGATTGTCGTACACATAGCAAGTCCCCATCGTCCCCCGGTATTCAACATAACCCAAAGCGCGGTAATTCTCGTCCGTCGCCATAATCGGATTGCCGTTGCACTCGAAATGATTGAACGTAACGAGTCTGCCCGACGCAAATTCAAAACAAACGGCGAGCGTGTCTGGTATGGTGCGGTCGTCGTCGACGGCATACTTCCCGCCCATTGCACAGACTGACGCAGGAGCCTTTTCATTAAGCGCCCAACGGATGAGATCGAAGAAATGCACGCCTTGATTCGCAATTTGAGAGCAGTATTCGTCCCACCACCTAAATTTGTACGGCGTGATGTTCTCTTGATATTCTCGCTCGGGGCGCGGTCCAAGCCAAAGCTCCCAATCGAGCCCTTCAGGCGGAGTCGTCGGCTGCGCCTTACCCATTCCAGCAGGGTACATATTGGAGCAATGCGACGTACGAGCGACTGTTACTTTACCAATTTTGTTCTCTAAGCCGGAATCAAACGCAGCATGATAAAGGGGCGCGCTTCGGCGGTGAATGCCAACTTGGACAATTCGGTTATATTTCCGAGCCGCTTGAACCATAATCCGACCTTCTGCAATCGACGTAGAAAGGGGCTTTTCGCAATAGACGTCCTTGCCTGCCTTACACGCTTCAACCGTCTGATACGCGTGCCAGTGGTCGGGCGTCGCAAGAACAAGACCGTCGATATCCTCGCGGTCATACAAAAGACGGAAGTCCGTTACTTGAATTTCAGAACCGTCCCCAAAGCGTTCTGCCGCCGACGCAAGAGTCCTCGAATCAATATCGCATAACGCCGCTACCTTCACGTCGGGCGACTTCTTAAAAGAGCTAAGAAGTTGACCGCCGCGATTAGCAACGCCAACAAACGCAAGCCGAGCCTTGTCGTTTGCGCCAAGTATCTGCGCGCGAGAACTTGGCGTCTGCAACGCCGCTAAACCAAACCCTAAAGCGGACGCTTTCATAAACGTTCGACGAGTTGTCATGTGTGCTCCTCCTAATATTCATTGTTGTGCAAAATAGTCTAACGGTATAAGTATATCTTCTCCGCGCCGCTTCCTCAAGAAATTTTTGAATAAAATCTGTCCCTATTTTTCTCTGTTGAAAAATTCGCGTTATTAAGGTATACTTATCGATGAGGAGATGTTCCTGTTTGACTATATTTTATTCATAAACAACAATGCCGATCAAGCCTATTATGTCCGATTCACTACTCCAAAAAGCCCTGCGCCGCGAAAAAGTTGAACGCCCTCCCGTGTGGCTAATGCGCCAAGCTGGACGTTACATGGCCGAATACCGCGCCGTTCGCGAGGGGCTCTCGTTTTTGGAACTCTGTAAGCGTCCGAAACTGTGCGCGGAAGTTATGCAGACGGCTGTTGAAAGAATTGGAGTCGACGCTGCAATTATCTTCTCCGACCTGCTCCCAATCCTCGAGCCGATGGGGTTCGAACTCTCCTTTATTGCAGGCGACGGTCCGCATATTGCCAACCCATTTCGTGAGAAAGACGATCTTAAACGCGTCAATGAACTTGTTGACGTCTCGGCGCTCGACTATGTTTACGAGACGGTCGCGCAAACGCGCCAAATCGTAGCGCCCCTTCCGGTAATAGGATTCGCCGGCGCCCCGTTCACGCTAGCTGGATACGCTATCGAGGGGGGAACCAGTCGTCAGTTTCTCAAAACGAAAACGATTATGTATGCGCAACCAGACGTCTGGAAAGAACTGCTAAGTCGGCTTGCAAGATCGGCCGCGCGATACCTTAACGCGCAAATTGCCGCAGGGGCGCGCGTCATACAAATTTTTGACAGTTGGATTGGCTGTCTGGGAATTGAAGATTTCCAACGATTTGTCTTGCCGGCGCTGAAAGAACTGCGCGCCATGCTCGATCCCAGCGTTCCCGCTATTTACTTTGGAACGGGCAACCCTGCGCTTCTTCCTTCATTTGCAGAAGTTGGAACTGAATGCGTCGGCGTCGACTGGCGTATTCCCATCGACCGCGCGTGGGAACTCGTCGGAAAAGACCGCGCCATCCAAGGAAATCTCGATCCTGTTGTTCTGCTCGCCTCGCAAGACGTTATTCGCGCTGAAGCGACGCGTATCCTTGACGCTGTTGGCGATCAACCGGGATTCGTCTTCAACCTCGGACACGGCATTCTCAAAGAAACGCCTGTCGAAAACGTAATTTGCCTCGTCAATACCGTCAAAAATTGGCGCAAAGCCGCATAGGATCCCCAATACTCGCTATGAACACCCGTTTCCTTGACGCCATACTTGGAAGAGTCTTGTTAGGATTTGTCCTATTCGCGTTTAATATTGACGGAGTCTTCTATTTTGGCGCCGGCGTATTGAACCCCCAAACGCCCGTCTCCGAAAGCTCTCCAATGCCTTGGCTTGATTCCAACGACGGGTCGCCTTCCAGTTTCTTGCCCGGCGAGGCTGTTTTGGGCAAAAATACATATCAAATAGAAGGGGATTGCCCATATAGTTGCGGACGGCGTTTGAGTCGCTCGCGTTCAATCTTTGCTATCGAATGTTTTGGCAAGGTTTCTAGTTCGAGTTCTTTTCAAACCGCGGTTAATCGATTTGTCTTTGAACCGTCGCTAGGCTTGGTCTACCTTCTTCGCAATTTTATGACGTCGCGTTCCTTTGCTCGATGTCTCTTCTTGCTCTTTCTGTCGCTCCGAAATTGAAAATGCGCGCTTAGGCGTAATCTGCTGTTGTTCAATGATTAAGCGGAGGGCGTTACCCTTCGGATGAAAAGCGCCGTCCTCTCGTATTTCAATTATCTAAAATGGAGCGTTTAAATGAATTGGATGATTTCCTTTTGGTGTTTCCTTCCTCTGGTCCCGTTCTTTTTTATCGTCTGGTATTCGCAATTTACCGCGTCGAAGACTATTGCTAAAGCCTCGAAAATTTCGACTAACATTATCTCTGACAAAGTTCTGCAGGCTTTCTTGAAAAAAGTGAAGCTCGAATCGATCGAAGTTGTCAAGAGCTCCAACTATCTTCAGAACGAATACGTTGCTGAAGAGGACAAGATTTACCTGAGTCCAGACACGCTTGGAAGCGTCGACGCCGCGTCTGTCGCGCTCGCTCTTTTCGCGGGCGCTCAAGCCGACGCCGTTCGCAAGCAGGACTATTCCCCGGAAACGATTCAGCAAATGCGGAGTCTCGAATCAGTTCTGTTCTGGGCGACCTTCTGTCTTCTCGCCTTTGGTATTATGACCGCTTCGATTCCAATTACCGTCATTGGCTATATCGTGGGCGGTATTGTCGTCGCTATGCGCGCGAAAAAACGCGCGGCGTTTAAAAGAATTGACGAAACCGCCCGTGAATTTCTCAAAGAGTTTAAGGAACTCACCGACGAACATAAGAAGCTTGTCTCACACGTGCTTGACGCTGAAACGAGACTGCGCTAATTAACGGTCGCGCCAGAAATTAGGCGAAAGCAACGCCAATACGGTCCAAACTTCAAGACGACCTAAAAGCATAGCTGAGCTAAAGACCAATTTCGTCGGACCGGTTAGAGCGCCATAGTTCTCAAAGGAACCTAAAGCGCCAAACGCCGGTCCGACATTTCCAAACAAAGAAATCGATGCGACATAAATATCCGTCATCTTCTCCTCCTGAGATTCTCCGCGCGCTAACCAAATACCATTCGGTTCAAAACTCATCACAAAAATCGCCGGGAAAAAGATGAGAATCTCCATAACGAAAATATAGACGACCGCTGAATAAAGAGAGCCTTTGTCGACATTCTCGCCGTCAAGCCGCGTTGTTCTCACAACGTTTGGACTAAACGTCTCGGAAAGATAACGTATCAGGGCTTTAAACGAAAGCAAAACGCGGAAGACTTTAGCGCCGCCCGAAGTGCTCCCAGCGCACCCTCCGACAAACATTAGAATCATCAAGACGGTCAGCGACGTTGAGTTCCAAAGTTCGTAACGTTCCGTAACAAAACCAACTCCTGTCATTAAAGACACAACGTGAAACGCCGAACGATGAACGGCGTTTAGAGGGTGAGCGTGCTCCGCCGACGTATTAATCGTCGTCTGCGGACGTCTGTTCAATGTTTCGGGATCTTCTGATCCGTCGTTCGTTAAGATTCCATCTAGCGCCACGCCAACCGCCGGCGGTCCGTCTTGCGTTTTAGGCGCTATACGAAAGTCGCCATGCAGAAGCCCAAAGCTTGTCGTAATCGCAATCCCCAACAAAATCAAGCTGACGTACAATCGCCACTCTGAATCGCGAAAAAGTCGTTGCGGCTGTCCAATCGCCGCCCAATAGAGGAGCCAATGATTTGTACCGGATACAATCATGAAAAAAATGATAACGCACTCGATCGCAAGACCGTTCGTGTGAGGAGCGCCGGTAAAATACGCAATACTCGCATTATGCGTGCTGAATCCGCCAGTGGCAATAACAGAAAATGAATGAGTGATTGCGTCATAAAGCGACATACCGCATAGAAGGAGCAGTAACCCACAGGCTACATTTAACGATATGTAGACGTAAAACAAATAGGTTGCCTGAGTCCTTATCTTTGACGCTGGTATACTTCCAGAAACGGAATGTTCTATCTTCATGACAGCCTTTCCGCCAGAACCGTGTCCTATCAGAACGACAAAAATACAGACTACGCCCAATCCGCCAAGAAAATGCGTCATACCGCGCCAAAAGAGAATCGTTCTAGGAAGAGTCTCGGTATTCTCCAATTCGCCAAACACGGTCGCGCCCGTCGTCGTCAACCCTGACGCTGATTCGAACAACGCGTCGCAAAAAGACATAGGCACGCCGGGAACACGTTCTGTCTTGCTGAAAAGATAAGGAGTCGCGCTTAAAATAATTGCTAAAATCCAACTTAGTGACACAATAATGATCGCTTCTTTACGAAACAATCGTTGCTTGTCGGCTCGGCGCCCTAAAACGATAAGGGTTGCGCCAAGAAGGGTGGATAAGCCGCCGCTCAAAAGGAGCCCAACCGCGCCTCGAACTTCCGAACTGCCACCGCCAAACGCGGGCAATCCCCAGGGTAAGCACAAAAACATACTCAACCCCAAAATTACGGCGATCATCCCTAAAAACGCGCTGATAATTCGATAATTCATAGTCGGTATAAAGTTTTGCGTTTCTTAATCCGGTCCTATCACAACGTCCGTCGCGCGACGGAGTTCCCTTCAAGGCGTTGCAAGACCTGCTTGAACTCAAGAGCCGCTATCAAGCCAACGACCTTTGACGCAGGAAGACCTGATTCACGAATCAACGCGTCAATTTGCTTCGTTTCCTCACCAAGCGCGTCGACGATCGCGCGCTCGTCAGGGTTCAATTCAGGAAGCGGCGTGAACTGCTTTTCGTCCTCCGGCTCTAGAAGCGTTTTCACCGGCGCTGACTCGGACGTCTTCGTTTTCGACTCTTTCTCTTTTTTTGTCTTGCGAGGTCGAGGAGAGTCGCCCGACGATTCTTTCTTACGCGTATTAATCGATTCGATCGATTTCGCCGAAATACCCAGCGTGCCCGGCGCTATTTCCTCGACGCTCGGCGCAGATTGTCGTTCGGACGCTTGGGGCGGGACGTCGTAAGGAGCAAGCGCGTCAATGATATCGTCAACTGTCTCGACAAGCGCCGCGCCGTCTCGAAGCAAATGATGGCAACCCTGCGAGCTCTCGCGGTCAACCGGACCAGGCACGGCAAACACTTCTCGATTCTGCTCTGCCGCAAATTGCGCCGTGATAAGAGAACCGCCCCGCTTGCCGGACTCCACAACAAGAACGCCAATTGAAAGACCGCTGATTATACGATTGCGCGCTGGAAAATTGCCCCGCAACGGCGTCGTCAGCGGATAGTATTCGCTCACCAGAGCATTGCCGCTAGCTATGATACGACCCGCTAAATCTTCATGTTCGCGAGGATATATATTCGTTACGCCGCCCCCTAATACGGCAATTGTGCGTCCGCGCGCGTTCAAAGCGCCGCGATGGGCGCATCCGTCGATCCCTAGCGCTAATCCGCTCACAACAGTGAAGCCCGCCTCAACCAATTCGTGAGCAATTCGCGTCGCTTGAGCGCGGCCATAGGTGGAAGCGCTGCGCGTCCCGACAACCGCTATTGCATACCTGTCTTTCGGTTGGAGTTTCCCACGGACGTACAGGACGCGCGGCGCGCCCTCTATCTCGCGAAGTCGGCTCGGATAGCGCGCGTCGTCGATCGAAAGTATTCTAATTTCGTTTTCGCTGCAAAATCGAAAGAGGGGTTCGACGTCAAACGAACGCGCCTGTGATATTTTCTGCGCCAACGTTGGTCCAACTTTCTCAACGCGCTGTAATTCGTCTGCCGGAGCGTTCAAAATATTCTTAGCGGTTCCAAAATAGGCGAGAAGACGATCCATTGTTATGGAACCGACCCCGTCGACCAACGAAAGAAGAATCTCGTCGGCAAACTCTTCAGGAGAAATAAAGCGTAAATTTTCGCCGTTGACAGACCAAGGGTTCGTTCCGGTTGCGTCGCTCGGTTTTCGTTCATTCTCTAGTTCTGACCTTTGGGCGTCCACCACTCTCGACCTCGCGTCTCTTTCAGGGCCGTTAATATGTTTTTCCATCAATTTGGACGTATAAACGCCCATAAACCGCCCTTAATTGTATGAGTAAGGCAGGCTTTTACAATACCCCCGACTTCGTACAAAGGCGCTGCGGAACCAAGAAACAACGCAGGACGAACTCTAAATGATATCCGAGTTCGCCCTGCGTTGTGCATCAATTAATAGGCTTATATCATTTCAAACAAATTCAGGACTACGATCTTTCAGCTGTTGTTGTAATCTATTAATAATTGCGCTGTGCATCTGGCTGACGCGGCTCTCGCTGAGATCGAGCGTAGCGCCAACTTCTTTCATCGTCATTTCTTCATAATAATACAGGATAATAATGAGGCGTTCGTTGTGGCTTAGTCCTCTTGTAACCAAGCGAATCACGTCTGATTTCTGCAACCGCTTTGTCGGATCTTCTCCTCGCTCGTCTTCGACAAGGTCAATTTCACTAACGTCCTTCGAGCCGTCCATTTCAAACCATTTCTTGTTCAAGCTGACAAGATTGGCCGCGTTGGCGTCGCTCATAACGCGCGTCAATTCCGCTTGATCGATACACAAACGTTCCGCCAATTCCTCCCGAGTCGGAAGACGACCCAGTTTGTCTGTGAGCTCCTTGTTCGCTTCCGCAAGTTTACGGGCCCGCGAACGAACCAAACGGGGAACCCAGTCCATCTTGCGCAGTTCGTCGAGCATCGCGCCGCGGATTCGAGGAACGCAATAAGTTTCGAATTTCACGCCTCGATCCATGTCGTAGGCGTCGATAGCGTCCATCAAGCCAAAAATACCTGCCGACGCTAAGTCTTCAAGATCGACTTCGTCTGGAAGACGAGACCAAACTCGTTCCGCATGATAACGCACCAAAGGAAGGTATTGCTCGATCAGAGCGTTACGCAACGTTTTGTTAGAGCGATCAGCAATAAAGTCTTTCCACGTTTGAGCAACTGCTTCGGGATTAGACTGAGTCGCGATCATATTTTCCTCCATGAAATTCGATATAAAGACAAGCCGTCAAAGCCGCGTCTGTTCTAACAAAGTCCGGAAAACAAACGCCGCGTGTATCTCCACAATCAGCAGAATTTCACACAACGATAACTGGCGCTTCAGTTGCGAGCGTAAAAAACGCTGAATTAAGCTTCACGTATTATCGTTGCAGAAATCTATTCATGCGACAACAATCAATTATTGTAACATTTACAAACGTTCTCTCAGCGCGAAGCGCGCGTCCCGTCAACGGAAGCGCTTACGCTCCGCGCGTAGAGGTTGTCGCACAGTATTCCTCATATTCCTAATACAACTGTAATTAAGGAACAACGACGCGTCTCGGAATCGGCGAACCCAGAGAACTACCCAAGTCAGCCAACGCCAAAACGGTCGGACGATAAACAGAGACGCCGACACAAGTTCTATGACTTGACGTCTATATACTGCCAAGCTGAAAATGTGTTTTATCGACAAAGCCCCTGCTACTAGTCTTATCGGATTATCCCGTTAAATCATTAGTAGATTCTGGCAATCTCTATAAAAAATACAAAAGAGATGAAAGTTCGGCGAGAATAATACCGCGTCCCTTTATCGCCAAGAAAAACAAACGCTGTTACGCAAAAATAGTCCTGCGCAACAGCGTTTGCCAACCCGTATGTTCGCCTATGCGTATTAACGGCGACGATTGCTGGGAACAGCGATAATCGGTCGAGAACTTTGCACGGGATACTTAGAATCTCGCGTTATGACCGTTACAGAAATGACGCCCTCTTCTGACGTCGAACTCGACGCCACAGAAGAACCCGACGCCGAACCTTGAGCTTCCTGCGGAGCGCCAACCGTTGGATCATAGACTTCTTCTCTTCCTGGCGAAGAGCCGAGGGAGGGAGCCATACTCGGGTCGGCGTTAGAATTCACGGCGCCATCTTGATTTTCAGCGTTGTCGGAAGGCATGCTTTGGTCTGACTCGCCAGCAGGCTCGCAAGGGCGCGGCAAAGGGACGTTTGGTCCACAAGGCGCGGCGGAATCAGCTACGGTAGCGCCTGACGCGACTGGTTCGAGGACTCGGATTAAAACAGTTTCCCACACAACGCGATCAACATTTTCCACCTGTCCGTTCACCACGCGGCGCTCGACGACGCGGCGCGGTTCGACGCCTTGTACATAATGATAACGATAGATCTTCCCGTCCGTTCCGATAACCGTGCCAACCTCAGAAGCAGTTTTCCAAAGTTCAGTTCGAGAGCTGACGCCAGACTTCAATGGATCGGCAACGTTTGTATCTTCTTCCGGAATACGACTGATTGTTGGCGCTCTCAAGGAATTATAGGGAGCAAGATACGTCGTGCGTTCATTGGAACTCCCCCAAAAAAGCGCTCCGTTTCCAACGTCGTTCACAAATGTTCCGACTGCAAAAACAGAACTCGACGCAACTAATACAAGAGAAAAAGCCAAAGCGCCGCTCAGCAAACGAATAGATAATGGCAACTTGCTCATATTTTCCTATCTTTTGTATTTCTTCCATTTTAACAGAAAGTGCGCAAAAAAATACAATCGGAACCTGATCCAGATTGTAAAAAGCGTCTATACGGAGTAAAGTAAGCTCTCCAGCAAAGAATTCAACCCAAACTTGAGCAAATTAAAGCAAGAAAGAGAAATAAAAGAAACCGAAAGACCGAAAATAACGATAATATCAGTTGTATCGACCACTAAGTCAGCGCATAAAATAAGCCTATAATTTGAATTATAGGCTTATCGTCGTATCATTCTTCGATCATCAACGTTCCAGAGTCGATAGGGGCCTTGCCCTCAGCATTAGAGTCAGAGCCGACGTCCGCTTGGGCGCCGACGTCGGTGGAAGTATCTGGGGGCGCATCCTTTGCGTTCTCCTCTATCGCTTCAATTTTCACGGGCGCGCTGTCTTTTTTCCCGACGCCAAACGTTAAGACGCCCATTTTATAAAATGCGAAACAGGCAACTAAGATCCAAAAGGACCACCACAACGTCGCTGCAAAAGAAAAACGCGACTTTGTTCCTCTGCGATTCTTAGTGGTCCAAGTCTCCTGGCAAAACTTGCACCTCATCGTTGAACGAGGAATGAATTTACGCCAAACTCTTCCACAACGAGTACACGTGTAGTAATACTTTTTCATGCCCCACCGCGAATGCTGTAAAACTGCGATGACATTGCCATACCACTAGCCCGCCTTACACGGGCTCAATAACCCTAGCGCTGCAGAATCGATTACTCAATCCCGCCATTTTGGGATTTTATATTGAATAGACTAAAAGTCAATAAGACGTCCTTATTATTCTGCCTATTCGCAATAATCCACATTAACAATATCACGAAAAACATAATAACGCCTAAAGCTCAGCTAGAAAACGTTCGGCGTCCATGGCTGCGCAAGCGCCAGATCCAGCGGCGACTACCGCCTGGCGGTATCGCGCGTCTGCGACGTCGCCTGCAACAAAGACTCCCGGTACGCTCGTGTTCGTTTGGAAAGGAACAGTACGCTTAATATTTCCTTGTTCCGTCAATTCCAACGCGCCGCCAAGGAATCCAACATTCGGCCGACGACCAATCGCGACAAAAACTCCGGACGTTTCTATTTCCAGAGGCTCTTCCTCTCGATCAAGCGTATTAGTCAATAAGATGCCAGTTACGCCGTCCTCGTCGTTTCCCAATATCTCGCTGGGAACGCGATTCCATAGGAATTCTATCTTAGGATTAGACGCGGCCCTGGACGCTAAAATCTTCGACGCCCGTAATTCGTCGCGACGATGAACGACATAGACTTTACTTGCAAATTTCGTAAGATACTCCGCGTCTTCCAGCGCCGTGTCTCCGCCGCCAACGACAACAACTGGACGATTAGCAAATCGAGGAGAAGCCCCGTCGCAAACGGCGCAGGCGCCGACGCCGTTGTTCTTAAAACGCTCTTCTGAAGGAAGACCAAGCCAGCGTACAGACGCGCCCGTCGCGATAATAACGCTCTTGGCAACGATGGTCGTTTCATCGGAAATGCGAAGCTCAAAGGGACGCTTAGTAAAGTCGACGCTCACAACGTCTTCGTCAACTGTTCTGGCGCCAAAATTCAACGCCTGTTGACGCGCCAATTCGATGAGCGCAGAACCGTAGATTCCAATACGTTCTCCACTTTCTCCGAAAGCTTCCGGGGGCAAAACATAGGTTCGTTCTTCATCAAGCGCAGTTTTGAGATATGCGCCAAGTTCTCCGATGGGAAAGCCAGGATAATTCTCAATTACGGTCGTCGTCGCAAGCTGCCCCATCGGCAAAGTGCCCGCCTCTTGATTTTCGGCTGTCAGCGCTCCTTCGATCACTATCGGTTCAAGCGCCGCGCGCGCCGCGTAGATAGCGGCGCTCCATCCCGCGGGACCGCTGCCGATAATCGCTATGTTTTCGACGTCTTTTCTACTCATCTAGATGCCTTTCGGTCTGTTCAATATTGGGTTGCAGGAACAAATTGGAGAGGAAGACCGTCGTCTTCAAAAGCGCTTCCGCTCATATTGCTCGTGTTGCCTTTGGCGTCGGAAGCAGATCGATTGATCGAGCTTGGAAGTTCTTCAACCTGTTCGCCGCTTTTAGACAAACTGAATTCCATTTGTCGAGGCTCTTTGCTCTTATACGCTCCAACCGATTGTGGTTGATAGCCCGATCCGGTTGTACGGCCGCCATTGCTCCCCGCGCCATTGTCGGAGTTCCCAGGACTCGTCGGGCAGGTCCCGTCGCAGGACGAAGGGGCGTCGCAGCCTGGCGCGTCGCAAGTTGGAGGAACGTCGTAGCCTGGCGCGTCGCAAGTTGGAGGAACGTCGCAGCCTGGCGCGTCGCAAGTCGGGGTTGGAACTTCGCAGGTCGGAACGCCGCAACTAGGCGGGTTACACGAACCGTCAAAACCATTGTGAAAATAATTTGCTTGAATTCCGTCGGCGAGAATATAATTTCCGTTATAATTTCCGTTGAATCCCGCTTGCAGATACGCCGCTTGGTCGACAGAGTTCAAGAGCTCGGGGTAAGCGTTGTAACCTACCATATTCACTCCGTCAAATTGGACTAACTCGACGTCGTCGCTTTTCTTCGGAGAAAACTTGCTCCAGAATGAATCAAGAGACCAACGAACGCGCGACGTTCGTTCCTTGATGCGCGACCCAAAGGCTTTCTTCGGCGCATATCCGTTCGTTTCTGGAACAACGCCTGAATAATCGGGGCCAGAATAACCGCCGTTCATGTAGCTTTGAGCGTATTCGTTCTCAGACCTCAGGCGTTCGTTGACTGCTCGATTCGTCAATTCGTTCTCGTAAACCGCGCGAGTTTGCGAATCCATAAAATTCACGTCCGCGCTTGGTTCATAATAATACCTATCGGAAATCTTGGCGCCGCTAGGCGACTGTCGATAGAGCGGCGAGGAGACGCCGCCGGTTGGCGATTTTGTCTGCCAACCAAAACGCTCGGAGAGCGAGCCGCCCTTGCTTTGAGTTTTATCCCAAATGAGCGAACTCGGCTTATGTGCAATCTTATTCGAAAAAACGCGCGCGTCGTCGAGAATTGGGTAGAGCTTTTCCGTTAGTTCTTCCGCATTCGCAACAATCCGACGAAGTTCTGCCGCTGTTTCTTTATCGGTCAGAAGTCCGAGCGGCGTGTCTTGGTTCTCCATTTGTTCGTTCAAGCTGTTCGCCAATTGAGCTATATTTTCAATGGCGCCCTTCACGTCGTCAATTGCGCCTTTGATTTCAGCGGCGCTTGCATTTAACGACGTCATGATCTCCGGTCCGTTGTCGGCAAGGGCCGTCGTAAACTGACCAACATTGTCTAAATTCTTATCAACAAGATCAAAAGTTGTGCTCGCGCGGGAAAGCGTCGTACGAACGTCCGTGCTCATCGCGTTCGCATTTTCCATAAGTATGTTCGCCTTGCCTGCAATCTCGTCGACGCGCGCGACAATTGAAGGAATCTTGCTCGTCGTTTCTAAAATGCTGGCTTTCAGTTGTTCGTCGGTTACAACTTCGTCAATATTCTCAGCAAGTCCGCGAATGGAAACAAGCGTGTCTGTCAGCTCAGTAAAGACCGTTTGAAGGCGTTCCTTCTTCTTCTGAAGTTCGCCCTCGTCTCCAATGAAATCGTTAAGGTTCTTCATGAACATAGTAACGCCTTCGGTCGCCTGGTTCACATTTTGAAGCGCTTTTCCCAGATCTCCCTCAAGGTTGGTAACCGTTCCCACGATGTCTGTCGTTTTCAAGCCTTCCAACCGAGCGCCAGCTCCCAGAAGTTCCGGTTCGGGAGAAACGCCCTCTTCATAATCCGGATTATCAACGATTTCGATCGAGGCGTCTCCCAAAAACGTTCGGTTAATCTTCGCAACCTCGTTTGAATAAATCTTAGCTTCCGGCTCTAATTCGAACGTAACCTCGACGTGGGAATTACCAGGGTCGTCGATGAGAACGACCGAGTAAACGCGGCCAATTCTAATACCGTTCTTCAACACCAATGAGTTCTGGTTAATACCGGCGCCGTTTTTAAACTCGATACTCATCCGCGTGCCGCGACTGCCGCCGACAAAAAAGCCGCTATCCGAATGGAACAACAGCGTCATCACGAAAACGCCGGCGATAATACCTATCACCATCATTCCGATGAAAAATTCCATTCTTCGGTTGTTCATAGCTAATCTCCAACAAGTACGAAAAGAAAAGGTCTAGCGCTTCAAGGTTCAACAATTTAGAAAAGCCAAATGGTTGACTCTCGACGCAAGCCTAACCATCCTATAATGGCGCTAGGCTTAATTAGCTATATCGGCTATAGAAGACAAACCGATTAAAGAAATTTTATGAATCACAAGAACTTTAATGATTATTTGGAATATATCGCCTTTACGCCTCGCGAAAACGGTCGCGCGCTTCCCCGCGGATGAATTGCGCAACGCGTGGATCAGTCGACTGAATAATCTCCTCAGGCGTTCCGTCAAAAATTATTTGCGGTTCGTCAGGAGCCAGCCGAGAATGGGGATAAAGCATAACGATCCGGTTTGCTACTTTGATCGCAGATTTTATATCGTGCGTTACGAGAACGCCGGCAACACGACGATTGTCGCGCGCGTTGATCATTAGCTCGTTAATGACGTCGCTCATGATTGGATCGAGACCGGTCGTCGGTTCGTCATACAACATTAAGTCGGGCTCCATTGCCAACGCGCGCGCGAACCCAACGCGCTTACGCATACCGCCTGATATTTCGGCAGGAGTTTTATCCCAAACAATTTGAGGATTCAAACCGACTTCTTCGAGCAAATATTCGACGCGCGCAGTTATTTCCGAACGTTTCATCGTTCTGCGATGCTGACTAAGCGGAAAAGCGACGTTTTCGGATATTGTCATACTATCGAACAATGCGGCCATCTGAAAAACGAACCCGTAATGGGATCGCGTCTCTGTCAGCTCTTTATCGGAAAGAGTGAAAAGATCACGGCCGTTGAACAAAACGCGGCCGGTTGCCGGAGCAATCAAACCGATCATGTTTTTCAACAAGACCGTCTTGCCGCAGCCGCTTTCTCCAATAACCGCGATCGTTTCGCCGCGGCGAATCTTCAAATTGATATCGCGAAGAACTTGGTTGTCGTTAAAAATAACGCTCAGATTATCAAGCCGAAGAAGAGGAGAACGTCGGCGCAAAACCTTCTTTGTCCCGCCTTTGTCGACAAACACGCTTCCTTCAATATGGCGCGTGTCTGAATCGCCTTGAACAGGTTCTCGGCCTTCAAACTTTGGAAAAGGATAAGGTCTCGTTTCCAACTGAGGCGCTTTGTCTGGTTTAGACGTCGTCATTCTTGACTTCTCAAAAAGTTATTAAAGTTCTGAATAGGTAAAGAGGCATAGCCGACAAAAGATAACTGCACAAATATCCCGGACAACTCGTCTCTAATAACTAAACAACCCCGCCTGAACGAGCGCCCGTCAGCACGACTTGGAAGTGATCGAGGAAAATGCCAAGGAGTAAGTCGAGGAACAAAATCGAAACGAAGGAAATGACAAAAGAGCTCGTCGCCGCCTTGCCTACTCCTTCTGCGCCAGCGCCGCAATGAAAACCTTGGTGACAACAAATCAATGCGATTGCAGCTCCGAAGAAGACCGTCTTGAACATACCCGCAAAGATATCGTACATCGTCACCGCGTAACGAGACCATTCCCAGTAGTAGCTCCAGTCGACATTCAGCAATTTAATGCTATAAAACGCGCCGCCAACTACTCCAAGTAAGTCCGCAAAAAGAGTCAAGCCAGGAATCAAAATCAAGCACGAGAGAAAACGAGGAACAACAAGGTAGTGAATCGGATTGACCCCCATGCTCGCCAGGGCGTCAATCTGTTCGGTAACGCGCATTGTGCCTAACTCCGCAGCGATCGAGCTGCCGACCCGTCCGGCAAGCATCGTCGCAGCAAGGACGGGCCCAAGTTCTTTCACAAGAGAAAGATTAATTGCCGCGCCGATGTGCGTTTCCAAACCAACCGCCTTAAATGGCGGATAAGTCTGAACCGCAAGAACCATGCCAATAAACGTACCCGTCAACATCACGACTGGAATGCTCAAAACGCCAATATTATAAAAACACGACGTCAACGTTTCCCGACGCGGCCCTTTAGCTATAAGCCAGAAAATAGTCGAGAGCGAGAACACTGCAAGGTTGCCGGCAAAAGCGATGCGGCTCGATATCGAATGGCCGATTTTTGAAACGCTTCCGGTGAAGCGTTCCCACATCGTCGTGTCTTCTATGCGCCGAAGTGATCTGCTCTTACCCATATCTACGCCCTATTTGTTTCAATTTCTCTAATGAAATTCCTATAAAAAGCGCCTTCGCTAAAAATCGACAAAGACCAATTATCAATATCGACGCCTAACAGCCGATACATTAGATATTATTGCTATAATCAGAAATCTCGTCAATCTCGATTATTTTCTCTTCTTCGACCTTGAGTCAAAAGAAAAATTACATTAATATCAAAAAACAAACCACGTGGCAATTTCGGAAAAAACAGAAAATCTTGTCTAACCAGACTTTTTATCCTTTAGTTTTTAGCTAAGGTTCCGATAAAAGAAATACGTAGCGCTCTTGAAAAGATATAAGGGCAAATGCGTGATACGAGGTTTATTTGGAGACAAATCGCTTTCGGCTAACGCCATGAAGATTTGTCAAATTTCGAAGACAGGGAAGTCAAAGGAAGAGATAACGATGAAATCGTCGTTTAAAAGGCCGCTCATTTTATTTGCTGCGCTAGTTCTCGTTGTGGGAACAGTCGGTTGTCAATCCGGCTTCAAGATGCGCAACCCTTTTTCCAAAGCGCCGAAAGCCGAATCAGCAAATCTGCCCAGCGAATTAGACGAACTGGACGATTTGACCCCGCCGCCAGAGAACTACACAATGAGCGATTCGGAAGACCGTGTCAAAGAGTCTGATTCAATCGTTCAAAGAGGAAAATACGAAGCGGAAGAAACGCCGAGTCAAGTTGAACCGAAGGTCGAAACGAGCTTCGCCGCCAATCCGGTCCATAGCGAGCCCGCGAGCATAGAAGACGTCTCGCAAACAACTTTTGCCGCAAACGACCCGCTAATGAGCGCCGCGTCCGCCAACGCTCCCATGCAAACAAACGCCGCGCCTATGAACGTCGAACCGCAAACCTACGCAACTTTTGACGGCGCGCGGACAAGCGCGACGGCTCAACCTGCCGCCGATCCCTATATGGATCCCTACGCGGCGTCCAACGCGACTGTTGCCGCTAATGCGTTCCCTGCGCCGCAAACTAACTCCCCTATTGCACAAACGTCTGCAACTCAAAGCGCCGACTTCCCTATTGCACAAGCCTCTGCAACTCAAAGCGCTGCCTTCCCAACTGCTCGATCATTTGCGCCAGGGTCTTCCGCACAAATTATGTCCGAACAAAGCTCCGATTTTCCTGTCGTTTCCCATCCTTTTCCAGCTAGTGATTTTAACGCTGCGCCCGATAATCGTGTAGAATCGGTCGCAATGAGCTACGATCCGACTCCGTCTCCTGCCGGAAATATGGCGGCTCCGCCCTCTTATCCTGCTGACTCCGATCCTTATTCAGGCGTCATTTACGAACCGCAAACGACTTCGACCGGCAGTTTCGCTCCTGGAAGCACGGCTCTCTACTAATCGTTGACGAGCCGGTAAACCTCGAAACGTTTGCGTGACGACCAAACGTGGCTGGGGACTTCTTGAGAAAGGAGTCCCCTCTTTGTTTTCTTGATAATCCGTTATAATAGCGGTACTATTCGGTTGCGCGTAAGGCTCGGGCGCAGGCGCCCGTCCCGAGTTGCTGTTCCAGCATGGACGGATCGTTTTTAGCGCAACTCGAGCGCGGCGGCGCCCGTCCTTTGCTAATTCCCTATAATTCCCTAATACTCACCAATCAAAATACAACGCTCCTTGAAAGGAAGCTCATGTCAAAGGCAAATTTGGAATCCTTACTAAACAAACGCGCCGTACTGCTTGACGGCGGCATGGGTACAGAATTCCAATCTCGCGGCGTCCCGGCGGGAACGCATCCGGACCTGCTGAACCTCACTGATCCGGCGATCGTCAAGGCGGTAATTAAGTCCTATGTGGACGCAGGATCCGACGTCGTCCTAACCAACACGTTTGGATCAACGCGCTTTGTTTTGGAAAAACATGGAGAAGCGGACAAACTCGCCGAAATCAATTTCCGCGCGGCGCAAATTGCGCGCGAAGTCGCCGACGAAACGACTGACCACGAAGTCTTCGTCTTTGGCGACCTTGGTCCAACCGGCGTCATGTTGGTTCTCGGCGACGTCCCAGAGTCTGCAATTTACGACGCATACTATGAACAAATCGCCGCGCTCAAAGAAGGAGGCGTCGACGGCGTCGCCGTAGAAACGAGCAGCGACCCGCAAGAGGCCGCGCAAGCGGTCAAAGCAGCTAAAGACCAGGGTTTGTTCGTCGCTGTTACCGCCACTTTTGATAGTGGAAAGAACAAAGATCGCACCATGATGGGCGCGACGCCCGAAAAATTCATCGAAGTTGTCGAAGCGGCGGGAGCGGATGCCGTCGGTTCGAACTGCGGACGGGGAATAGAAGGCTTTCCGCCCCTGTGTCAACGAATGCGCGCCGTCACTCAACTGCCGCTATGGATGAAGAGCAACGCGGGCTTGCCTCAAACGGTCGACGGAGTTACGACATACGCGCAAACGCCCCAAGATTTTGCGGAAAAAGCGATTAAACTAATCGACGAAGGCGCTAAATTCATCGGCGGATGTTGCGGAACTAACCCTGATTTCATCCGCGAATTACGCAAACTTATCGGATAGATCAAACCGGCGGCTATTCTGCGCCGTTAACATAATATAGAAAAAAAGAACTTAGGATAAAAAAACTAAATGTCCACTGAACCTAAATCTGAATCCAACGAATCCTCTGAAGCGCCGCGCGCTCTTCACTTCATTGAACAGATCATCATAGAAGACAACAAGACGGACCGTTTTGGCAATCGCGTCCACACGCGCTTTCCCCCCGAACCGAACGGATATCTGCATATCGGTCATGCTAAAGCGATTATCTTGAGCTACAGTATGGCGGAAGAGTTCGGCGGAAAATTCAATCTTCGCTTTGACGACACTAATCCCACCAAAGAAGAAGTTGAATACGTCGAATCGATTATAGAAGACGTCAAATGGCTAGGAGCCGACTGGGAAGACCGGCTCTTCTTCGCCTCAGACTATTTTGAACAAATGTACGAATACGCCGTCCAGCTGATTAAAAAAGGCAAGGCGTACGTCTGTGATCTGAGCGCCGACGAAATTCGCGAAACGCGCGGTACTCCAACCGTTCCAGGAACTCACAGCCCGTGGAGAGATAGAAGCGTCGAAGAAAACCTCGACCTTTTCCAACGTATGCGCGACGGAGAATTCCCGGACGGCACGAAAACGCTGCGCGCTAAGATCGACATGGCGTCTCCCAACTTCAATATGCGCGACCCGGTCATGTATCGTATCGTCCATGCGACTCACCATCGCCAAGGCGACAAGTGGAACATCTATCCGATGTACGACTGGGCGCATGGTCTTGAAGACTCCATCGAAGGAATCACCCACTCGCTCTGCACGCTCGAATTCGAACATCACCGACCGCTCTACGACTGGTTCCTCGAGGAACTTGACATTTACCGACCGCAACAAATTGAATTCGCGCGCCTCAACTTGACATACACCGTCATGAGTAAACGGAAGTTGCTCGAACTTGTGAAGAACAATTACGTTGACGGTTGGGACGATCCGCGTATGCCGACCCTTTCCGGCCTGCGTCGCCGAGGATACACTCCCGAAGCCATTCGGCTCTTCTGTTCAATCATCGGCGTCGCTAAATACAATAGCGTCATTGACGCTACGGTTCTCGAAAACAGCGTTCGCGAGGACCTGAACAAAAAAGCGCAGCGACGTATGGCTGTTCTCGATCCGATCAAGCTCGTCATCGACAACTATCCTGAAGACCAACAAGAGCTCCTCACCGCCATTAATAATCCGGAAAACGAGGCGGATGGAACCCGTGAAGTACCCTTCTCCAAAGTCCTCTATATCGAACGAGACGACTTTATGGAAAACGCGCCGAAGAAATATTTCCGACTTGCCCCCGGCAAAGAAGTTCGGCTCCGATACGCATATTACGTTACCTGCAAAAACTGCGTCAAAGACGAAAACGGAAACGTGGTCGAGGTCCACTGCGATTACGACCCAGAAACGCGAGGCGGTCAAAGCGCCGACGGACGCAGAGTTCAAGGCACGATTCACTGGGTTGCCGAGCCGACTGCTGTTGACGTCGAAGTCAGGCTCTACGACCGTCTCTTCAGCGTGCCGAATCCGGACGATCCGCAAAATACTGGCGATTTCAAAGACTATCTCAATCCTGATTCGCTGAAAATCGTCCCAAATGCAAAAGCCGAGCCGGCTCTTGCCAACGCTGCGATCGACGACCGTTTCCAATTCGAACGGATCGGCTATTTCGCGCTTGATAAAACGTCGACGCCAGAAAAAATCGTCTTCAACCGCATCGTATCTCTCCGCGATTCATGGAGTAAAATTGTGCAAAAGTAAGTTGAGAGAGCGGATTAGATAATGACGACGCGCCATAACCAACCAATCTCCGGACGGTTTTGGCGCGTCTTTATTTTTATCCAAACTGCTCTTTTCGTCAAATTGCCGGAGAATTCATATTGGCAATCAAGCAGATAAACGGCAAAAGACTCAGCGGAGTTGTCATTGACGTTTGCCAGTGTTACAATATCATGAAGCCCGCTGGGGCGTCAGAACCCTACGAATCTCAAGTCTAAATAGAGGAATCGCGTAATGGTCGAATATTCACTTGTCATACCGGTGTATAACGAGGAAGAAAGTCTTCAAGCGCTTTACAAAGAAATTGACGATGTTGCTAAGTCGTTAGAAGCGAAAATCGAATTAATCTTTGTTGACGACGGGTCGAGCGACTCAAGCTGGTCAATTATAGAAACGCTGGCAAAAGAAGACTCGCGCGTTCGCGGCATCCGGTTCCGACGAAATTTTGGTAAGGCGGCGGCGCTCGACGTCGGATTCAAAACGGCGACCTTACTGATCGTCATGACTCTCGATGCAGACTTACAAGACGACCCTCGCGAAATTCCAGATTTTCTTCGCCTGCTCGACTCTGGACTGGACGTCGTCAGCGGTTGGAAAAAGCAGCGGCACGATCCGTGGCACAAAGTCTTGCCAAGCAGGGTCTTTAACTGGTTAGTCAGTACTCTGACTGGCGTCAAGCTGCACGACCACAACTGCGGGATGAAATGTTATCGGCGCGAAATCTTTGACGAAATAACGCTCTACGGGGAATTGCACCGCTTTATCCCCGTTTTAGCGGCCGCGCGAGGATATAAAATTGGCGAAAAAGTCGTCCAGCATCGTCCAAGGAAATTTGGCAAGTCGAAATACGGACTCAACCGGTTCATTAAAGGCTTTTTAGATCTGCTCTCTGTCAAATTCGTTACCGGATATGGACAACGTCCTCAACACTTGCTCGGAACCTTTGGTCTTACCTCTTTCTTTATCGGCGCCATTACGCTCTCCTGGATGGCGCTGCACTGGGTTCTCGCGCGCATACCGTTCCTCGCGCTCGAGGAATATCATTTGAGCGGAAGACCTGCCGTCATCTACTCCGTCGCGCTCATGCTGCTTGGCGCCCAGCTGCTTTCCGTTGGGGTCGTTGCTGAACTGCTTGTTTCCTATCAGAATAGAAAAGGAAGAGAATATTCGATCAAGGCGGAAATCGGAAAGCCGCCAAAATCGGACGAATAGTCTAAAAAAGCGGCAACGCTCGCAAAATCAGGGCTTAAGTGTTAGGTTCAAAAACAGCTTTATTGAAAGGCGGCGCCCCAGAGCGACTAAAAACAAGAATTTTGCTGAACCTTGAAACAGAAAGCAAGTTCTGATCTGCGGGACTATTGAATGCGTTGCTGCTGAGACCTTCAACATTCGGCGCGACTGTTTTCGTCCATTGGTCAAAAAACATTGCAATCTCGTTAGAAATATATTCCTCTCCATTTATTGTTTACACGACAAATGAAAACAGCCGGGATCCATTGGCTTCCCGGCTGTCAACGATTCGCTTTCGTTTGCAAAACTCATTCTCCGTAAAAGACCCGCAAGCGCGGACGGCTCGGTTCTTGCCGACGCTCCTTTTGCGCTGTCACGGCGCCTTGGGCGCGGCGCGCTAGTATTTCGGCTTTTGCACGTTCGAAATTGATGATTCTCGGTTCCTCCTCGTTGCGAACGTCGGTCGTAATCTCAGTCGACTTCAAGAGCGCCAGAACTGCCAAAGCAAGCGCTGCGTCCAGTTCGGGATCGCGTTTCAACTCAGTCATTCGTGCTGCTAACACTTTGCAAGCGTAAGCCAATCCCGTTTCGATATCGTGTCGAACTTTCATAGCGAAGCGATCCTTCTAATCAAAACTGTTTTCACCAGAGACGAGACGATTCTAAGCGCCGTTGTCTCTAACCCTTCAACCTGACAATACTCTTTTCCTGAGCCGCGCGCAAGACTGATTCTTGCGCCAAAAAGCAATAGGCTTGACGAGAAGATAACAGATAGAGAAAACGAAACCTGCTAAACGAGAGCTTTGACTCCGTCTGCTGGCAACTTTAAAATTCAACTCAAGAAAAACTCGGCGCCCCCTTGTAAAATCGGAACATCCTTGTATACTTGTCTGACTAAGCGTTCCATAATGCGCTTGCGCTATGCGTAAGCGTTGTTAGGAATGTTTCGCGGGCGGATCGCCAAGACAGGCGCGTTGCGTCCGTCGTTTTGTCGCAAACTGGACGTCGGGTCGAGTTCGAGCGATCGAGCAGCCGCGTAAAACGTTTGGAGAATGTACCAATGACCATTGATAAAAGTTTAAAGATCAAAAAAGGCATTTCGCGATCGCGTAATGTATTGACGAGAGTCGAACGTATTGAAAGATTGCAGTCCCAAGATCGTTGGACCGAAGAATCTTCCCCCTTTAACCTTCCGAAAATTCGCGTCTACAAGGTAGTCTTGAAGAAGAAAAAGAAGGTCAAGGAAGCTCCGGAAGAAAAGGGCAAGAAGTAAATTGTTCGCTTCTGCGCCTTGCGCGCTGAGAGCAGATTCGTTCGAGCTTCAGTTGCACAAAAAATCAAGGCTGTACGGTAAAAACCGGCCAGCCTTTGTTATTTCTTGATTAGCGCGCAAGATCCGATTTCACAGAAGCGCGCCAATAGACTTGTCTTACGCTTTCAGCTAATCAGAGCTTTAATCTGCTCTTTTGAGTGGTACCCAACTGCCTGTTTGACAACCTTGCCGTCCTTGACTACGACAAGCAGCGGAATGCTCGACACGTCAAACTTGTCAGCAAGGTCTCGTTCTTCGTCGACGTTCACCTTGCCGACTTTAACTTTTCCAGCATACTCTTTTGCAACCTCGGCTAAGACCGGACCAAGCATTTGGCAAGGCGGGCACCAAGACGCCCAGAAATCCAACAGGACGGGCGTCGTCGAGTTTTTAACTTCTTGTTCAAAATTTTTACTTGTAATTGTAACTTCCATTTCATTCTCCTTCTTGTCGGTCATTTCGACTTGTAATACAACATACAGTGGCAGTAGCCCTCAAAGTTCGGGTCCTTGATCTGATTACGGAACTCTTCGCATATACACTTGTACTCTGGGGTGCGTTCCCGTCGACACGGACAATACCCGCCTGTCCGAGCGAGCGCTTCTTTCACTTTCTTCACGACATTTTCGTCGGGGTTCAATTTGATTGCCATAGATTCGCTTCGCTTTCTTATCGTAACTGTTTGGTTTTAGATGAAGGCTGTCATTACCGTAACGACGGCGCTCATTAGTTTGATCGATCACTAAAGACTCATCTACACTGTGCAAATTAGGCGCCATTCAATTTAGATTTTAGACAAATTCCGTTTCGATCTTCAAAGAGACCTCTTTATCCGGATAAAAGCGCGTCATATAGGCGATAAAATCGTCGTGTAATTCGTCCCGTTCTTTTAAATCGAAGTCGACGACCAGATCGCAGTAGATTCTATTGGCTTCTGCGTCTAAATAGAGCGCGTGAAAGGTCTTGATATGCTCGCGTTCCTGAATGAATTCCTGAACGACGTCTCGAAGTTCGACGTATTCTTTATGATCGATTCCGGTTGCATGAATGCCGAAGACCATCGTAACGTTATGCTCATGCATGATTCGTAACTGCAGACTATGGAGGAACAGATAGACGTCTCCAACTGTTTTCGCATGGTCGATTTCGACATTAACGGTCCCCGACCAAGCGCTTGGTCCGTAGTTATGCAAAACCATATCGGCGGCGTCAATAATTCCATCCGTCTCGAGAATCTCACGATAAAGCTGATCCGCAAGTTCCTTTTTACCAGAACGACCAAGCAATTCGCTGATCGAATCCCACAAAACGTCAACGCCTGCTTTGATAACGACAAAGGACATAAAGACGCCAATATGCGCGTCGATCGAGTAATGAAAAATTAAAAAGATTAATCCGGAAACGATCGTTACAATTGAGATAAACGCGTCGTTGCGGCAATCAAGACCGACGGCGACCAGCGAACCAGAATCGACTTGCTTGCCCTTTTTGATCGTATAGACGCCAAGTTGGTACTTAACGATCGCCGTCGCTCCAATGATAATAAGAGAAAGATAGGTAAGGGATAATTCGGCGGGATTCACAATCAACTTGACCGAACCGATCAGCATCTCCACGCCCGCGACTAAAATGATAACTGCAATTGTAAGGCTTGTGAGATATTCTATCCGTCCATACCCGAACGGGCGCTTTTCATTAGGCCGCTTTTCGGCAAGTTTCGCCCCGACAAGCGACAAAAACGAGGTCAGGACGTCGGACAAATTGTTGACGCCTTCAGATACGATCGCTATCGACGACGTCAAAACGCCAATAAGAATCTTCACGCCAGCGATGAGCAAATTGACGACGATTCCAAGCAAAGAAGTAAGAACAATCGCATTTTTCGCTGATCGTCGCCAAGACGCAGGCATTTTTTTAATAGTTCCATAGTAACGATCAATAATTCATCAGGGCGATTCCGATTTGGTCTCGTTCAAGCGCTTCTGTAACCGGACGCAATATCTTTTCATTGTTGGGTGTTCGTTAGTCTGAGAGTCTGCTGACCTTTCTTACATGGAGCGCCGCTTAACGCCATTCAAAACAAACGTCAAACAAATTCTGTTTCAATTGTCAAATAAACTTCTTTATCGGGATAAAAACCTGCCATGTAGGCAATGAACTCCTCGCGTAACGCGTCCCAATCCTCTAAATCGTAGTCAACGACAAAATCACAGTAAATTCTATTCGTATTGGAATCCAAATAGAGCGCGTGGAAATTCTTGATATGCTTCTGCCCTTGGACGAATTGCACAATAAGTTCTCGAAGATAAACGTAATCCTTATGATCGATTCCCGTCGCGTAGACGCCAAAGACCATAGTAACATTGTGCTCATGCATGATTCGTAATTGCAGGCTGTGGAGGAACAGATAGACTTCTCCAACTGTCTTCGAATGATCGACCTCAACATTAACGGAACCCGACCAAGCGTTTGGACCATAATTATGCAAAATCATATCGGCAGCATTAATAATTCCCTCTGTTTCGAGAATCTCACGATAGAGCTGATCCGCAAGCTCCTTTTTGCCGGCGCGGCCGAGCAATTGTCCCACTGATTCAAGCAAAACGTCAACGCCGGTTTTGATAACAATAAAGGACCGAAAAACGCCAACATACGCGTCAACAGAATAATGAAGAACCAAAAAGACTAGTCCAGACGCGATTGTTACAGCCGAGATAAACGCGTCGTTGCGCCCTTCAAGCCCAATGGCGACGAGAGAGCCGGAATCGACGTCCTTGCCCTTTCTAATCGTATAGACGCCAAGCCAATACTTCACAACCGCCGTCGCAGCAATGAAAACAAGAGCGCCGTAGGTAACCGACAATTCAGCAGGCTTCAGTATTAATTTGAAGGAGCCGAGCAGCATCTCCACACCTGCGACCAAAATTAGAACCGCTATCGTAAGGCTTGCGAGGTATTCAATCCGCCCATATCCAAACGGGTGTTTTTCGGTGGGGCGTTTATCGGCAAGTTTCACTCCAATAAGCGATAAAAACGAAGTCATTGCGTCAGTAACGTTGTGGACGCCTTCGGAGATGATTGCTATTGACGAGGCCAAAACGCCAATAAGAATCTTCGCGACAGCAATAAGCAGATTGACGACGATTCCAAGGGTAGAAGTAAGAACGATTGTGTTTTTTCGTTGATCGTCGTCAAGTTTCAGAATTTTTTTTAACAATTCCATAGCAACGTTTAGTTTTACGAGTTCGATTCCGATTGAATACGTTCAAGCGCTTCAACAATCGGTCGCAAATTTTCTTCCAGTCGTTCGGCGTTCGCCTTTTTAAAATCACATTCCCAAATGCGTATGACACGATACCCTAGCGCTTGAAGACGTTCCGTTACGGCGCGATCCCGAATCTGGTTGCGTTCAATCTTGGCGCGCCAATAATCCGCATGATCCTTCGGCTTTGTATTGCGGCAGTCGTGCCCGTGCCAGAAACATCCGTCGACAAACAACGCGATACGCAGCTTCCGAAAGAGAAAATCAGGTTTGCCAACAATCTTGACGTGCCTGCGCCAGCCCGTAATTCCTAGTCGCTTAAATTCTTGTATCAAGCGCAACTCTGTCGACTTGTTCTTCGTCGACCTGACTTTGCTCATAATCTCCGAACGTTTTGACGCGTCAAAAACGTCAAATTTTTCTGGCGAATCGTCTCCTTGCGGAAGTTCCGGGAGCTTCGGCAGGACAATGGGGCGCTTACTTGCGCGTCTCTTACCAGCGCCCGCGCGCTTCTTCGAATCGTCCGTCATTTCTTCACAAAGACCAGCGGCAAAAACCGCTCAAGCGCGCGTTGAATTAGGTGGACAGGCGCGGCGTTGCCAGCCTGCTTACGAATTTGGGTATCGGATACTACAATCTTGAAATTGTCTGGGAAACCTTGCAAACGCAACATTTCTCGCGGGGTCAATCTACGTTCGCCATTAACGAGCAAGTAATTATAACTCGCTCCAGCGCGCAATGCGCAGCTGTACGGATACGAAGAGATATTGCCCGACTTATTCTCATGCCAAATCGAAGGATAAAACTCCGATTGATGCGCTTCTTTCCGCCTGCGAACAATCTCCGGAGACGCAAAATACTTCTGATCGACGTCTTTATCATCCTCCAAGAGGTCGCTCAATGGAGTCGGCTCGATCGGTTTGGGCCATTCCATCTCAAACGGCTCTGTCGAACCGACGACGACAACGCGCTCGCGCTTCTGAGGAAGACCGCATTCGAGCGCGTTCAGAATACGCCAATCAACGAAGTATCCAAGTTCCTCCTGCAAAACGCGTAAGATTATCTGAAAGGTTCGTCCGGAATCGTGCGTCGTAAGTTGGCGAACATTTTCCAAGACAAACGCGCGCGGCCGCTTGTCCTTCAAGACGCGGGCTATCTGAAAGAAAAGAGAGCCTTTCGTTTCGTCTGCAAAACCTTTGCGCAAACCGATAATTGAAAACGTTTGACACGGAAAACCTGCAAAGAGAAGATCAAAATCAGGAATATCTTCAGAAGAGAGTCGAGAAACGTCTCCAAAAGGCGTCGCGCCAAAATTCGCGGCGTAACTCTGCTGCGCATATTTGTCGACGTCGCAGCTAATGACGCACTCGCTCGTGCGCTTCATCTGCGCGAAGACCTTTTGCGCGGCGTAATGAAAGCCGCCAATTCCACAAAAGAGGTCGAAATAACGAATGGGGCGTCCAAGCGTAGGATCTGTCAGCCCCACGGGCGAATCAGCAAGACCGTCCGTCTGCGCCGTCTTCGAAAAACTCGACGAAACTTTCTGACTGCGCAGAGGCGCGTTGACTCTGCGCGGTTCCGCAGACTCAACCGTTTCAAGCGCCAAGCGTGGAGAAGCGTCTTCTTCAAGCAAAAGTTCGTCAAGCGTTTTCTGCTCTAATTCAGTCGAGTAAGGCGCGACCTTTGGGGGTTCGACCGCAGGATCTTCCAGCGATGTAGACGCCGCAGACTTGTTCTTATGCGGAGTCGCCTTGCGTCGCTTTTTCGGCTCTGCAGACGGCTCCGGTTCCTCGGCGTTCACAGGTTTGACGTCAGGCTCTGCCGCAGTTGCCGCCGCTCCAGTAAACGCATCGTTCTCCGGCAGGTCTCCAAAGAGCTGCTCGACCGTCGTCCCTAATGCGCGTGCAATTCTTATCGCCGCGTCGACGCCGACTACGCAGGCGTCCTCCTCTAATGCGACTAGAAATCGCGGAGACACATTCACTTGCGCGGCAAAATCTTCATGGTTGACGCCAAGCGCTTCTCGCATTTGACGAACGCGGTTGCTCATCAAAGTACCTTTCCGTTCTTAATTACCAGGAGCTCTACTTGCGTCCTTCTCTCCAACTGATTCGTCTTTTAGAGACGCCAATAAGGCGTTGAGATCCTTGATCGATTCTTTCGACGGATCAAACGCGCCGCGCTTCGCCGAAGCGCCAAAAGCGCGCTTAACGCGTTCTGCAGTCCGAAGCGCCTCGCTCTTACGACCGCGCGAATAATCGACGCGCGCCTGCAAAAGAAGCAGGTCGTAATAGACGCTGCGAAGATGGAATTTCTTCTGTCTTAAAGATTGTCGACACGTGTTAAGGGTTCGGTCGACAATCTTCTCCGCTTTGCGTAAATCGCCCAAGCGGCGGCGGCCCAGATACGCGCGCGCCGTCATTCGGAACGAATCGATCCAGAGCGGCGTCAAGACGTCGACGTCGTACCCCTTTCGCTCGGCAGTCGACGCGTACATACGATGAATCCGCTTAGTCTCGTTGACGACGGCGCTCCAACGTCTTTGATTCAGATGTTCGTCTGCCCAAAAGTAACGACACGTTACTTCAATCTCCGATCCGCGTCCAAACGTCTCGGACATTTTTGCCATGACGCCGTTAAACGCCTTTCTGCCCGTCGCGTAACTTTCGTCGCGAGACTTGAATATCGCGTCAAAGACTCGAAGGAGGAAATAGCTATATATCAAGCCCAAATCCTCTTTGGGAACGTTTCTCTCCCAGATTGCTTCAGCGCTCTTGACGTAATCTTTCAGACGACCTTTCCAGGCGACTAAGCGTCGTTTTATGGAAACGCGTTCCTTATCGTCAACCGGAGAGGATTTCATTTCACGTTCGTCCGTCTCACGCTCTTTCTTCTCTTCAATCCAATTCTTTCGGAACTGTTGAACTCTTTGGAAAAAAGGCGTTTTCGGCTTGAAAAGGAACTGAAGCTCCATTGCGCTGTCACAAAGAGCCAAGGCGTTCCTGAGAGTATCGCGAACGTCAGGCGCTTCATCGTCCCTGATGACGCCCAACTCAACCTTTAACAGCTTCGACACTATCAACTGACTTTTCAGCTGCTCATGCAAGCGAAGCATAATAGATTGCATCGGATCGTCGTTTGGTATTGCGCCAAAGTCTTCCAATCGTCCTTTAAGCAGGTCGACGAGCGTAGTCAGAGCGTCGTTGGCGCCTTCAAAAGAACAATGACGAAGCAGGAAATTCCCTCGATAAAAACTCCCTTCAATTTGCTTGTAGACGCGCGTCAGCTCATCCGGGAAATACTCGCAAAGCCGCTCGAAGTTCTCCACGATATACTTAGCGCGGCTAAAACAGTTCCGGTCGAGGTCATACCAACGAAACGCAGAGATCGAAATGATCCAGAAATTACTGACGCGTTCTCGACGACGTTTCTTACTGCTCGAGTTGAAGTACCGTTCCGCGACGCGATAAAGCTTCGCGCCTAAGCGTTTGTCTTCGTCTGTTCCCTTATCAAATAAATAGACGACCAATTTCGTAAAGAGTCCAAACGCGCGGCTTGTCGCTGTGTTATTGCGCACGAGCGACGTGAAACATTCCAGAGCTTTTCTAGCCCATTCGAGCGCGGCTTGCGTCTGGCCTTCGGCGTCTGCTAGATCGGCAAAACGAGAATAAAGCCTGCCAAAGCGGTCGGTTGTTACCACCTGCTTAGTCATTATTTTCTTTTCGGCGTTCAAAGCGTCTTCAAGCTTATGGAGCGCCCATTTTGCCGTTTCTGGATGATAGCAAGCGTCTAGTGCGGCGTTGGAAATCAATTCGTAAAACAGACTCACAGCAAGTAAATTGAGCGGAGTCTTCATCTGAGCGCGATTCTCTAAACGTTCCCCTTCTTTACGAACGAGTTGGCACGCTTCTTCTTGACGACCGTTACGCGAAAGCCAAATGTAATATGTGGCATAAGACGACGCGGTTCGAAGCAGGAGCGTCGGATCGGCGACGGGCAAGCGTTTCACCGCAATAAGCATATGAAGGAACGCGCGGTCCGTCTGCGCCTTCATTTTTTCTAGACACGTCTGTCTAAGTTCTTCTTCTGCTTCATTTTCTGCCGTTTCGACGCTGACGCGCTCAGCGTAATCAGTATAAAGACGCCCAAGAAGATCCGCCTGAAGATCCCAAATGGGAAAGGCGGCAAGCCAGTAGTGCGCGTCGTCGTAAAACCCAACGGGTCTTTCCTTCATTTGATCGAACAGATTATCGAAAACACGCGCCGTTTCATCTATTTCTGCTGCAGCGAGCGCCGATTCATCCATCACGAGAAAATTCTCGACTATTTTGCCGACCAACCTCGAGAGCGTTTGACCAAGACCAAGATCGCCTTCAAAAATGCGGCGCCGCACTACGCGCAGACAGAAATCAAGGTCGCAGAAGATTGCCAACAACTTGACGTCGTCGCTGAATTTATTTTGAACGACGCGATTGCGCTCTTCAGCATAGTATCTGCGGTCGCTAAGCCGACAGAAATGAACCAATTCCGCTCCAATAGAGCTCAACTCGCCGTTGCCGACGTCCAAACTCTCGCTCTTTTGTTCCGGAACGCTCATCAGCGCGGGCTCAACGTCGCAATACTTCTCGAAACCCGGCTCCCATTCGGCGTCTTCTAGAAGCTCCGCGCGAACAAGCCTAACGTCGGTTATAAACGCTTCGAATTTTT
>JAQVHZ010000141.1 GCA_028695965.1 Thermoguttaceae bacterium | reverse complement strand
GAAAAAAATAATCGCGTTCTTCCTTTGTATAGCTCCCTCGTAACATTAGCGTCTCCTTTTTTGCTAGAGAGTACTATATTCTGACAATGTTGAAAAGAGCATTTTGTGAGATTGCAAAGTATATCTTACGACGGGAAAGTCTACCGCGAGTGGACCGCCTACGAAAAAGTGCAAATTGTGGTGGCTACTATCTCAGAAGACTTAAAGGACTGCGGTTACAACCGCCAATTTCTTGAAGACCGTTTTTCAAGCATTGGAATGATCAACGGAATTCCCGGTATTTTTTGTGTTGGGTTGGATCCAAGCGTAAAAGGCAGTCTCCTTGCGGATTACGCAAAGGGCGGTCTTTTCGCAGATTATATCTCTCAAAAACACAAAGAGGGAAAAATATTGAGCTGTGAAAAGCTGGAAGACAACCTGTTAAAAATATTGATTAGAGACGCTCTAGCTGACGAGCAGGGAATGCAATTGCCAATCGATGTGGAGATACGCTACAACACTTCAACCGGCATTGTTGAATATACTAACGCTCTCTGCAGGAAGATAATGCCCCAAAAGACGAAAATAATTGAAGAACAAGAGAAAACAATAACCGCCAAGTTCACAGAGCAAGCAGGAAAGACGGTTCTAGACAAGGTTTGCGTCAAAGAGAAATTCTCTCTAGAAACGCTAAAATTCGAAGAAGTCAAAAAGATATTCTCGCTAGCAGCGCCAACCAAGGATTACGACGAAGACAAACGCTTCCAAGAACTAATTCCCCCAAGCGAGCTCACTCCTATTAATCCTACCTATATTGACTCCGTTTCTGCTAAGTTCATTTACACAGACGTTGTTATCAATCCCGTAATAGACGACCAAGAGTTCGTGTTATCATTTCCAGAGGGCGCTCGCGTCTTCGATTACGTCACGTATCCAAAAGTCGGCGTTCCGACGACGACACTGCCGCTAAGACCGAATTTGCACGAGGTCATGGGACGCTGGAAGTCGTGTCCATCATTCGATTCTTTTTAGTGGAGCTCATCTAGCCTATTGTCCTTGGAATATGGCGCTTAATCTGGAAACGGGAAAAAGCAAAACGAAAAAAGCAAAACGAGAAAAATTGAGGACGCCACGATAGCGGCGCCTATCAAGTTCCAAAGCCGCATTAAGAGAAATCCAAGTCAATGTCCTCGATAGACTGCCAGAGAACCGCTTTCTCGTCAAAAGCGCCTTTCAACACCGCGACGTTCCCAGCCCCGTCGATCGGTTCGGGAGTATACGTCTTCGTGCCGTCGGGGTTCTTTTGGCGGAGCAATTCGGGCGTCGAGATACAAACGACGCGCGACCCGTCGGAGGCGCTTCGCGCCGCTTTACGCAGCGCGACGTCGACCGTCCCGCCGCGCTTTATGATCGACGCGTTCCCGTTCCAGAAGGCGAGCAAGACGTCCGCGTTCTCGACCAGCCAGTCGCCGAGCCGGGCGTAACACGCCATTGGATTCCTCGCGTCCGCTCCCGGGTCCGCTAGGCTGATTGTTTCGTCGCATTGCACTAAGAGGGCGCGGAAGGCGTCGAGGTGGGAAACGCCGGACGCGTCGGGCGTCCTCTTGAAATCGCGTTCGTACCGCTCCGGGTCGGCGGGCAAGACCGCAGTCAGGCGCAGATTGTCGGCGCCTTGCTTCTTGGCGTCGAGCGCGGCCCGGGCGACGATCGAATCGGCGCCGACCGCCAAGCCGGTGCAGATCCGAATTTCGCCTTGACGCTCGCGCGCAACCCGCTGCACAAATTCGCGCGCGGACCGTTCGACCGCTTCAAGCGCTTCCGGCACAATATGCCGACGGCCCGTAACGCCGATCGTCAGGAGTTTCCGCTGATTCATCGAAATCTCACGCGTCTTTCAGGGCGTCGTTGACAATTTCTTGCGCTTCGACGAGGATCTGTTCCAGATGCTCTTCGCTCTTAAACGATTCCGCATAAATCTTATACGCCATTTCCGTCCCGGACGGACGCGCGGCAAACCAGCCGTTTTCGGTCGAGACTTTGAGCCCGCCAATTTCCGCGTCGTTTCCGGACGCGCGCGTCTCGCGCGCAATGATCGCGTCGCCCGCAAGGGTTTCCGACGTTACCTGTTCGGGCGCCATCTTCTTGAGCGCCGCCTTGACCGCCAGAGACGCGGGCGCTTCCACGCGCTTATAGAACGGCGAGCCAAATTGCGCGGCGAGTTCACGATAGCGGACGCCGGGGTCTTTCCCGGTCGTTGCGATCATCTCAGCGGCGAGCAAGTTCAGGATCGGGCCGTCTTTATCGGTCGTCCAGACCGTTCCGTCGAACCTCAAGAAGCTCGCGCCCGCGCTCTCTTCTCCGCCGAAACAAAATTCGCCGTTGAACAAGCCGTCAACGAACCACTTGAACCCGACCGGGACCTCGACCAACCGCCTGCCGCGCGAAGCCACGACTCTATCGACGATCGCGCTCGTCACGAGCGTCTTGCCGATCTTGAGATCCGCCGACCATGTCGGACGGTGCGTGAGGAGATAGTCGATCGCGACCGCAAGATAATGGTTCGGATTCATGAGCCCGACGCTCGGCGCGACGATTCCATGCCGGTCGGCGTCCGGGTCGTTGGCGAACGCGATATCGAACTTATCTTTAAGCCCGACAAGCCGTTTCATCGCCCAAGGGCTCGAGGAGTCCATCCGGATCTTGCCGTCGTGGTCGAGCGTCATGAAGGCGAAGGTCGGGTCGATTTGGTCGTTCACGACCGTAATATCGAGCCCGTATTTCTCCGCGATCGGTTTCCAGTACGGAAGCCCGGCGCCCCCAAGGGGATCGACCCCGATCCTGACGCCCCTGTCGCGAATAGCGTCCATATCGACGACGTTTTGCAGGTCGTCGACGTACCCGGCGACATAATCGATCTGATGAATCGTCGGCGCGTCGAGCGCTTTCTCGCTGAAAATATAATTGACGTCCCGAGCGCCGTTCTTTAAGTAGGCGTTCGCGCGCTCCTCGATCCACGAGGTAACGTCCTGGTCCGCGCCCCCGCCGTTCGTCGTGTTGTATTTGATTCCGCCGTCGCTGGGAGGATTGTGCGACGGAGTGATGATGACCCCGTCCGAGTAGTTCGCGCCTTTCGCGCGGTTCGCCGCCAGGATAGCGCGGGAGACCGCCGGCGTCGGCGTTACCCCGTTGTCCTTCTGGACCTTCGCAACGATCCCATTGGCCGCAAGGACGCCCAGCGCGGTCTTTTGCGCGACGTCAGAGAGCGCGTGCGTGTCTTTGCCGATCCAGAGAACTTGCGGCTCGCCCTCGGGGCGCTGACGCCGAAAGTCGACGATCGCCTGAATAATCGCTTTGATATGCGCCTCGTTGAAAGACCCGTCCGACGCCTTGCCGCGGTGCCCGCCGGTTCCAAATCGGACCCGTTCTTCCGCAATTTCTACGTTCGGTTGTTTCTCAAAATAATCTCGCTCCAACGCCTCGACGTCGATAAGATCAGACGGCTGCGTCGGTTGACCGGCTCGTTCGTGAATCATTTTCTGACAGGTTCCTTAAAATCGTATGCAGTAGGTAAATCGGTCGTCGGCGCGCGCTCGCCGCGTCTTCGCCGCTTCTGAAATTATATCAGTATTTCAAGCGTTCTCAAGGACGCCTGCGCCGCGCAGTCCGTCAATAAAAACGCTCCGACCGCGTTCAGAAGAACATGATCGGAGCGCTGAAGACACAGACGCGCAAAGACCGTATGCTCGACTTTGCGCGTCCTTTTTTAAGCCAACTTGGGATAGAATACTACATCGAAACCGTTTCGGAACCTTGCGGAGTCGCCATGGAACCCCAGACGCCGCCCGTCGAAGGACCTGTCCAGTGGTGGCCTTCGCCAGGGTTGTTCGGATGACCGAGCTTATTCGACATATCGCCGCAGTCGACCGTTTCGGAAACGAAGCGAACGGAGCCGTCCATCATGCAGACGTTGACGCCGCCCGAGTGGTTGCTCGACGCTGAAACGCACATACAGGACCAGCCTTCGCTCGTATTGCCGTCTTGGAAGTAGCTCGGGCTGTTCGGCGGCACAGCGGCGTGGAAGTTGGTGTACGCGGCGCGCGCGTCGGCCCAACGGCGGCCTTTGATCGCCCACTTGTTTGCGGCGCTCGACATGCCTTTGGTACCTCGGGTCGCGAGGCAGTTGGCGGCGGCCAAGCCGTGAATGTTCGCGCCGCCGAGCGTGCTCTTGTACATGACGTCGTTCCCGGAGGACTTCGAAACGTTGATTTCGCTGAACGCCATCGTGTTAGTCGTGCCGTCGGTGATTGCCGCGAGGGTCATCCGTCCGCCGATAGCGCCGTCGAAGAAGACGCCGCGCATATTGCGGTTCTCGCCCCAGTTCGTGCCGATCATCCAGTCGCCGCGGCTGCAGCCGTAGTTCGAACAGCCGCTGTAGGTACTGCTGAAGGTGGTCGTCTGGTTATTGCCGTCCGACGGGCAAAGATACGCAGAGACGACGGTCGTGAACGGGTTCGGGCTGCCGTCGGGCATATTGCCGCCCGCCCATGAAAGCGGGATGATACCGGTCCAGCTGTACGGATTCAACGCCGCAGCTTGCGAGCAGTAGCCGGTGATTGTGTTCATCAACGGCGCTTGTTCGACGTACGGAAGAATCAGCGAGAAGACCGAGTAGGTGTCGACGACGTCGATTCGGTTTTTCGTGCCGCTTTGGCAGAAGCCTTTAATCCAGAATTCGTCGTTGTTTTGGTTCGGGATACGATTGTTCGTATCGTTGAAGTTTTGGACCGCAAGCCCGAGCTGTTTCAAGTTGTTCGAGCATTGCATCCGGCGCGCCGCTTCACGGGCCGCTTGGACGGCGGGAAGGAGCAAGCCGATCAAAATACCGATGATCGCGATAACGACCAATAATTCGACGAGCGTAAAGCCGCGTCGATGAGGAGCCGATTGGACCATGAGAGCCTCCTTAATGAAATAAAACGATTTCGCCTCGTGTTTTTCTGTCCTGAGCGCTCGCCTTCGCTTTTCGACAAGTCGCCGCTTGTCAGTCCGAGGCATAAAAAACTGTCAAGACGACCGGTCCCCACATACTCCGGTCCTCTTGTCTAGGAAAAGGCGCGGAACGGAATCTATACTTTGCAATCTCACAAAATGCTCTTTTCAACATTGTCAGAATATAGTACTCTCTAGCAAAAAAGGAGACGCTAATGTTAC
>JAQVHZ010000140.1 GCA_028695965.1 Thermoguttaceae bacterium | reverse complement strand
GGACGTCGAGTTCCGAGAGCGCGTAGTAGACCGCCGCGTCCGTCGAGTCGGCGCGGTCTTTCCACATATTCCACGAGCCGCGCTCCTTCTTCTTCTCGTCGTCCCAAACTTTGCCGCGAATGATCTTAAGGGTCTGTTCGCGTTCGTAGCTCAGGAGCCATTGCTTGCCCCGTTCGATCGCGTTTGCGTCGACCTGCTGGTCGCATTCGCGCGCTTTCTGCAAGCCGCGAGCGACGAGCGCGGTCAGACGCGCGGTCGAGTACTCGCCGGGCCCGGAGAACCAGCCCCAGCCGCCGTCGCCGTTCTGCATCGACTGGAGTTTGGCAACTCCTTCGGCAGTCATCTGACGGACTTTGGCGATATCGAAGACCGGCTCGTCGATCAGTTTGCGCTTCTCCCACTGCTTGGCGCGTTCGTGCGCGTCGCCAAGCTCCTGCGCGTTCAGATTCGCCTTTTTCGTCTGCAGCGCCGCCAGGTCGACGCCTGCGTCTTGGAGCGCGCGCTGCGCTAAGACGGTCGGCAGGAACCGGTTAAGCGTCTGCTCGGTGCAGCCGTACGGGTAGTCGACGAGGTAGGGTAGCGCGTCGAAAATAGCGCCGGCGAGGGTCGGGGAGAACCGGACGGTCAGCTTCGTCGTCTCATGCCTGCGTTCCTCGGGGATCGTGAGCGTAAAGGTCGATTCGCGAACGTTGACGTCGTCTTCTTTCGCTTCGGTCGCGTTCTCGTCCTTTTCAGCGGGCGGAACGACTCCGGAGACGGCGATCTGTTTCGAGATACCATGTTCTTTCACGGTAATCGTCTCTTGGATCGCGTCGGACTCTTCGTTCGTGAGCGCTTTCATCACCAGCGTCGCGACGCCGGGCCCGTCAGCGCGGACCGACCAGTCGACGCGCGCTTCCCCGTTGGCGGGGACGACGACGTTTTGCGTCTGCTCGACGCCGTCCATGAAGGTCAAGGTCGCGGTCGAATTTTCAGGGTCGTCGGTCGGGAACTCGAGCGAGACTTGAACGTTCTTCTCGGAATCGAGGTAGTTATGCACGTTCGCCGAGAAGACGACTTCGTCCTTTTGGGTCAGGAATCGCGGCTTCTGCATCCGGATAATTACGTCTTTGCTCGTAACGATTTCCGCTTCGCCGGAGCCGACGCGCAAGCCCGCGCCCACCGACCAAGCGGCGATCTTCCAAGTCGTTAGGTTCTCGGGCATATCGACTTCAATTTCGATAACGCCGTCGTCGTCGGGGGTAAGGTCCGCGGCCCAGTATGCCAGGTCGGCGAGGTTCTTGCGCACCGTCGCTTCGACGAGCGGCGCGCTCTCTTCAGCCGACGACCCCTCCTCTGTGAACTCTAAGTCGTTCGCAATCTCGCTTTTTTTCTCCATCGGCGCGTTTACTGAGGACAGAGGAGCGGCAGCGGGCGCGGGCGCCGCGTCGACCATTTCTACCGCCGCCGCCGATTCCTCCAAAACGAGCATATCGACCTCAGTCGGCATGGCTGCCATTATGCTGGAGCTTCGCCGCATCCTAGCGCCGCCGCCCGCGACTCCGCCGACAAGGCCGTTCGCAAAGACCATTCCCGACTCGTCAGTTGCGCCGTGGAAGATTTCGTTTCCGAAGACTCCGATCGGCTGGAGCCGGTCCATATGTCTCGTCTGGTAGATGAAAGCGAAGACGTTTCGGAGCGTCGCCTGACTCAGGTTGTCGACTGAGCTTAAATTGGCGTAACGCCGCCACTTCCAGAAGAATTCGCGCACGTCGCCGACGTTGCTGCCGCCGGAAATGTATTCGAGCGACTTGTCGTAGATTGTAACGACCGTTTGTCCGACAATGGGGTTCCCGTCGACGTCGGTGAGACGCAGCTTGACCGCCGCTTTTTCGCCGGGCTTGACCCGCTCGGCGTTCGGCTCAACGGCGACGTCCAAGACGCGTTTCTCCGGTGGAACGGCGAGTTCCTTCTGTTCGGAGTAGATCTTGCCGCCAAAGACGGTCGTCGCTTGAACGAAGATGTTCGGCTGGTCGGCGACCTCGATCGGCACGTCGACGTAAGCCAGACCATTTTCCAACTTGACGAATTGCGGCTCGCCCATCGTAACTTCCCCGCGAGGACGCGCCGTGAAGAGGACGTATCCGTTCGGGTTGTTCGAAGCGATTTGGAGATGCGCGACGTCCCCGACCGAATATTCCGGCTTGTCGGGGATGATTTCGAGCGCATTGAACCGGTAGTCCGCCTTGGCGTCGGCGACCTCAGTAACGCCGCGCACGACGACGAGCTGTCCGCCCTCCTGCGCTATCCCGTTGTCCGAGGTAACGACGCACGAGACGCGGTACTGCCCGGACTCGGCGGCGACAAACTTAGCCGTCCCTTTGCCCTCTTCGTCGGTCCGGAGCTCGTCGGCGTAGACCTCCGTCTCGATCGGCTTCACGGAGCCGTCGTCGGTCTTGGCATATTCAACTCGATAGAGCTTGACGACCGCGGCGCCGGAGACGCCCTTGCCGTCGAGCCGACACGCGTGGATTCCAAGATTCATCGTGTCGCCGACCCGGAAATAGCCGCGATCGAACCAGACGTAGGTCTGGAACGGGCGCCGCGCCGCGTAGACTTTGCCGCTGCCGACGATCGTTCGGCGCGATTGGTCCGTTACTTCGGCGGTGATTTCGTACTGCTGGTCGTCGTTCGGATAGATCAGCTTGGCGAGCGAGGTATCGACGGTGATTTCAAAGTTGCCGTCCTCCCCAATCTTCGCTTCGCCTTCGGAGACGACTTCCGGCACGCCGGTCGATTGCGGCATATAGAAGAGCGGGAGCCTCATGCATCCCCAATGGCGCCAGCCGGGGTACCAGTCGTAGTCGTAAGTGAATTGCCAGTATCCGCATCCGTAGAACCAGTCCCAATATCTCGCGGGGAAATAGGTCGAACGGTGGTTCGTCCGAATCACTTTATAGGAGACGACCGCGTTTGCGACCGGGGCTCCGAAGTAGTATTTCGCGTTGACCTTCGCTTTGAACGCGTCGCCGAGCGCGACCGGCTCTTTCGGCGCGTCGACCGTTACTTGGAATTCCGGCTTGCGGTATTCTTCGAGCCGGAACGAGCCGTTCCCCAGCCAGGTGTCGACGGTTCCATTGTCGTGGAAATGTCGCGCAAGCTGCACGGAGTAGACGCCGAGTTTCGCGTCGCCGGGAATTTCAAAGGAGTCGCTGAACGCGCCGTATTCGTCGAGCGTAACGCGCTTTTTAGCGACTTTCTCGCCGCTTGGGGAGAGTATTTGATAATCGAGCTCTTGACCCGCCCATTTCGAGTCGTCAGGCGCGTCGTATCGAGCGTCCCCGACGATGAATTTGAATTCCGCCTTTTGGTTCGGACGGTAGATGGGCCGGTCGGAGACGAAGAAGGCGCGCGTGTTCTGGAAAAAATCGTCGCTGGCATAAACGCGCCAAATTCCCTGGAAATCCATGAAGGAGTACTGCGCCGCGCTCTTTTTGTCGCGCCCGTCTTTCGGAACGATCGCGAGAACTTCGGTCGAGTGTTGTTCTTTAATTTCGTCGTTGGCGAAAAGGACGGACCCGGCTTTATCGGTTCGTTTCGTATATCCTTTGGTTTTGATCGAGTAACGACCGTTGGTCCAGCGACGATTGACAACAAAGAATTCGATCGTCCGTTCGGCAAGCGGCTCGCCCGACTCGGCGTCGAGCGCGAAGTAGCGGTGCCCGTTCTCAAACGGCTTGCGGACGATGGCGACGTCGCGCAGCCAGACGATAGCGACGTCTTTGTTCCCGTCCGTCGCGGTAATTTCGACAAGGTACGCGCCCGGCTCGCTGATCGGGAAGTCGACGCGCTTGATTTTGTCGTAATGGTTCGGGTCGGGCTCAAACTCAACGGAGTAGCGCGCGACTTCTTCGCCGATAAAATCGATCTTTTGGAACGATTCGAAGAGCTTCCTCTGCTTAGAATCGAGCTGTTCGTTCGACTTATCGTCTTTCGGCAGGAATTGCTGGCGCAAAATGAGGTCGATCACGCTGTTCAAGTTGCCGTAACCGCCGTAATCTTGCCAGAATTTGTCGCTGCGCGCGATCTTCAGCGGTTCGTCGACGTTGAGCCGCTTGGCGACGATTTCCGCGCCGACCGCGTTGCGGAATCGGATATTCAGGTCCGTTTTCGTACCGGCGACGACGGAGCTGGCGTCGATCGAGACGCGCGGATCGACAATTTGCGAAAGGGAAGATTTCGCTTGTTCGAGGACGTAGTCCGGAATGTTCTTCTGGTCAAGGATCTGCTTCCAGACTTCGGCGGCTTTATCGAGCTGGCGTCTGTTCTGATACTCTTGGGCGAGATTGACGAGCACGCTCCAGTCGGAGAGACCCCTGATCTCGATGATTTCGCGCCACAAATTGATATAGTCGTATTCCGGCGGGAGTTCGAACCGTTTCACGCCCGTTGCGAGCTTGGCGATCGTTTCATTGTCGGCGAGCGTGTTCAGCGCCCAGATCCCCTCTTGGCGCGACTCTTGGTCGGCGCCGGAATCTTCGTTGAAGAAGAACCGGTAGGACGCAAGGGTCTGGACGCCAAAGACCTCTTGCGCTTCCTGAGCGCGCATACTGCAGACGTCCGCTTTATAGGCCGGGAATTTTTCGATCAGTTCGTCCAGGAGCGCTTGGCGGCGTTCGCCGTCGTTCTTAGCCGCTTCAAAGGACTCGGGAGCGGTAAAGAAGACGGGGGCGCCCGCTTCGTCGACCGGCGCGCCGCTCGACCGGTTCTCACGATAGACGTTCGTTGCAGGGAGATAGTCCGGGAGGACGCTGAGGTCGGTCAGGGTCTGCTGACGCCAGTAGTCGTACGCGCCGCCCCCGTGCAGGGCGCGGGCAAAGGTTAAGTAGTAATTGCTCGCTTCGGCTAACGTGAGCCAGGCGTCGTCCTTCTCGTCGTCTCCGGCGTTGATCCGCGCGATATCTTCGCGCACGAGCGGGAGCGCGTCGGCGTAGATCTGCAGCTTGCGGACACGTTTGCGGTCTTGGCAGGAGAGCATGTCTTGGCGCCAGCCGTAGATGTAGACGAACTTGCCGTCCCGCATATAGCCCGCGTTCGGAAGGTAGTCGAGCAGACCGGCGACGCCCGTCTTGACGCGCCAAGAGTTCGCGCGCGCTGCGAGCGCCTCCTCGAGAGCTTGCTCGACGTCGGCGAATTTGACTTCGTCTTCGATCGAGAAAGAGGTAGTAACGCTGACGTACTGCGTCAGCGCCTTGAGATA
>JAQVHZ010000053.1 GCA_028695965.1 Thermoguttaceae bacterium | reverse complement strand
CGGTTGTACTGGGGGCTTGTTCAGCAAAAATCTCACTGATTCGTTAATGTTTACGTTTTTTCTTCAAAAAATTCCTCCCGAAAATCGAAGGGGGAGCAGAATGGGGTTTTTAGAACCTCCCTTAAATAGTTTGCTTGACTGCTACAATATGAATTTTACCAAAACGACCTTTTGGGAAACTCTGCAACCGATTGCTTCAACCAATTATTCGTTTTTATTGCATTGTCTTTCATAGAGACCTGACACAATGAGAAAGACGCCGAGGAAAGCGCCAAGGACGAGCAAGACAATTCGGATGGGCGAAGCGCTTTTAGGAGGCTCTCGAAGAGTATCCCCGGCAAAAAAACAGCGCTCGTCAACATATTCCAAAAATTTTACTCGGTCGGCAAACTTTTTTTCTGACTTGTTCTTGCCCCAGATATGATAAACCGTTTGATTGGTTTTCGTATCGGTTTCGTAAACAACTAAACCAGCAGGAAATTGGACGGGGTCTAAATCTTCTTCCGATTTCTTGTTGACGACAAATTTGTTAATTGTAATCGTTGTAACTCTTGCTTGAGCGCTGTCGTTGGTATAAGCCAGTTGCTGCATCTTTTGCGGATACCAGTGTCCCGGATGACTTTCTTCAAATCTGTTGACTATTCCTTCACAGTGAACTGGCAAATCAGAGCCGTCTCTAATGTTGGTAAAGAAATATTTTGAGACAAGCCCGCCTTTGCTGAGATTAAAATCAATCGTTGTCGACCAACGATTCGTCATTAAATCGTCGTCCGTTTCTTCTCCTGAAAATTCTACTTGAACAAGAACGTCCCCAACCTCGCTTTCGATTTTCTCAACTCGTTTCGGAACTGATTTTTCGAAAAGTTCTCTGTAAGTGGTGCGAACGTTGACGCCGGGAATAGGCAATATAAAGAACGGATGAAGCATTTGTTCCCAGAGATTGCCTGGATTGTAGGTAATTCTTCCAAAGTACCCTTGCTTATTATAGTCGCTATGCTCACACAGAATCAGCGGCTCGTCAGGAGGAAATGCTTCGTATGGAACCCTCAACTCATATTTTTTCGAGCTGTCAATGGCAACGTCAACTATCATATCACGCACATTGTCTCCCGATTTGTAGTCATAAGGAAAATCTTTGATGTGATTGCGAAAACGAAACGTATCTTCGCCGTTTTGTTCCCACACGTTTCCCAAAAGCTCATATGACGACTCGCTTGGAGAATGTTCTGCTAAGTCGTATTCGATATGGAGCGTCTCCACTTCGGCACGGCGGCTTTCATCGAGGCGGATTAGCTCGGAGATTAAGGCGTCGTCGGCAAAAACCGGAAAAGCGGAGATCGCTAAAAAAAGGCTAAATGAATAAGTCCTTAAATTTCTCATCATAGATACAATTCATTAACAGGTTGTCAATATGGTTCGAAGTTCTCAAATTGTAAGCGGGAGTCAATCTTGAATAACGAAAATGGCATAAAACGAGAGCGACCTTAAAATTGTGAAAAATTCGGGTGAAGGTTATTTCACAGCAAGAATGACACACCCCAAACATACATTATACGAATACACCCTAAGTTTTGCAAACGATTTTTTCAAAGAATAGAAATTTTTTTTGACAGTGGCGGTTCAGCTCTTGGCGCAGCGGCAAATGAAATTGGACGCAGATTGCCTTCACAGTTGCAAAAAATCTTCCAGGTGTGTTGGACTGGTTTTGAAACAAAATAATAATGAAACAAAGGCGAATTCATCATAAAGGCAACCTCCAATTTTTACAGGGGGCGCAGCTCTTCATGTAAATTTGCCTGATAGCTGCAATATGAGTTGTATTGATTCCGTCATCGTTTCGAGCATCGATTGTTTGCTGAGCTTTGAAGTTGCCTGGTCTCCCTATGACCAGAGTGGAGACCAACGAACCGACTGTTAAACTAAATCTGTAGATAATTAATCGTGAATAGGTTGTGGCGTTGGGAGTAAAACTCCGTTTTTCGTTCAATGTCATAAGTGCGTTTGTAAACAGTAGAGCGCTTGCAAAACATTACGGTAATACATATCGTTTACAACCGTTCGCCACAACGCGCAAAGCGGCGTTCACAAAGGCATATTTATCAGTTGCCGCATCACATTGTTGAACGGGAATTGTTTGAGCAACTATTGCAAATTGTTAACGAACAAGTTTTGCAATGAGAATAATGACCTTTTGTTGTAATAATTTCAAGAAATCGGATTTTTAATAAGTTGCACTTATGATAGGATTAGTGCGAATTATATAAAATTTCAAATGGAGCCGAAAATATAGTTTTTTTTCCAAAAATATTACTTTTTTAAGTTTTTTTGTAGAAAGTTACAAAGGATCGTGTTATAATGGAGTCTGTCGGGTGTAATTCGTCGACGTTCAAAATAAACCGTATGCGGCTTCGTTATTACTCGCTGATTTTTGTCGTTGCCTTATAACGTAGGGCTTCCCGGTTTGTTTAACGTTATGTTTTTGAAAGGAAATTACAGATGAAAAATTTCAGAATGTTTCGTGGGTGTTCTTCAAGAGACTCCTCAGACGCTGGCTCCGCTCAACCTAGGAAGCAGTGTTTAGGTGCAAAAGTGAAAAATGCTGTCATTTTGTGTCTTGCTTTAGCTCTTTTTATTGGCTGTGCTGATATGGTTGGGCAGGTCTACGGTCTTTTTTGCCAGCGTTGTGATAAGACGGCTATGGTTTCCTCTTGCACTGGGGATGTACCGGGAGAGGCCCTTTCGGCTGGTGCTAACTTGTTGCCCGGGTGGGAATGTACGCTGGATGAAGTTCCTATTTATATGTGCGTTTACACTTGGCGATTTTACTCAATGTGTCTGTCTGCTCGTTGTACGGGAAGTTTTCGAGACCAGGACTCGGATATTATAGATTGTAGGGCTGCCGATGATTACCCGAGAGGTTGCAAAAACTGATTTAAGGAGAAGACGCAAAGAGGAAAAGAAACGAGGAAGATAATCACAGGGGGAAGATGCAGGAATAGGACGGCTTCCTTGATAGCTGTTATGTAATCAAGGTATGCTAGCGAACAAAAAGAAGAGAGAGACAAGAGCCAGGATTGACTGCCTGCGGGTGAAATATGTCTTCGAAATGTATCGAGAGCTTCCAGAATCTTTAATCTGGTACTCGCTGACACTCTGTTGTTGCAACATAATAAAGCCTGTGTTCAGTAACGTTTTGGTAATGTATGCAAGTGAAAGATGATGAACATATTTTCCTTGTTCATATTGTAGCCAATTGACTCATAACAATTGCTAAGTCCTTGCCAACAACGAATAGTACTCTTTCAGTCTTAAGTTGTTTATTCGAGTAGAGCTTTGCGTTCCCGATTTGGAAAGTTCAAAAATAACGGAGACGATATACTTACTGGTTTGATTCAGGTTGCAATATGCGTTCCTTATTTGCTATCTTGTATTTCAAAATCTTTGGATAGTCTACGCAAATGATTTGCCCAACCAAATGCTCGCTCGACCTTCCAGCACATCGGCAACACCTTAAACTCAAGCATATGGATAACGTCCTTTCCGCTCATGCCCAGTTCAAAACGCGCAAGTCGCAGTTGATTATTTTTCAAAGTGTTCCTTTCGCGTCAGTTCCCATTGGCGCACGAAACAGCGTTTGAAAAGGAGGAATAGTCGTGTCTCAACATTACCTCGTTGAATGAAAAACAATGTGTCGATTTAATTGTCATTCGTAAGTTCTATGATACGTACAAAAGCATTTCTCCCGAGTTGTCAGAAAAATGGGAGTAATAGCGGCTGTCGTCTCTCCATTTTGAAAACGCTGTGTTGATTATGAAAAATTTAAAAATTAGCGTATTATTTCTCTTTTTAACAATCTTCTCATTGCCCGTCCTTGCCGACGACGCCATGCTCTCCGAGCTTATCCGTCTCGACGAAAAGCGCCGCGCCGAAATAAAGACGCTTCATGTCGAATATAATTTCTTCGAACAAATCACTAGCGGCGGCTCCATAAAAAATAAGTACGAGGCGTATGGTCAAGTGTGGGAGCAGCTCGGTAACGATAAATACCGCTTTCGTGTTCGCCACAGAGAATCTCCTACCGAAGATGAAATACGAAGGGGCGAACAGATCACTGTGATAAGAGACTTCGCCGTTGACAGTTCTGTGAGGTATGAGTTAAAGGTTCCGTACGAAGCGTTTCCTGTTAAAGAGCCCTTGGAACTATGCAAACTGACGGAATATGCAAAACAGAGATACAGCGGAAGAATCATTAAAAATCCCAGCGACGTTTGGCAAGGAACGGCTCCGCCGTTCCTTACATTGCCTATTAGGGACTTCGGAACTCGTGATTCTTATAGGGAACTCTTTGAGAAATATACGCCGACCCGAGTTGAGAGAAGACAAAACGACGCAGGCGACGAGATACTTCAGGCAGACTTGTCTGGAGAGGACGAGTACACAGGCCAAAATGGAGAAATGAAAACGAGTCGTTGGTCTATAACGATAGACTTTAATCTCAGCAAGGGGGGACTTGTTTCAATGTATTCCTATGTCCATACCTATGACGACGGCTCCTTTCCAACCCTGTACAATGAGGCAGTGGTTACTAGATTTGGAGAAAGCCAACCGGGGTCGGGACATTGGTATCCTCAGGAATACCAAAAAGAGCTGTACACAGACCCCGCGAAAAGCACAGACAGTCTGAGTTTTACGAGAACAATTACAAATTATACTCTTAATAAAAAGTCGGAGAACCAGTTAGGTCCCGTTCAATTTCCCGAAGGTATGATTGTTCTGGAATTAGACGATTCGGAACCTGACAAAACGGTTACTCACATTTGGGGAAAGAACAAGTCAGAAAAACAGTTTACCGACGAGGATGAGTTTCACGAATATCTTGCCAAGCATTGTTCTTTTGGACCCTATGCCTCCCAAGCGTCGCCTAAAAGCGTATCGCCCATTCGTATCGCCTTGCTTTTCCTAGGCGTTTTGCTTATTGTAGCGGGGCTCTACGTGAGACGGCGCAGGAAAGAAGAATGAATTTTAGCAAGAATAACACCCTTTCGCCAACCTGATGGCGCGAGGGTTTTGATACTGTCAACGGAATGTGTTTACTAAAAAATTTGTAAAAAACAAAATTGTCGAACATGGAGCGTCTCGAGTTATGGAGTCGATGTCTCAGAACAGCGAGAATAACAGCGGTTATCCTTTCCGGAAAAATTTGTTGTTGAATAAAATTGGCGGAAAGAGCTCGTTGCTTCTGGTTCTTGGATTCGTTATCCTTACTTATTCGCTCTATTCGCTGCGAGACAACGCTGTGTCTGGTCGTGAAATAACTTTTAAACCTGCAACAACTCAACTTGAATACGTCAGCTCCAATGAGCCTTTCAACATAGACCTTAAACTAGTAAATCGTTCTTGGCGTCCGGCGAGAATCGTCGCCCTTTCTCCTTCTTGTGGGTGTATGCAGATTCTTTCAGAAGATGATGTTGAGTTCGAGTTTCCTTGGATACTGAATCCGCGTTCAACCGTCGCGTTTAAGGTAAAGATTGATCTTCGGCAAACGAAGGCTGCAAAACGAGAATTTTTTGTTGTTGTTCAGTATCAGGTTGACGATGAATTACGAAGACCGGCGTACACGAAAATTGTTTGCGAGGCAAAAGAGGAGGATTCTCCGGCGGTGGATAAGTAACGGAAGTAATGATGTAATTTTTGAGCGGCGACGCCTGTGTTCGCCGGTCAACCCTTTTGGCGATTTGTCAAAACGGCTTCAACGACGCCGTTGAAGTCAGCGGCTCCGCCGCGTTGACGTCGTCCATAAAACTTACCTTTTTGGAGGCAAAATTATGAAACAGACACTAGAAAAGATTCTTGGTCGGAATCGTTGGGCGACCGCGGCGATTTACTGCGGTTTGGCTTTGGTTCTGCTGGCGATCGTTCCGGCGCAGCCTAGGCTTTTCGCCTCCGGCGATCCGTGTGCCCTTCTTGAATGCGAGGAAGGGCAAGTTTGTCTTGGCAACGAGGAAACGGGATATTCTTGCGGTTGCGTTGCAGAATGACGCGGCTCCGACCAGCAAGGATTGACGTTTCCTATTTAATTGCGGCGATGAGCGCGCTTTTTCTGCTCATTGCCGCAGGTAGAGCTCTTTTTGTGGGAATAGCAATCACTTATGAGAGGTTGAGTCCTGAGAGCCTTGTCTGCGAAGAAGGCACGTATGACTTTGGCGCGATTGACTCTGATTCTCAGCCCGAACATGAATTTCGTTTGAGGAATGTGGGCAGGAAGCCCGTCCAAATCACTAAGGTTCGATCTGGCTGTTCCTCTTGCGTCGAACCTCTCGACTACCCAGCGGCTCCTATTCCGCCGGGCGAGGAAGCCGTTGTGAAGGCGCGGCTTCTCTCGCAAAACTTATCGGGGAAGGTCGAGAAAGGGCTCGTTGTTAAATACGGTACGAAAAAGACAAAATACCTTGTTCTTTCTTTTAAAGCCGACGTCCGCGCCTCGCGTCCTGAGGCGTCTGCGGAATGACTTTTAGCGCGGAGCAAGAATCTTTCTTGTTCCGGCTCCGACCTTCGGGAGTTTGACAAAAATGAACGATTCTGACGTCGCCGCCAGCCGCTGGAGACTCGACTCGATCTTGTGGACGCTTTTGCGCTTCTTCGTGGCGGGCGTTCTTTTATTTTCTTCCTGGGAGAAGGCGCGGTTCCTGGCGTCGGGGTTTCCGGTAACGTCGAATTGGCTCGTCGATCATCCGACGGTCCAGTTTCTCGCGGTGATAGCGGAATCGGCGTTTGCCGTCTGGCTGCTCGGCGGCTTAGCGCCCAAACTGACCTGCGCCGCCGTCTCCCTCCTTTTTCTTCTTTTCGCAGGCGTTTCCCTGTTCAAAGGGCTCTCAGGGGAGACCAGCTGCGGATGTTTTGGAAGTAAGGAAGTCAACCCGTACGTTACTTTTTTACTCGACGCCGCCATTGTCTTCTGCTCTTTGGCGCTCCTGTCGAGGCTTTGGAAGAGCCGTCGTTCGGATTTCGTTCCGAAGGTTGGGGCGCGTCTTTGGGCAACTCTCGCCGCTTGCCTGGTCGTTTCCGGGGTCTTTGCAAGTTCTGTCTTCCTGTTCGAAACGGAGCGCGAAACGATCCTCTTAGAACGCGGCGACGTCTCGCTGGCGCCCGGTTCGGTCGTTATTCTCGAGCCGGAGCTCTGGTTAGACCGGGAATGTCCGCTTTTCAAATTTTGCAGCGGGAGCGAATCGTTGAAGAGCGGCGTTTGGATCGTTATGCTGCGCCGCGTCGGCTGCAAAACCTGTCATGAACTTCTGCCGCAGACACGCGAAGCCGCCAAGGCTCAAAACGCCTCTTTGGCGCTTGTCGACGTTGAATTTTCCGACGAGAAGGAGGACGCCGCTCCCGCTGATTTTGTCGGGCGTTTAGACTCGAACTATCTTTGGATGGTTGAAACGCCGAGCGTCTTTCGTCTGGTCGACGGCAAGGTCGACGAATTGCTGACCTTTTGAAGAACGGGGCGAAGGCGCTCGAGAAGGAGGCTCTATGCTTCAGAGAAATTATCGTCGTTTCAGCGCGTTTACGCTGATTGAGTTACTCGTCGTCATGGCGATTATCGGCGTTCTTATCGGCTTGCTTCTGCCCGCAGTTCAAGCGGCGCGGGAGGCGGCAAGACGAATACAGTGCGCCAATAATATGAAACAGATGGGGCTCGCTATTCTAAATTTTAGCGACGCGAGGAAAGGTCTTCCTCCGGCGGCTGTCGCCGCAGAACGCTGCACGCTGTGGGGGTTGATCTATCCCTATGCCGAGCAGATGAATCTGTACGACGCCTTCGACAAGACGGACTACAGTCCAAAAGCATTTTTGACGCGCGATAAAGATTTTTGGGCTGCGGAGGGCTCCCTCACGGCGGAACAACGCAAAGGGTTCGCCAGCGTGCCTTACATGGTCTGTCCGTCGCGACGCTCGTCCCCAGCTTCTTATGAAGTCATTGCTACTCATACGGACGGTCCAAGCGCGGGTCCTCAGACGGATTACGCCATTGTCTGTTCGACTGACGCAAGTTCGTTCCCCTTCAACGCGGCGCGCGCCTCTTCTGCCGACTATGACCCGCATTACCATGTGCGCGTTGTTAATACCGACGACGACAATTGTCAGAAATACCAGCGCGGGGCGTTTCGCGGCGCGGTTCTTCCCCGCGGCGCGAACCGTTACGCCGCTTGGAAGCCGCGCGACACGTTCGCTCGTCTTCGCGACGGCGCGACTAATCAGATCTTTATTGGCGAGAAACATATACCGGTCGACGGGCTCAACGTGTGCAATAACGCCGAACCGCAGATGAACGCTTTTAGCGGTTGCCACGACTGCTCGTATCTTGAGGCGCGCGCGACGTCTGCTGAAGGCTCGATCTATCGCACGGTCGTCCAATGGTGGTCGGAGGACAGGAAGACCCCAGGATCGAAGATTGGAATAAGAATCGACGGTCCTTTTGACCAGTTGGCAGCCGACAATTGCGCGGCGATCAATTGCGGGCTCGGCTCCTGGCATCTGACCGGCTGCAATATCCTGATGGGGGACGGTTCCGTTCGCTTCTTTGGGAACGAAATCGGCTACTATGTCCTGGCAAAATTGGCGACGGTCGACGACGGCAACTACGTGGAATTCTGACCATGAACGACGCTGCAGCGACGCTGAATTGTTCCGCCGCGAAAATAACGCGATTAGAAAAAGCCGCGTTGGCGATCTGCTGTCTGACGCTCGCCGCTCTGCAAGGCGCGCTCGCTTGGAACAGCTCGTACGTTTTCAATGAAAACGGCAGAATAGCGTCGGGATTAATGAAGTTAAAACACGGTGACTTTTCTTCGTTCCGGGTGAATCCGCCGTTGTCGGACTGCGTTGGCGCCGCGCCCGCGCTCTTTGGAAAAGACGTCTATAGCTCCGAGCATAAGGCTATGGTGTTCGCTCCTTATGGGCGCCTCGAATATCAAGCCGGCGAGGCGTTCGTCAGAGAGACCCCCTCGCACCGCCTGTACTTGCGGCTGGGACGGCTGGCGACCATATCGTTTTCACTGGCTGGCGTCTTCGTCTGTTTTTTTTACGGACGTTTTCTCTTTGGCTCCTGGGCCGGTCTCGTCGCCGCTTTTCTTTGGACCTTTTCGCCCTATGTGCTCGGTTACGGCTCGACCATAGGCGCGGACGTTCCTTCGGCGGTCTTGGCGCTTGCGGCGGTCGGAGTCTTTCACTATTGGCTGAAGACGCGCTCCGCGCTTGCGCTCCCTCTTTTCGGCGTAACGTTGGGGATAGCGCAGCTCTGCAAATTTACGTTGCTTGCGCTCTATCCTCTCGTCTTTATCATGTGGACGATCGACGCGACCGTCCGGCGCCTTCGCAAACGAACGACCGTCCGCGCCGTCTTCGTCGAACTTCGCGACCTTCTCGTTTGGGGCGCGGGCGTCAGTTTGTTGCTGATCAATATGGGATATTTGTTTGGCGGAACCTGTAAACCACTGGGAGAGTATCAGTTCCGCTCGCGGCTCCTGTCGGGCTTGCCTTCTCCGAAAGAGTCGCTCAGCAACACGGGCAATCGGTTTTCCGACACGACGCTCGGCCTTCTCCCCGTTCCTCTGCCGGAAGATTACCTGCTCGGGATCGACGCGCAACGGCTGGACTTTGAACGCGGTTTGCCGTCGTACCGCGGCGGCGTTTGGAGCGCTCGCGGCTGGTTTTCTTATTATTGTTACGCGCTGGCGCTCAAGCTTCCCCTCGGCGTTCTCGCGCTCAGCGGCCTAGCGTTTGGAACCTTTTTGTTCAAGAGGGGGCGCGGCGCCTGTCCGGACGAACTCGTTCTTTGGGGGACCTTTTTCTTCTTGTTCCTCCTGATCAGTTCGCAAAAGGGCTTTTCCACGCATTCGCGTTATATCCTTCCTGCGCTCCCTTTCTTGTTTGTCGCGATCGGTCGGCTTGGGGCGAACGGGAATCGAGCGCGCTCGAGTCGGCTTCTGCGCGCAGACCGCGCCGTTGTCGCCGTCTTATGCGCGCAGACCGCCTTCAGTTGTCTCGCGAGCTATCCTAACGCTATTTCGTATTTTAACGCGCTGACGCCGATCGCCGCGCGAGGAATAGAACGCCCGCTCGGTCCGGAGCCGCGCGCGTCGACGCGCGTCGGAAGGGCGTTGGAGCGCTTTGACTCTGCAATAACGAGCGCGGCTCCCTGCTGTCTGCTCGATTCTAATCTGGATTGGGGTCAAGACGCCTATCGTCTCGACGCCTGGGTCAAGAGCCGGGACGACGTTCAGGAGATGAAGGTCTGTTTATGGTCCAACGGAGACGACCTCCTGAAAAAGACGAGCCCTATTTATAAGACAAGGGTCGACGCGGGCAAATCGCCGTGGTTGGCGCTCAGCGTCAATTACTTGTTCGACGAGCAAAAGAATTACCGCTGGCTGTGGGAACAACGACCTGTCGCCGTCGTCGGACGAACAATCTACGTCTATCGGCTTTCAACGGAAGACGACGATTCGGAACAAGCGGTCAAGGAGCCTGAATGATGCAAGCCGTTTTATTTTTAGCCGCCTTGGTCGTATTGTTAGCGGCGTTTACCGACTTCGCGTCCTTGGCGCGATTGTTTCAGCGCGCGTTTTTTTGCCTCGACCCGCGGTTCTTCTCCGACGAGACGTCGCGCGCCCTGTGGATCTGCGCGATTTGGGCGCTGACTGACTTCCTTTTGCGCGTTTGGCTGTCGCGCCGCTATTTGCGCGGCGCCGACGAACCGAAGCGCCGCGCTCGCGCCGTTCGTTGGAACCTCGTCAGCGCCGGCGCGTGTTTTGCCGTGATTCTGCTCGTCGGCGTCTTAGGGAACTGGCGTTACGAATCGGCGTCGGAGTCGTTTTTTCAAAACGGCGAGCGCCGCGCTCCGACTTTCAGTTTCTACTGGCAAGCTCGCCCTTTGTTTCATTTGAGTCCATTTTCGTCCGATCGTTTTTGGATTTTGGAAGCGGTCCTTCTAGGCGTTCTCGCGCTGGGCGCGGCGCGGTTTGTCCGCAGAATCGTCCAAACAAGACGGACGCGCAGGACGAACGCGGGAGACGCCGCGTCGGCGCCGAACGAGGCGCCTTGCGTCAGCGCTAAGAAGAACCTTGCTTTTCTTAGAGACGTCCTTGAGCGCGCGCGGTCCTTTTCGCGCCGTTTGGTTCGTTTGCTTCTTGCGCGTCCTTGGAGCTGCCTGCTCGGATATTGGCTTGCGTTCGAGTTGTTTTTAAGTCTCAAATTGTTTTGTCAATGGTTTATTTTTTACCGTTTGCACATTCCGATATTACACTATGTATACTATAGGAAGATAACGTTACACGGAAAATTAGGAATAGCGACGTTGTTGTTAATATTCGTCAATATTGGTTGGATGTGTTGGATCGCTAAGGAACGTCGAGATGACAAAAGAAAAATTATCCGCTGAGAAATCCGAATCTTCGAACGAGAAAGCAATATCTGGAAAGCGGCTGAAAAAAGCGCTCGTTGAGGTTTCCTTTTTCCTTCTAGGCGGTCTCTTGCTTTCGTTCGCCCTCTTTGGGGGAGCCGATTTTTTAAGGAACCATTTTTCCACCTTAGACTTTGTCAGTTGGAGCGTCTTCGTCAAGATTGCGCTTATAGCGACGGTTTTATCTGTTCTCGGATGGATTAGGATATTTTGGGGCTTCCTCGCCCAGTCGCTCGACGAATACGATGAAGCGGTCGCGGCGCGCTTCATGAGAATGACTTCTTTTTTAGTGGTTTTTCTCTGGGTTCTCGCCTATATAAAGTCTGACGCCGTATGGCGAAGTTTTGTAACGGCGTACTTGAAATTTGTGAAATTTGGTCAAATTAATGCGGGAACTTTGTTTTGTTTTGTCGCGCTTCTTTTGTTAGCGACGGCGACGGTTTATTTTATTGTCCGATGGGTTATGTTGAGGTTTTTTGAGTGGTGGTAACGTTTTTTGATTCTGTCGGCTCACGGCGGGGTCGAATAATCGGCATTGCGGCGCTCTTCGCGTTCTGTCTGGCGCTCTCTCATGGCGCTTATGGAGCCGAATCCCGATTCGTAATCTTCAAATCGCAGGTCGAGCGCTCCTATTCGCAGGAAGAACTGTACGAAATCGCGCGCGAACCGTCTCAAAGGCACGAGACGGAGGATGGCTATACTGCGAATCCCGCTATGTATCCTCTTTTTTCCGAAGTAATCTATCGAACGACCCGCGCCGACGGCGCCGACGTCGACATTCCCTTTCGGCTGCATATTCCGTTCGAGCGCCAGTCGAAACGCCAGCGCTCCCTCATCGTCGTCTTTCACGGCTATGGCGAAGGCGACGTAGACAACGCGCGGCAATTAGGACATTTGCACTATGGAATTGCCGATATCGTCTGCGCCAACGGTCTTAACGCGTACATTCTTGTTACGCAATATCCTAAATCATGCGCAACTTGGGAATCTGAAGCCAACCAATACGGAATAGCGCCGCTCGACTATACGCTGGAGATTATCGAGGGGCTCATAGAAGAATATGAGATTCCCGCCGACCATGTCGCCGCCTTAGGAATTTGTTCGGGCGCGACTATGGCGCGGCAAGTCGCGCTCCAACGCCCTGATTTGTTTTGCGCGCAGGTCTTGTGCGGATTCACGCCCAAGGACTCCGATATTAACGTTCCTTTTAGCGTTCCAACGTGGGCGTTTAATAACACCAGCGATGAAATTGCGGATATTGAGCTTGTTCGCGCGACCTTTAAAGCGGCTAGAAAGAGAGGGGACCCTGTCTGGTTGACCGAACGTTCAGGAGGGCACGACACGTGGAGCCGCGCGCTTCGCGAAGAGCACGCTCTTGCCTGGCTTGCCGCCAACGGGTCGACGTCGTTCGCGCCCCCGCCGCCGGGCTGTCAAGTCGTCCGGAAGAGGGAGTCGAAGGAAGCGTTTCTTTCCGGCTTAGCGCCGATTCTTCTCATTGCGTCGGTCGTCGGGCTCGACGTCGTTATCGCTCGGCGCAAAAAGCGCGGGACGCCGTCCTCGTAACTCGTCGGCAGACGCGTTGTCGACGGCGCGGCGGTTATGTGCCCGCTCGGCGCGTTTACTGGACGCCGCGCCTTCTGATCTTTTCGAACAAGTAGCGCGCGATCGCTAAGCACGCCCATAGGATATTGGCGGCAAGGAGGATGTAGAGGACGGCGATCTTGTTCGACTCTCCGGAAGCGTAGGCGTGTCTTCCCCCTCCGCCCATGACGAAGCTCAGGCCGTACCACGTCATGATGATGGCGAGCGCTCCGAAATGGGCGCCCAGGGCGAGCACGAACCGCTTGCCGCCGCTAATTTTGTGCGCGTGCAGGACGACAAGGTAGATTAAGAGCGTAACGAGCGCCCAGACTTCTTTTGGATCCCAGCTCCAGAACTGTCCCCAGCTGAAGTCCGCCCAGCGCGCGCCGAGAATAATGCCGAGGGTCAAGAAGAGGACGGCGCTGCGAATCATCACAGCGACGACGGGGGCGACTTCCAACGCGCGTCTTGGCTCAAACGTCGCCGGAACGTTTGCGGCGGGTTCTTTGCCTTTTTGAACTTCTTTGGTCTTCTCCGCCGACTTGCGTTTCTTCGAGCCTTTAACGGACTTCAATTTGACAGGTTCCGCAGGACGTTCGGCGGGGACGGAGCAGCCGTACCGCCCGAAGATATAGGCCGCCAGCGCCTTCTGCGCCACCGCCCAGGCGATCGCGCCGAGCGCGTAGCTCACAATGATCGCGACGACGTGGATCGTCAGCCAGAAATTGCTGCGCAGGACGGCGACGAGCGGGCGAATATGAGGGTTGAATTCGACCGAGTTGAAATACGCGGCGGCGGCGACGGCGAGCGCGACGGCGGAACTTGCCGTAATGAACGCTTTGCGCTGCACAATTTCGTCGCCGACGATCGCGAGGATTTCTTTGCGCGTCTTGGGCGCGTCGGGCGTGTTCAGGTCCGGGCGTCGGAAGAGCGTCTTCGGGAAAAGCGCGAGCGCCGCAAGGGTTACGAGGAACCGCGGGACCGACCAGACGACGAATAGGAACGTGAGCAGGACGGCGAAACTGTCGAGCGCGCCTTTCATGGCAAACGCGTCTCGGAACGTTTGCAGAAGCCCGGCGACGACGGCGACGTCTTCATTGCCGGAGCGCCAGACGCGAAACGCGACCGCAAAACAGAGCGCGATCAGAATCGCGCGGGGAATCGCCATAGCGCGGGCGATCTTCTTTTCGGACGGGTCGCCGACCTTCCAGGGCCACGCGGTCGCGCGCCACGCGTTCAGATACGGCTTCGTCCACGCGGGCGCGGTCGCGTAACCGAGCGCGATCGCGGCGATAAGGAACGCGAGCAGGACCACCGTTTCGAACATATTTGCAACAGGCGCCCAGCCCGTGATGTAGGCGCGCGTCGCGCCCCCAAGGAACGCGACGACGCAGCTCAGCTTCAAAAAGACGAGCCCTAACGTAAAGAAGCAATGTTCGTTAAGAGGTTCTTTGCCGGTTAAGCGTCGGACCAGCTGGCGCAGATAGGACAGAATGAACGCGCCGAGCGCTAGGAGGCACGCGACCCAGTTCCAGAAGTACGCGTTCAGGTCGTAGTAGAAGAGTTCCGCTTTTAGCCCTCTTGGAGCTTCATAGCACGTTTTCGCGAGGAACTCTTCGCGCGCCGCTTCGTCGCTCATCTCCGCCGCCGCCAATTCGACGCGCTTCTCTTCCGCGGCTCGGCCCAGTTCGTACATACTATCGCTGAAGCGCGTCGTTGCGGCGTTGAATTTTGCGGCGCGGTCGGGCGCTTTGCGGTCGCGGTACGCCTCCGCGGCGTCGAGGAACGCTTGCGCCGGGGCGCGGTCGTATTGGCTGTTCGCCAGCGTTTTGCGCAGCGATTCGACGAAATTGTCGGTCGGCAGGATTGGTTCTTTGTCCTGAGGCAGGTCGGCGGGATCGGCGAGCGCGTCGGGCGCCTTGTCAAGCCGCGGGTCGATGAAGCGCGCGTACGCGGAGTCGGACGCCCACAGGAGCGTTTGCAGCGGGATCCAGGGCGAATCTTGACTTTCGGTCGCGCGGAAGAGGCTTGCGCGCACGACCGGCGCGACGGCGAGCGTCTTCGGCTGTTCTTTCGTTACGGAGAGATACGCCAGTTCAAGGCTGTTGACGATCGACTCGAGCGAGGATACGACGCGCTGGAGCTCTTGGCGATATTCGACCGTATAGGTCTCTTCCAAAAAGATTTCGTTGCGGTGCGTTTTGAGTTCCGCGAGCGTATTTTCAAGGGACGCGAGCAGTTTTTCAAAGAGGACGCCCGACGTCGAGAGCGGGCAGCGGCGATAGAGCGACGCAAGCGCCGTGATTTGCCGCGCAAGCATCAAGGTTTCGCCGCTCTTTTTGTCGTCCCCGATCGGGGTTCTTTGACGCAGGACGTAATCTTTGTCGCTGAACGGAGAAGCGCGTCGAAGTTTAGCCGTCTGGCTGCCGAGCAGGCGCTCGAGGCTGACGCACGACGCGTCGAGTTTCGAAAGCGCGCTTTGCGAGACCATATGCGCCGAGCCCGTCCCCATGCCCGACGGCGCGTCGCCGTAGAGAATCTTGTTGAAGTAGTACATAGGGCGCGACGACGGCGATTGCGTCGGCACGTACGTCAACGACCGGAAAGCCGCGAGCTTCTCCTCGAATTTCCCGAGCGCTTTTAGGGCGTCCGCCTTGACCGCAAGTCCGCGCGCCTGCGCTAAAAACGCGTCGACGCGCGAGGCGCCGCCGGCGTCGAACTCGTCGAAATCGGTCGGCGAGAGCCTTGAGCCGCGCTCGGCGATTTGGTCGGGCGTTCTTTTCAGAACTTCTTTGGCGACGACGCCTTTCGGGTCCTCGATAAAGGGCGCGTATTCCCAGAGCTCCGGCTCGACGATCCACGAGAAGAGGAGTTCCGCCGCCGTGAATTTTCGCGCGCCGTCCGGGAAAAGCGCGCGCAGGCGCGCCGCCGCGTCCTGTTGGCGCTTCCCCGCTTCTGCGGCGACTTCTTTGTACATCCGCTCTATTTTAGCGCGGTTCGCGTCGTCTTCTTCCGAGCCGTCGGAGGGCGCCGCTTCGCGCAGGAACTCCTCCAGCGGCGGCATATTGACAGGTTTTCCACTTTCCAGCCGAGCGAGCGTCTCTTCCGGAAGGACGATCGTCGGGGCGTTCGAGCCGGTTATGTCGCGAACGACGATCTCCGCAAAGGTGTTGAGCGGCTGGCGGCGTCCTCCGTCGTAGACGGGCAGGAGACGCCACGACGTCCAGTCTAGTTTCTTGCCGTCCGCCGTCTTGCTCTTTGTTTGTTCTTGCCGCGGGGCGGTTTCGTCCGCAAACGCTTGGGTCAGCGCGCCGACGAGCGCCGCGACGCCGACGAGCGCGGCGAGGACCGCAACGGACGCTTTACCGGACCGCGCCGACGTTTCCGGCGGTTCGGCGTTTGAGGGCTCGGCTTGTTCTTTGACCTTTTCAGGCGCGTTTTTCTTACGGCGATAGACCAACATGGCTGTTCCCCAGACGATGAATAGGGAGCCAAGGTATTTCATGCCTCTGCCCGGGTCGTCGTTGAGCGTGATAATCGTTTGGTAGATCGTTTCTCGCGGGACGGCGTCGCCCGGGATGAGCCGCGCTTGGACGACGTCGTCGAATTCAGGATCGCCGGGTCGAAAAGGTCCGCGGAACGAATCTTGATACGCCCAATAGACTTTCTTCGAGTTCTCAGGGCGCAAGACGCCGGGGCGGTTCATTTCGATGAGGACGTCGCGTTCCGGGTGTTCCAGGACCGCTTGGCGCTGTTCCTCGAGGGTCAAGCCCTTCGGCAAGACGCGCGTCAGGCTCGAGAAGGACGCCGCCGTCGACGAGCCGGGCTCGTAGGTCGCGGAGAATTTCTTGACGAAGAGCGCGGCGCCAAGGTCGATTTCGCGATTCGTCAGGCGTACGACCGCTCGGCGCTTGCTGGAAACGATCCGCCGTTCCAGGAACGCGGCTTGGTCTCTGGAAACGCTTTCGAGCGGGATCGCGCGCATAAGGAAAGTTTCAGTTACGTCGTCGAGCGTAACGCGCACGCGCGCCTGCCCGTAGAATTCGTTCGCCATGTCCTTCTGGAAGGCGCCGGGGACGAGTTTGGCGCCGATTTCGTCGTGAAAGGCAAGTTGGGAAATAATAAAGGACGAGACGACGTCCGCGTCTTGCGAATCGGTCAGTTTGACGAGCGCTGAAGAATAGGCGTCCGGCGTTTGGTCGAGCGCGGTCAGTTCGAGGCGCCCCGACTTGACGCGCCCCGAGCCGTCGGTTACGCGGTACGCGACGGCGCCCGCGAGGTCTTGCATGAGTTCGAGCTTTGGCTTATTGAGCGCTTTGTTCTGCGATCGGCCGTATGCGGCGTCCTCGTCGCTCGCCTGTTCGACCCAGAGTCCGCCGAAGACGCGCCCGGACGAAGGATAGCGATTCCGCTCGAAGAGTTCCGAGAAGAGGGACGTTTCGCAGCGCTCGCCTTCGGGCGATTCGAGCTGCACAAGCGCGGATAAGCCGTAGAGTTCCTGCGCGCCGGGAAGGATCGTCGGCGACGTTTCGAATCCGACGATTTTCCAACCGGAATCGCCGAGTTTGGTCGCTTCTTCGAGCTTCTTTATGTCGTCGACGGCTTTGTCGTTTTGCGCCTGCATTCTGAGGAGCGTGTCGCAAAATTCTTTGGACGTCTCCGTAACGCTTTCGAGTTGGGACCAGGTCGCCCAGAGGTGGCTGAGAATTCTTTTCTGTTCAAACTCTTTGCGTATTTGCGCAAATTCGCCGAGCGACTCTTCTGAGGCGCCGGAATCGGTCGCGGCGTCGGCGGCGCTCGTCAATTTGGCGCGCAGCTCGCGCAGTTCTTCCGCCTGCGCGGCGAGGTCGTCCTGCGTTATCGTTTGCAGGGGCTTTGCGTCGCCGCGTTCTTCCGGGTCGACGTCCGCGCGCTCTTGCTCCTGCTGGAGCCGGCGCGCAATTTCTTCGCGCTGGAACAAAAAGGTTTCCGACAAGGAGTCGGCGCCGCCGTAACGCGAGAGGAGCGTAAGGTCCGCCAGGCTCTTTTGGAAACGGACGCCGTCGACGTACAAGAGGACGAGCGCGTTGGCAAATTCGTCGTCTTCAGTCGGTTCGACGCGCTCGGGAAGCGCGTTTTGGAACGCTTCGAAATCCTGTTGAGAATCGGCGATTAGATAGACGACGCGCGTCCCGTCCTCGAGCGTAACGCGCTGCGCGCGGCGCGACGAGCTGAGAGGGTCGGCGCCCGCCGTGTCGAACGAGAAGGGAAGTTCAAACGCCGTCTTCTTGCCGCCGACGGTAATCTCGCCCTTGAGGGGCGCGACCGGGACGAAATTTGCGATCGTCGCGTAGTCGAGCAGCTCGATTTTTAGCCCGTCGGAGTCGTAAATGATTCCCGGCTTGACTTGTCGAGAGAGTTTCGCGAATCGGAACGCGACGCGATGACTGATTTTTGCGGCGCCCTTGGCCAGGTCTTGGAAGAACTTACCCTCGGGCTTTTGCGCGAGCAGCGGGTCCGCGATATTCGCTTTCCAATTTTCCGGTTTTTCGCAGTCGCGCCAATTGAGCGGACCGCCCGCGAAGGGAACGCCGATCCTATTGGGCTTGGCGTCCTTGCGCTGCGCAAGGTCGGAGACCTCAATTTCGAAGAGCCGCGAATTCACGGCGACCGCTTTTTCCGCGGCGCAGCTTTCCGGGATCGTCGCGCGCGCTTTGGAGCTGAGCCGAGCGGTCGTCAAACAGCCCGCGAGAAGGAGCAAAATTCCAAGGTGCGCGAGATAGAACGGGATCAATCTTCGGTTGACGCGATAGTTGACGCGGGTCGTATCGCCGTCCGACGCCGACGTCTTGACGATGAATTTCGGAGCGCGAACGAGCGCGGCGCAGAGAAGGTTGAGCGCAAGCAGACCAATGAGGGAATAGAACCAATTCGACGCGTAGACGATATATTGGGCGACGGGCGTCCCCATTTCTCGTTCCAAGAAGGTAGCCCAGCCCATCGCGATCGCCAGAACCGTCATGACGACGACGCCTAAGGTAATAGAGCCCAACCCTTTGAGCGCTTTATCGAAAAAGCGGCGAAACATACCGGTCGACGCGCTCATGGCGTCCTCCTGTCAGTGTTGAAGATGCGTGTTTTCGTTTGTTTAGGGCGTCTGACCGTCGGATAAGCCGACGGAACTCAAGTTCGCGAACGAGACAAGCCGTCGTTCAGACGGAAAGACGCAAGATCACGGCGACGAGCGCTAAGAAGAAAAAGAGCCAAAATCCGACGGAAGACGCGCGTCTCAGTATCTCGCGCGGCGATTCGGACCGCGTCGCGGCGTACACGAACGAAAACGCGACCACGAGCGGGACCGCCAGCCAAATTTGGGCAAAATCTAATAGACCGAATACGGGCAGTACGTCAAACATAAACGCTTCCACTTATATCGCTGCGAAGAAGGCGCGCTGAAAACGACGCCCCTTCCTCAATAGAATCGAGCGATCACTTCCTCGCTTGAATGGTTACGAACGGAACATAAGGACGCAGCGCCCTTGGGATAACGATCATGCCGTCTTCCTGTTGGCCCAGCTCGAGCACGGCGAGCAAGGCGCGGCTGATAGCGACGGCGGTGCCGTTCAGCGTGTGAACGTAATTCGTTCCTTTTTCGCCCTTGATCTTGTATCGCGCGTTCAGGCGGCGCGCTTGGTAGTCGGTGCAGTTCGATGTGCTCGTTACCTCGCCATAGCCTCCGCGGCCCGGCATCCACGCTTCTAAGTCGTATTTTCGGTACGCGGGACCGCCGAGGTCGCCGGTCGCCGTGTCGACGATTCGGTAGGGAATTTCCAGGTCGTCGAAGATTTCCCGTTCGATAGCGAGCAATTCCTGGTGCATCGCTTCGCTTTGGTTCGGTTCGCAGAAGACGAACATCTCCACCTTAGTGAATTGGTGGACGCGATAGAGCCCTCGGGAGGCGCGGCCCGCCGCCCCAGCTTCGGTGCGGAAGCAGTGGCTGACGCCGCAGAGCTTCATGGGGAGTTCGGTCGAATCGATCGTTTGGTTCGTCAAGAGCCCGCCGAGCGTGATCTCCGCGGTCGCAACTAAGCTAAGGTCGGTGTTTTCGATCGAGTAGATTTGCGTTTCGTTTCCGCGCGGAATGAACCCTGCGCCTTGGAGCACGTCGTTTTTTGCGAGGTCGGGGGTCGTCGTCGGCGTGAAGCCGTGCTGCATCAATTTGCGGATAGCGAACTGCTTGAGCGCGAGTTCCAAGAGCACAGCCTCGTTTTTCAGGAAGTAGAACCCGGCGCCCGCGACGCGCGCGCCCGCTTCGAAATCGATGAGATCGTATATTTCGGCGAGTTCGACGTGGTCGAGCGGCTCGAATCCTTCGGACCATTGGGGCAGGGGCGTCTTGCCGTATCCGACGACCCGGTTGCTCGCGTCGTCCTTTCCGACCGGAGCTTCCGGGTGCGCCATGTTGGGAATGCTGAGCTGAATGGCGTCGAGTTCCGCTTCGAGCGTATTGAGTTCCGCTTGGACCTCGGCGATCTTTTCGCGTATGAGGCGCCCTTCCTCTTTTTTCGCTTCGCGTTCGTCGGGCGTCGCGCACTTGCCGATCGACTTGGCAACGAGGTTCGATTCTTGGTTCAGGCCCTCGATTTCGCGTTGTTTTTCGCGGCGAATCGTCTCTAACTCGACGAAACGATCAACGTCGGCGACGACGTTGCGGTTCTCGCAATTTTCCTTAACGGCGTCAACATTCTCCAAAATGAACTTGCGATCAAGCATTGCTCGGAATCCTATATGCAGTTGTTTGGGAAGGGGTTCTTTCCAAAACGTAATCGACTAAGGCGCCGCTCGAGCGGCGAACGGCGCTAAAAAACGACGGGGCGCGCATGGAGGCGCGTCGTTTGACTTCGCGAGGGAACGAGCCGACTCGCTCCGGCTTATTATAATAATTTTGTCGGCTTTGAAAAGGGCGGCGGAGTCTCGCGCGCCGTCAGCGGCGCCTCCGATTTGCCGAGCGTTTTTCTGAAGATTGAGGTCCTCTGTTCATTTGCTTTTTTTCATCTTTTTGATAAGATAAAAACGCGAGCAGAGCGCCGCTGCGGCTATTGGCTCGCAGAGACGTTCAAAAACTGGATCAATGGAGCATTATCAATGAGCGACGAACCCAAAAACCAACAGGACGAGCCCAAGCTGCAAGACGCGACGGACGATCGGCAGCGCGAAGGCAAAACGCTCTCGCGCAGAATGAGTATCCTATGGACGATAGCGGCGTTCGGGGCCGCCGTACTTGCCGCTTTTGGCTTTCGCAGCCTGAAAAATAGCTGCTCGTATCAGCCGACGGGAGACGCGCCCGCGCCGAAGGCGACGAAGGGAGCGCCGCCCCGCGAGCCGGAAGACGAAGCTGGGGAAGAAGCCGAAGCGGAAGTTCCGTAACCCCCCGTCAAGCGTCGGCGCGTCCGGAACTTTCAAACAACGATTGAAACGCGCGATCGAACGGATCGTCGAACGCGGGTTTTACGTCAATTTTACCTTGCGCAGATAAATTCGCGGAAACTTCTTGCAATTACTTTTGGCGCGTGTTATACTTGATTTTATGCGAGATTATGGGCGCTTTTTAACGACGTCCCAACATGACGCAAACAGACGGTTACGATATATTCGAGCAGGGCGTAAGGTGAGTAATGACGCGGATAGAATATAGTGAAGACGGCAAGACGCTGATTAAGGCGTCAGGCGATTTTAGAACGTTCGAAGTTCCCGAAGGAGTTACTGCTGTTCAGGCCCGCGCGTTTACCGAATGCGGCTGGCTGGAATCGGTAAAGCTGCCGTCGACCTTGACCTCCATAGGCGCTTCTGCTTTTGCCTTTTGCGATTTTCTCGTCGAGATAGAACTGTCTCCGGGAGTAACGCATATTGGGGATTTTGCTTTTTGCAACTGCGGCTCGCTGGTAACAATCAATATTCCAGCCGGGGTTACGGAGATAGGCGCGTCCGCCTTTGAAGACTGCAGCGCTCTGGAGTCGGTCGTTTTCCCGTCGACTTTGAAAATGATCGGTCCTCGCGCGTTCTACTGCTGCGGGTCGTTGAAGTCGCTCGACTTGCCCTCGGGCGTCGAATCTCTTGGCGAACATTGCTTCTCATTTTGCGTCTCGTTGAGGTCGGTCGAAATACCTTCCAGCCTTTCGGAACTCGGTCCGTATGTCTTTGCCGACTGCGCCTTGCTTGAATCCGTCTCTCTTCCGGAGAATCTTACTCATATTGGCGATTCTGCGTTTAAAAGCTGCGTCTCTCTTGACGAAATCAATTTTCCGTCGTCCCTCCGATCGATCGGCGACTCGGCGTTTTGCTCGTGCGATTCTCTCGAATCGATTAGTCTTCCTTCCGGCTTGACGACGCTTGGCGATTCTGTCTTCGCTTTTTGCGACGCGCTTCAGTCGGTCGAACTGCCCGACACGCTCGTTCATTTTGGCGACTCTGTCTTTTGCGACTGCGATTCGTTGGAAACGGTCAAGTTTTCGTCGAAGCTGCAGCGTATCGGCAAGTCGGCGTTTAAAGACTGCCGGTCGCTCAAGACGGTCGTTCTGCCCGAGACGCTTCGGGAAATCGACGATTCTGCGTTTGACGCGTGCGCTTCTCTCGAGTCGATCGATTTTCCGCCGAGTCTCGAGATTATCGGCGACTCTGCGTTTGCTTTCTGCACGTCGCTCAAGTCGGTCGTCTTGCCCGAAGCGCTTAAAGAAATTGGCGACTCTTGCTTTGCGTACTGCACGGGGTTGTCGTCCCTTGAACTGCCGTCGAGTTTCGAACGCTCCGGCGATTCTGCGTTTGCATTTTGCGACTGTGTGGAAACCGTCTCGTTTTCAACGGGCGTTACCGAGTTGAGCCGCCGGATGTTCAAGGGCTGCAAGGCGCTGAAAACGGTCGTTCTTCCCGATTCCCTCTTGAAAATCAGCGCGGAAACTTTTGAATATTGCAGTTCGCTGGAGACGGTCCAGTGCGGCGCGGCGCTCAAGCACGTGGAGGATTACGCCTTTGCCGACTGCAGCGCGTTGACGAGCGTCGAGCTTCCGGACGGGGTCGAGACGATCGGCAAATTCGCGTTCAAGCGCTGCGTCGCTTTGGAGTCTCTAGAAGTTCCTCCGAGCGTAACGTCCCTTGGTGACAAGGCGTTTGACGGCTGTACGTCGCTCCAAACTGAAGAAGAATAGGATCTCGCCGCAGTCGCGCGTTGTTCTAGGGCGTGTTGACACTAGTTTTGTAACATAATAAAAATGAAAGCTAAGACCAAACACGTTATAAAGGTTATGTCCAACTTTTCATAACGAGTTGCAATTCTTCTGAACTCCTTGATTCTTCGG
>JAQVHZ010000139.1 GCA_028695965.1 Thermoguttaceae bacterium | reverse complement strand
CAAGCGAGATCTTGCGGCCACGCTTCTGGGATCCAGTCGCTGTGAATATGCGGGATTTCGTCGTATCTTGCCGGATCCATGACGTCTTGGTAGATATCGTATCGACTCGTTAAGACGCCCTCAAGTTTGTTGAGTTCGTCAAGCTCTTGGCTGTTTCCACCAGCGCTCCACAAGATACGGTCGAAGCCCGATTCTTTGAGTTTCGGGACCATCTCTGGTCCTCGCCCGTTCCAACACCAGATATTCGCGGCGCCGACGAGAAGATCAATCCCTTGCGCTAAATTAGGATTGCGCTCGATTTTTTCGTCAAACGTTACGTGGAGACCGATTTTTTTGGCGTATTCACGATAGCGCTTGCATACCGCAACGTATCCGCCTTGATCGACAGCGACGATACGCAAGACCTTGTCGTATCCGAATTTTCTCATCGGACCGTGCCATCGGCTGCCGATCGACAGAGTTTGGATTCCCTTTGCGTCGGCTTCTTCGTCGGAAGGATCGACGTCCCTAAGCTTAGTGAGAACAACGGAATCGTCGGGCGTTTCTATGACGCCCATGAGCCCGGAGCTTTTTGACGGGTCGAGGACGTCGTCGACAATCGCCCAAAACGCCATGCAAAGACCATGTCCGCCAAAGGTATGCGCTTCGCTCACTCCTTGCGCCTCTTCTGTTGCAGGGAACGAAACGCCTTCGTTGACGGGCAGGACGATGCGGTCGGTCGACTTCGATCGGAAGGGATAGGGGTAATCGATAGCAAAAGGCTGCGGCGTCTCCGCCGGAGCGCTCAGCGCGACTACAAGTTCCGGCGCGTTCGGTTCGAGTTGAATTGTCGCTTCGTACTTCACGAGCGAGCGCGCGTCGAGCAGTTTAAATTTCATACCGCGTTCGATCGGCTCGGCTCCAAGAACGAATTGAGAACGCGTCGCAACGTACTGACGCCAGACACGGTCCGTTCGGAGGTCCTGAATGGTAAACGAGGCGTCTTCCATTTGGAACTCAAGGCGCAGATATTGGTTTTCTGCCAGGCTAATTCCTTTGACAGGACTGAGTTCGAGCTTGCACGTTCGTTTGATTTCAAAGGACTCGATATAGACGTTCGTGTCGCCGTGCCCAATGATTCTCGGTTCGATTTTAGCGACGCCGTCGGGTACGACAAAGGTAGAGGCGACAGTTTGCCAGTCGTCCTTGCGATGAATCTCCGCGCCGCCGTAGGACCAGTCGAGCGCCTTATTTTGCAAGTCGTAAAGAATCACGCCGGTCTCGCAAGAGGAAGAACCGACGTTTTTGATCCGACACGTTAATTCGAAGATTTGTCCGGCTTCGACGGGAATGGTTTGCGGTATTCGAACCGCCCAATCGGTAGGCGTCTTATGAACGACGCGCGTTGCAGTTTTCCCGTCGACACTTTCTTCGGAGACGGCGAACCCTTCGTCGGCTCGCGCCCACGAAGGCGGATTATGGGGCATTGTCAGCGACAATTCGTCGTCGCCGTAGGCTGCGGAGACGGCAGAAATGGTCGACAGAATCGCCGCGCAGAGGACTGTTGTTGTGAATAGGCGTTGCAAGAGAGTTCTCCTTAAAAATATATGTGGGACAATTGAGGTCGATGAGAGCAAGTATACCGCGCGCGGCTTTGAATTGCAAAGGTCCCAGCCTATTTCTTATATTTTTTCCTCCCCCCTTATTTGCGGTTGGCGCCGTGATATAATCCGAAAGATTTTTTAGATTAGATATTCTCCAAGGTATGCGACGATGGTAACAGAAGGGACGGGACTCTATTTTTCGGCGATAGCGCTTGGCGCCGGGCTTGGTTTACAAGGTTCTATCTCTCCCGGTCCCTTGCAGACGCTTTTAATTTCTGAGACCTTGTCTAATGGAGTTCGTTCGAGTTGGCGAGCTGCTTTTGCGCCGATTATGTCCGATCCGATAGCGCTCTCCATAGCCTTGACGGTTGCTATGACCCTTCCGGACTGGGGGATTGCGTTGGTTGCATTCATTGGCGCCGTAATGTTGTCGTGGATAGCATGGAGCGTGCTCAGGACGAAGGCCGAGGATTTCGCCTTTCAAAAGAAGCCCCCTCTTTCTATATTGCAAATCTGGGGCGTCAATATGACAAATCCTAACCTGTGGATCTACTCTTTTACCATTAATGCCATATTGATTCGCAACTTCTGGGAGAAGGGCGGACTTGAGCTTGCAGCGACGTATCTGCTCGCCTTTTTTGTAACGATGATAAGCTGTAATCTTGCGATCGTCGGAATCGTTGGCGCGTTGAAAAAGGTATTTAATCCCAAAGCGCTTGTCGTAGTGAACAGAGTTCTTGGCTGCGTGCTGATTTTGCTTGCCGTTAAGTTTGTGCATCTTGGATTTGTTAAACTTGATATCATTAAGGAAGCCTCAGAAACCGCCGTGTCGTTTCTGACAGAACTCGCGCCGATATTAAGCTGGGAAATGTTGGCGCTTTTTAGCTGATTTATTGTTTTTTAGGAATTTTACAAAAACAACAAAGTTTTGGATATTAACGGCCGATAGTAACGATAGCGCGCATAGAGCGTGTCTGTATTTGTCGTTCTTGGTTCGTTTTGAGCTGAGAATCAATTTTGTTCATCAAGACGCGTCAGCGTCGTTTTGAAAGGACGCCACGAGATGAAGTCTCCCAACACTAATATGACTTCTGTCGAACGCGCGCCGCAAATTACCGACCGATTGAATCGTAGGTTCGAAGCGATTGTTCTTTTGCTCGCCGTTTGTCCAGTTTTGTTTTGTTCCTGTCAAAGTTTTGACTCTGGTTTTTCCCGATCTCCTTCTAGAAACAATCCTTACGCGCAATACGATCCAAAGACTCCGCAAGAGGAGGCTTATTATCGCGACGTCTATTCCGGCGATTGGCGCGAACAGACGGATCCAACGGGGATGGGTAAGTCGATAGCGAAGAAGTCAGGTTCGACGAAGCTTCCTCCACACTGGGAAGCGATGCCTCCTGGGGCGAGGACGTTGGAGGAAATCCGCGCTGAAGCGAGCCAGCGCAAGACGCAAATTGCGTTCAATTCTAATCCGTATCCGCTGCCGACTCCGTCGACAAATTACGCGGCCGCTTCGACTCGAGCGTCTTATACTGCTCCGCAAGTTCCTGAAACGCCGCAAGTTGCTCTCGAACAGCGTCAGGCCTACGCCGCGCCTCAGCAACAAGCCTATGCCGCGCCTCAGCAGCAAACCTACGCAGCGCCGCAACAGCAAGCGTATGTCGCGCCGCAGCAAACCTACGCCGCGCCGCAGCAACAAGCGTATGTCGCGCCGCAACAAGCCTACGCCGCGCCTCAGCAACAAGTCTATGCCGCGCCGCAACAGCAGCAGCCCGCGCAGCAAGTTCCTGCGCAAGCCGCGCCGTCTCAGTCGGTTCCGATGTACGCGCCTTCGACCTACCGCGCCGCTTCAGTCGATCAAGACGTTTTGAATTCTTCTGGAGAAAAAGCTTGGATTGTTCGCGCTCAAGAGCCTGACGCAGAAGAGCCCGGCGTTGAAATGACGAAGGAAAACGTGTCGGCGCGAGTTGCCGCCCGCGCGGCTGTTACGCTTGACGAATCTCGTCCCGGCGGCGTTGTCGTTCAACCGAACGTCGTCGATCCTAGGATTGCAGAACCCTTTAAGGATATGCATAGCGCGGCGCCCAATCCATCCGCGCCGCTCAACACGAACGCGCCCCGCAGTTCTCATGACGAATATGTCGCTTCCGGAGGCGACTCCAAAGACAAGGTTGTCGCGCATGAAGATTGGCTTGTCGAGAATCTCGATCCAGAAGATTCCGCCGCGCACTTCGACACGGTGGACGGCCGTATTTTGACAGAGCCCGCGAATCGCGTCTTTCTCTATAGCCCTCGTTTTGGAGCCGTGCGTCAAATCGTAACGCCGATTGAAGGAAACCAGCGCGATATAGCTAGTACGGCGACGACTTCCGATGAAGTTATTGAAGAAGACCATACCGTTAAAGTTGACGTTCGCTCTCAAGAGGAAAAGCTCCTCTCGGCGACTGGCACGCAAGAGGTCGCAGGCGCCGAATCTGCGATGGCGCCCACGACGGCGATCGGCAGGGTCGGCGTCATTGAAGCGGACGGGCAGCTTCGTCTGCACCAAATGTTGACTTCTGATTCGGTCGAGAGTCTTGGAACCGAAGACAGCGTGTTGATTATGGACGGCGCCACAGCCGCGCAAAGCTGGAGCGGCAGAGAAGGGATCGCGGTAGCTACCGATCAAATGAACGCGTTCTCGAACGTCTATATCGACGGTCCCGCGACAATTTACGCTATCAAAGACGGCACGGTAACGTCGAAACTTCGCGTTATCAAAATTGCCAATAAAGACGCGGCTCGTCCCGGCGAATTTGTCGAATTTACGCTGCGGTTTGAAAATATCGGAGACGAACCGATTGGAAACGTAACGATTCTCGACAATCTTTCCGCTCGTCTGCGCTACGTTGACGGGACGGCTAAGTCGTCTGTTCCCGCCGACTTCCTGGCGGACCTGAGCGACAGCGGCTCTTTGGTCCTTCGCTGGGAAATTATCGAGCCGCTTCAACCGAAGGAATTTGGCGTCGTTCGTTTCATTTGCAAAGTTCAATAATAACGCGACGGCGTCCGACGCGCTTGCGCGGACCGCATGACTCTTGTTTTAACAAGGTCTTTTCAGGATCAACTGCGTTTGTTGGGGACGCGGTTGATCCGCTTTATTTTCTTGGTCATAGTTTTTTCTTTTAGGGGTTGAAAAACGCGTTCTCTTATGCGACAATCATTTTGGTGCGCACATTGCGCGTTTTGATTCTTTATTCTTTTCATTTGTTTGTGGAGCGTAGAGTTACTAATGTCGTCAATAAGATCGGACGAGCAGCAGGGTTGCCCATTAGATACAGCGGCTTCGTACCTTGGAGTGGTAAAAGACGATTTGATCGGCGTTTTACGAGAGAACCTTGAGGATTTAGAAAACCGTTACGAACTAGAACGGACGATCAAAGGCCGCGAGGGATTTTGGGCGGAGATTCGTCATGCGATTCGCGGTTTAGAGGGTATTCTGTCGGAATGCAGCGAGTTTAGCGAAACGTTTCGTCGATACGCGCGCGAGCGTTTCGACTCAATTTGGCGTTCTCTCAGTTTCAACGAACGAAGCGCCGTCATTGGCGATTACAAGTTCGAGTGTTTTGGAGACGAAAAGATACTCCGTCCCTCTTTTCTGGAATCGCGCCGCAAAGCTTGGATCCAGACCAAACAGCGCGTCGCACGTCTCTTTGGCAACTTTTCTGCCGAAGAGAGGGAAGGATTGACCGCAAGACTCG
>JAQVHZ010000052.1 GCA_028695965.1 Thermoguttaceae bacterium | reverse complement strand
CTCAACGAATTTATTGCGCTCAAATCAGCGTTTTTGTGCAAAATTATATTCAATAAAGCCTTTTAAAACAGACGTTAGATATAATGACGCGAAAAGTTTTTTATGGCGCCGCAGCGTTGTTGGCGCTCTTTGCGCTCTTCGTTTCGTCTTCTGAAACGAAAGCCGACGAGCCGAGCCCGAGCGAAACGAAACGGCTGGAACCGACCTACATACGTCCCGGCGCCGATCCATGGGTTATCGAGCGCCGCGGCAAATACTATTGGAGCCAGTCGAACAATCCTGCTCAGTCTATTTGTCTTTGGGAATCCGACTCGCTCGACGAGCCGGGCAAACGCCATACCATCTGGCGCGCGCCGAGAAGAGGACCTTATTCCCGCGAGCTCTGGGCTCCGGAAATCCATTTCTTCAACGGCAGATTTTACGTCCTTTTTGCCGCGTCCAACGGACGAAACGAGAACCATCGAACATACGTTCTCATCTCGGAAAACGACGATCCCTTTTCGGAATACGAATTGCACGGTCCCGTCTATACCGGCGATTCGGAAGACGGCGAGTCGAATAATCGTTGGGCGATCGACGCGACCTATTTCGTTCACCAGGACAAGTTTTACTTGATTTGGTCCGGCTGGGAAGACGACCAAGATATCCAGTACCTTTATATTGCTCCGCTGCAAGACAATTTGACGCAGACGGCAGGACCGCGCGTCAAGATTTGCGACAACGCCGACTATCTCTGGGAACGGGTCGAGGAACGTCCCGAAACTCGAGGTCTTGCCGAAGGACCTGAGATTCTTCGCGCTCCCAACGGCCGCGTCTTTTTATCCTATTCCTGCGGGGCAAGTTGGCTTCCGACCTACAAGGTCGCCCTTTTGGAACTGGTCGGGAGCGATCCTCTGGATCCGAATTCATGGAAGAAATTTGACAAGCCGTGGTTCCAAAGCGACGAGTTCCAATTCGGCGTCGGGCACGGATCTTTCATTCGCGATACGACGGGTCAAATGCGGTACTATTATCACGCGAAGACCAAACGCGAAGGAGGTTGGAACGACCGCGCGGTGTTTTGGAGATATGTAGATTTTGACGAAGACTGTATGCCCGCTATTCGGTATTGACAAAAGATTTCCGTTTCAGTTGCGGGAGATTAATCGTTTTCCTGCGAGCATGGGCGTTTTGCGCGGCGGTCCAAGACGTCCTCCGTCCGAGTTCCTTGGCCTGTTCGGTCAACGCGGCGAACTGGGCGCAGGTTGAACCGGTACCCCTCGAACCAGGGCGTCTGGTCGTCGAGCGCCGCGAAACGCCGTCATTAAAATTTCCTTGGCTCCTGCGGCAAATTTAGCGCCCTTGCTTCGTGCGTCGTCCAGACCTTTGTATAGTTTGTTGGCAACGACGGTCAGCTCAACGTAAGCGCGACCGGCTCGGATACCGCTAGCGGACATATTAACCAATGCCTTTCAAGGAGAAATGAAATGCTGTCAACGATACTTTTTGCATTGACTTGGAAATCTTTCTGGGGAGGCGTCTGCGCGTTGTTGGCCTTCCTTTGGTTTATCCTTTTCAATGTTGGCGACGTAATTTTTAGGTCAAAAGGGAAGGACTAGATCGCGTTCCCATGTTCACTAACAAAATCGTCAAAGGTCTTGTTTTTCTTTTGGCCCTTGCAGAAATTTCGGAAGGAAGTCTTTTGACGTCTTTGCCGGGGCTCAGCGCGCGGCGCCCGTTATAAATAAGCGCGGGCAGGACCGAGGTCTGTTCCCAGTCTCTCCTTGCCGCGCTTTGCGCTATTCCGCACGGTTCGAGAAGGGTCAGTCTTCCGAAGTCGTCGACTCCGGCGCAGTCTGCAAGGCGGCAGACGTCGAGCGACGCGCGGACCTTTTAAAAAGACAAAAACGCGTCCGACTGCAATGGGTTCGGACGCGTTTTCTCTATTCAGATTGCTCTGCAATGATTCTTAAGCGATCGTCATGCATTATTGATAGACGCGGACGTAATCGATCTTGTATTCTGTCGGGCACGTGTCTTCGGCGATTTCTCCGCCCCAAGAGCCGCCAATAGCCGTATTGATGATAATGTAGCATTTTTGGTCGAACGGCCAGGCCGGGGTTTTGGGCTCTTCTTCCGCTTTATTAAATTCGAGCACAAGCTGATCGTCGACAAGGATGAGCAATTGTTCAGGCGTCCATTCAAGGGTGTAGACGTAGAATTGTTCCTCAGGTCGGTCGAGCAGGACGTTGTTCCCTTTGCTGACGACGTGCCATCTTTCCCCGCCTTTTCTCTGCATATGAATGGTGCCGTGCGAGCGTTGGGGCTTGTGTCCGACATATTCCATGACGTCGATTTCTCCGCAGGCGGGCCAGCCGACCGTCTTGATATTGTCGCCCATCATCCAGATGGCGGGCCAAATCCCTTTGCCCTTCGGCAGCTGCGCGCGCACTTCGACGCGTCCATACTGCCACGAGGCTTTTCCGAGCGTTTCAATAGCGGCGGAGGTATAGTCCGCTTCTTTTTTGCCCTTGCTGTTTGGCTTGCCTTCGATCGGATACTTCTCTTTAATCGTCTTGATTGTCAAGTATCCGTCTTTCTGGAAGATGTTTTCGAGGCGTCCGTCAGTGTAGTATTGTTCCTCGTTGTTCCGGACGTATCCGACCTCATAACTCCACTTGGAGGAATCGGGCAAGCCTTCGCCGTTAAATTCGTCTTGCCAGGCGAGTTTCAAAGTTCTGCCGTCGGTCGTCGTAACCGTCTCAGGGGCGTCGGAATCCGCGACGCTGACTTTTGTTCGCTCAGGATCAAGCGGTTTTTCGGCAAATGCATTTGGACAAACAAACGCAGCCGCGAGCGCGGCGGCGAGACAAAGATGAAGTTTCGACATATTGTTGATCCTTATAGTCCTTTTAGTTGCGGTGTTGCAATAGAGTCCGACGCGCCGCGCAAGCCGCGGCGCGTCCCATTATTGTAAAAACGTAAGGCGTTCACGCGCTGTTCGTTCCATTTCAGCGACGACCTCTTCGATCGACTTGCCGTCGGAGTCGACCCGAACGGCGTCTTCCGGCTCGCACAGGGGTCCGACCTCGCGTTCCATATCGCTTCGGTCTCGGTCGATGATTTGCTCCAAAACGAGTTCGAAGGGCGTGTCGTCGCCGCGTCGCCGCAGTTCTCCTAAGCGTCGTCGAGCGCGTTCTTCAGGCGACGCAGTTAAGAAGAATTTACAGCGCGCGTCCGGAAAGACGACGGCGCCTTGGTCGCGGCCTTCGGTGGCGATCGGACGCTCGAGCCCGATGCGGCGCTGCTGTTCCACGAGAATCGCGCGGACTGGCGGCGCGTTGGCGGGGTAGCGGACCGCCTGCGAAATCTCTTGAGCGCGGACGGCGTCCGTAACGTCCTCTCCATTGAGGAACGTGCGTCCGCGACGTGATTCCAGGACCGACTCGCGCGCGACTCTAGTCAACGCGTCGACGTCTTCAAGATCCAAGCCAAGACGAATCGTTTGTAACGCAATGGCGCGATACATTGCCCCCGTGTTGAGATACTCGATCCCAAGCCGCGCCGCAAGTTTGCGCGTAACCACGCTTTTGCCGGCCCCGGCGGGTCCGTCTACCGTTACTACGTCGATCAGCTCCACGTTGTTTCTCCTGCGATGAACGCCCGTCGTCCTTGTGCGCTTATTGACAAACCTGTCTTCCAAAGAGAACGCTCAGGAAGACCTATTAAGAGAATTGTAACGAATCGTAATGGAAATTCCAGAGCGCGGCGATTTTTATTATTCGATTTGAGAATGGCGTGTGGATAAAAACGGTTATGAGGAAAGCTTTAATTAAACAGTCTTGGTAAAAGGAAAAAACTAGATAATTTAAATTTTTATTAGTTGAAAAAAAGGGTAAGCTAAGTAGAATGCAGAAAGTTTTAAGAAAGCCTAACTGTTGACGTCTATTAAGTTTTTTACGTTTGTTGCGTTGGAAACGTAGGAGCAGAAACGGTTACGACGGTTAGCGCCAGCTTAAACGACGACGTTTGACGCGCTTGTATTTTGCTTCCGCTTTTGTATTGGATTGGCGAAACTTTTTTGGTTATGCGTAAACGCTCGTTCTTTTAAAAATAGAGATAAGCAACGGTTTATAACGATTGTTTGTCTTTAAGGTTTTTTTGCAAACGTTACAGATGCGACTTTTAAAACGACTTATGTGCGTTAAGTTTTTGCATTGTTTGAACTAAAGAGATTGAGGCTCTATTTAGGAACGCCGATAAAAAATCAAGCGAACGTGTCAAAATGCGCGCTTAGGTATTTCTTGCCAACGCTTGGAGCAAGAGACGCCAGCGCATAGTACGCTTGTGCAGCGGAAGTTTCCTGCGTGCGTTTGCAGACCTTACGTTTTGCGGACCTGAAATCCCGCAAGACAAGACAACGAATTCAATATGCGACAAACAGGAGCGCCGTTTTCTATGAAACGTGATTTTGACGATTTCGATCGGGAAGAAGGTTTCGATTCGTCTTATCTTGATCCGGAACGCTATGTATGCGAGTCGTTGTACTTAGACGATTTCAGCTTTGACGACGATCAAGCGTATTTCGACGACAGGCGCGAGTTTTCCGACGAAATGGACGACTCAGAGTACGATATACGGCGTTCTAGTTCTGTCGTCGACGACGACTATGCAAATGATTCTTACGACGATCCTATTCGGATCTACTTGGTGCAAATGGGCGATGTCCCCATGTTTACGCGCGAACAGGAGCGCGCGGCCGCCACGCAGATTGAATACACGCGCCGCAGATTCCGCAGTGTTGTGCTTCGTCTTGACTGCGTTGTTCGCGATCTTATCAAACTTCTAGAAAAAATTCGGCGAGGGCGCGCCAGACTTGATCGAACTATCGACGTCTCCGTCTCTGATCTCGAAGCGAAACAGCGCTTCCTTGCTCTCTTGAATCCAACGCTTCGCACCCTAAAAAAGATGCTCGCGAAGAACCGAGCGGACTTTCGCGCGATGCGGTCGAAAACAACCTCGCCGGAAGAACGCGCCGCGCTTCGCCGCGCTATCAATCGCCGCCGCATACGCGCTTCGAGGCTTCTTAACGAGCTCGAATTGCGCACGCAGTCTTTTCTTCCCTTTTTCGAAAAGGCGGTCCGCCGTCAAGCGGTTGTGCGCAAACGACTTGCTCGCGCAAGAGAACTTCGGGAGACGCTCGCTCGTCACGACGCCGAAACGGCGTCTCGCGGCGGTCAAATTTGTCCGGGGTCAAAGGGGACGAGCGAATACGACGACCTCTGGACGATGGAAGGCGGTTGGAAAAAACGCGACGTTCTCAGTTCGTTCCGTAATGTGAAATCAGTTCCTCGACGCGTGGAAGTTAACGAATTATCGATGAACGCCCGTTCTGTGTCTTACCGATCTTGCGAGTCGGTCGGCAATGTTGAATCGTCGGAACAGGAGGAGCGCGAGCCGAATTGGGACCTTCTTCGAGAGGAGTATCGCCGTCTTGTCGTGTTTCTGCGGCGCCAGCGGCTCGCTATCAGCGATACTTTTGCCTCATACGAAAAGGAACTTGCGTTTGTCGCGCAGCGCCGTCATGAATTTGAGTCGGCGAAACGCGCGTTTTCGGCGGGCAATCTCCGGCTTGTCGTGAGCATTGCGAAGCGCTATCGCAATCGCGGGCTGAGTTTCTTGGACCTTATTCAAGAGGGCAACACGGGGTTGATGCGCGCGGTCGACAAATTCGAGTACCGACGCGGATTTAAGTTCTCGACCTATGCGACCTGGTGGATTCGTCAAGCGATCTCGAAGGCGCTTGCGGAACAATGCCGCGCTATTCGCATTCCGAACCATCTGTTGGAAACAATCAAAACAATCCGAAAAGCGACGCGCGAACTTACGCGATGCTCTCAAGTGGCTCCGACGCAACAGGAGATTGCAGATTCTTCCGGCCTGTCCCTCCCTGAAATTCGGGCTGCGATCCAGGCGTCGCGTCCGCCCCTTTCCTTGGATCGGTCCATCGAAGGAAGCGATGAAAGCTTCTTTGGCGATTTCTTAGAAGATCCGAAAAAGAACGACCCTCTCGTTGATATTCATCGTTTCGCGCTGCGCGAACGGCTTGACGAGGCGCTTTCAGAGCTGTCGTTCCGTGAACGTGAGATTGTCCGGCTCCGGTTTGGTCTTGCAGACGGCTACGCGTACACGCTCGAAGAAGTGGGGCAGATTTTCAAAGTAACGCGCGAGCGCGTGCGCCAAATTGAGGCGAAAGCCGTCAACAAGCTTCGGCATCCGATTCGCGCTAAATCGTTGCGCAGCTTCTTTGAGGGAACGCGCGACCGGTCGGCTTCCCATGTTAAATCGGTCTCGAGCGCGCAGCAAGAGCAAGCGCCGACCGTCGCGGCGTCGAGTTCCAAGAGCCGTCCTAAAGCGGAAACGACCGGAAAATTGCAGGAGCCAACTTTAGAGAGGTCGGCGTCGCGTCCGGCGACAGCGTCCTTTGTTCCTATGGACGCCGTTGCTTTTACAGAATCGCCAGTCTTTGTGAGCGTCTTGTCCAGCGTCGGCTCATAGTCGTTTGGAGCGAACGAAGCATAGTGAAAACGCCGATCGGGATTCGAGTCGGCGTTTTTTAATTGTATGGGGCAGACGCCTTAGGAAATTTCGTTCTTTTTCTCTTTTTTTGCTGTGTTATCTTGTAAAAGAACCCAATTTCTATCATAATAGACGTCGTTGTGGCGCATTGAGGCGCCGTTAAGCGTCATAGAATTCAAGAGGAGCGGTCGGGGTTATGAAAAAACGGAGGATTAAAGTCGGGTTAGACGAGGTAAAGATGCAAATGACTTCGATGATCGACGTCGTCTTTTTGCTGCTCGCCTTCTTTGTCGTTACCTATAAAACCCCGGAAGTGGAGGGTGATTTCAACATTCGTATGCCCGCGAACGCCCAGTCGACCGCCGTTCCGGAGCTCGACGAATTGTCGCCAGTGATCGTCAAATTGACGGCGGACGCCAACGGTCAACTGACAGGCATTATTTTTGGCGAAAATAAATTAGAGGATATGAAGTCGCTTCGGGCTTCTGTTTTTCGTTATGTCGTCCGCAACGGGGTATCTTTTCAAGAGGCGTACAGCGGCGCCGTTCCTGAGTTCCGCGACGATCTTGAAATAGAGCTCGACTGCGACGCAAATCTGCGTTACGAATACACCGTCGAGGCGATCACTGCGGTTACGGGGTATCTTAATTCACAAGATCAAGTGGTAAAGATGGTCGAGAAGGTGAAGTTCACGCCGCCGAAGTAACGCGCATGGACGCTTGTCATGTTGGAGAATTATTATGACGTTATTGAAAGATTAGACGCTTTCTCCAGCGTTTTAACAGTAATACCCGGCGTTGATTTTTGTCGTCGTCTCCCCGTTTTGTTTTTATCATTTTCCGAACAGTCATTTCATTCGGAATCTGACAGTTTCCCAAACATTGAGGAAATGCGAAGTCGTATTTTGGCGTTCCACTCAAAAAATCATTGATTTTGGGGTAGTTATGAGTTCAGAAAAACGATTTGGTCCGTTCATCTTGGAACGAATGATTGGCCGCGGCGGCATGGGCGCCGTCTATCGCGCGCGTCGTGAAGACACGGACGAGATCGTGGCGGTGAAAGCGCTCTTATTGCCGTTGGAACAGGAGCGTGAAAGGTTCTCCGCTGAAATTGCGACAATGAAAATGCTGCGGCACGACAATATTGTTCGGCTCTACGGCTTCGGACAAGAAGACGGCGTGCTCTATTACGCAATGGAGTACGTGAACGGACCAAGTTTGTCGACTCTGTTAAAACGCGGCCGTCAATTTACTTGGGAAGAAGTCGTTCATATCGGCGCTCTGATCTGCCGCGCGCTGAAACACGCGCATGACCGCGGGGTCGTCCATCGCGATATCAAGCCTGCGAATATCTTGTTAGTCGACGACGGCGTCGTGAAAGTTTCCGACTATGGCATAGCGCAATATTTTGGCAGTTCGCGTCTTACCGGGGTAAACCAAGTTGTCGGCACGATCGAATACATGGCGCCGGAGCAGGCGCAGGCTGGATCGTTGACTCCCCATACGGATATGTATTCTCTCGGCGCCTTGATGTACGTGCTTCTCACGGGCAACCCGCCTTATCAAGCGCGGAATCTTGCGCAGCTCTTACAGAAATATCGTGAAAGTTCGCCGGATTCTGTTCGCTTGGTTCGTCCGGAGACTCCGAAAGTCGTCGACGACGTTATTTTCGATCTTCTCCAAATTCAGACGACTAAGCGTCCTGGCGACGCGCGCGTTATCGGGCGAAGACTGGAAGCGATTCTGAAGACGTCGGCAAATTATCCTGACGATAATCCGTTTAAAGGGCAGAAGTTCTCGTTGGAACGCAAGCCAGAGCCAGAAAATGTCGGAAGTTCTCGCGTCGATTTGGAAAATCCGAGCGACGAGTCGTTGCGCGAAAGCAATCCCGATTACGCTGATATTGCGCCGGATATTCCATATTGTCCCGTCTCTGAAGAGGAGCCGGAAATTTCCTCGCCGTTTGACAAAACGACAGAAGCGGCGCCGGAGTCGGAGTTAGCGGCTCCGAAAGGGCTCGAGAGCGATTCAGGCGCGTTTGATTTTGCTCTTAAAGGCGAGACGGCGCCGGCGTATTCTTCTCACTCGCCTACGTCGACATTGACGGGCGAAACGGCGAGCGAAGTAGTCGATTCGTTGCCGAACGCAGATTCGAGCGATCACGACTTCACGCTTTCGAGTTCCGAGCAGGTCGGAATGACTGCAACTGCGCCGAGCCGGAAAGTCGAAGAGGAAGGAGTCGGTTCGAAGCGCGCCCTTTCGCTCCTGGAGAAACATAACGCGCCCACGATCATTGAAGAGCGCTCGCCGGAAACGAGCACGACCAAGCCGTCTGCCCCTGAGGCGCCGAGTTTTGAAGACGACTTGGAGCCTTCTGCGGCGCCCCCGGCGACCTCGACGGAGGAAATGGAAGCCATTCCTCTCGAGAAATTCAAGCGTTCGCAGTTCATACAAGTCGACGAAACGGAACTTGACCGGCTGCCAAGAGAGAGAGACTACGAAGACTCTAAGTATCACTGGATCCGCATGGTAGTGATGCTTTTGGTCTTTTTTGGCATTGTGATGCTTGTCGCCGACCTCTTCAAGACGCCGAGCGCCGACAAAATGTACGATCATTTTGATCGAAAACTCCTGGCGTGCCGATCGGCAGATTTTGAAGACGTCTTGCGCCGCTCAGAAAAGGATATGCAGAAGTTTGTCGACACATATCCCGACGACGAGCGCGTCGCCCGCGTAAACTATTTTCTATCCGAGTTGAAAATAGAAGAATTGGAAGTTCGTCTGGAACGTCAGATTCAAAACGTAGGCCGCGGGGCGGCGAAGACGCCGATCGAACGCGCGTACCTTGACGTATGCCGCGAATCTTCCGATAATCAAGAAAAAGGATTGGAGAAACTCCGCGCGTTTATTCTCCTCTATGGAGCGACGACGGCAGAAGAACTCGCCGCCTTTGAGGAGACGCTCGACGCCGACCAAATAGACGACGAAAACGCCGATTTCTTTCAGTACGGCCGCTTGTCCAGCAAGGACCTTCGTCGTATACGCCCGCAAGAAAATTGGTGGCGTAAGTGGAACGGTCAGCGCCGTTCTGTAATGACGGTTCAGCAACAGATGGTCTACATTGCAAAACGGCGGCTCATTATGCTGCGAAGCGAGATTAAAAAGACGAACCTTGCGGATCTGGCGCTCCTTAATGAGCAGATTGGCGATATTCTCGAAATTGCTCAAGAGAAGCCCGAGCGCGCTAAAACGATGTATAACGCCGCGCTTGTCCTGTACGGCGAGAACGAATGGGCGCAAGGCGCGCTCGAAACGCTGCGTAAGAAATTATTCGAGCCGACGCAAGAGGACGGCGAAGAACCGGTCGAAGAAGCGCCTGATACGACAGAACCGCCTGCTGCTGAAGAAGCTCCCGTTGCAGACAGTTAAAGACAGGCATAGATAAGAGCGTCTAAGACGTCGTCTTTAGAAGCTCTTATCCAGCTTTTGTCTCCGTTATTCAATAAAGCGTCGCCAGACGCGACTTTCCCAATTGCGCGTTTTCTGCGTTGTCGGCTTCTTGGCAGCGTCCTTGTCTTCAGACAGGCTGAATTGTTGTCGCTTTCTTTTTATCGGAGCCTCTTTGGGGCGTCGGTTCTGACGGACAGGTTATTAGCCGCCCTTTTTCTGCCAAACGTTTCTCTAGTATTTCGAACTGATAAAGTTCACATTCTTTTTTTGCTTTCAACATCCCATTGGTAAAAGTTGCCTAGCATGTCAGCTGCAAATAGAGAGCGAGAATCTTTGGAAAAGCCGATCGACCATACCCTGGAACAGCTCTTAGCGAATAGAGGGTGTAAGGATTTGTGCTCAGAGTCGGAAAGACTGCGCCAGAAATCAGAAAGCAGGCGCTGGTAATAAGTAGTTCGAGTTGATCCCAAATAGAATTCTTGCTGACGCTCGACGTCGAAAAGGTAGAGACCATTCCCTCCATACGCTATGTAACGTAAATCGGGCGATATGACAAAACCTCCTAGTCCTTCGCGGAAGTTTGGAAGAGTTATTTCTTTGACTTTTGTTAAATCATTTGTGGAAAAATATTTAACTTGAAAGAGCTTGTCTTTTTCTCCCAATAATTTACAGAGAAATGACGAGCGCCGCTCAGAACCCTCATTCTAGTGTAGCGAGAAGAACAGTCGGAGGGAAGCTCGATTGTTTTCTCAATAGCAAAGGACTGATAATTGTAACTGACCAGATAGGCTTTTTTCTCTCTTTCCGAAGTGAGCAAGAAGAGAATCGATTGTTTTTCTCTCACTATTTCAAAGCCTAAGACGGCAACGTTCTCTTTGACGCCAAAATCAAGAGGAATTTTAGTCCATTGATCGTTCGATTTGACATACCAAAAATATTCTTTTGAATAATCTTTGCTTGTTTTGACTCTGCAACTTCTTTGGAAAAGCAGTTTGTCTTCGGATGGAATACAGTATGGATATACGCGCTCATGACTATCAGAATATGCATACAGTGTTTCTTCATATTCAACAGCTCCTCAGACGATACGACTTCTTCAGAAACAAGGTCCCTCGTTTCAATCGAATAAGATTTGTAACGCGTCATGGAGGGTGATCGCTGCGATCGCGCGCGCTCCGGCTCGCCGGACCGAAAATAAGAAGAAAGATCTGCGTCGGAAAATTGTTCGTATTGATATTCTTCAACTCTCCATCTATAGGAAGCTTTGAGTGTGGTAACAAAAGAGCTCGACGGCGTTATTTCGTTTTTGAGCTCGGGCCTAACGATGTATGTAACGGGTCTTTCGGCGTCAAACGAATTAGTTACTGCCATTCTGCTGATAAAGGGATCTAAGGTTGAAAGGTCAAATAAAACCCCGTCTCTTGAAACATAAAAAAAGGAGTTTTAGACGGTTCTGCTTCAAACGGTCCCGAGATATATGGAATCGGAACGGCAACAAGAAGCAGAAAGAGGACGCCGACGCCAAGAAGTTTCAGCTTCCTTCTTTTAGGCTTCGGAGGCGGTTGGTTCTCTTGAGTTAAAGGAGTCGTGGTCATGGCAAGCTTCACCATTTTATGATTAGTAGAGCGTTAATGCTCTTGGTTATTTGAAGTTAGCGGAGATTGTAGTCAACGAATTTAAGTCAAACGCGCCGACTGCAACGGAACAAAAAACCAGCGTCGAAAAAAGCGCCGGTTTTCAAAAACAATTGGCAAAATGATCTTTGCCATCTAGCTCTGTTGAACTCATTATGACAAAATTTTGGTGAAATTCCAGCAAAAGAGGCGAAAATTATTGGATATTTTGGCGGTCGGCGCACAGAGACTCCAAATCAGATTTTTCCACAGCGTCTTCCAAAGAACAGGCGTCGCTACAGCCGCCGCGCCGCATTGACGTTTTTCTGCGAGCAAATAGCGCCAAAACAGCGCTGATAGGAGAGGCAAAGGGCATAATAAGTTAGGAGACAGACGTCGGACGAGTATAAAAAAGAGCGCATAAGAGAGCGATATTATGTAGAGCTTCCCGTGGAAATTTTACATAGATTTTACAATATGCGCCTTTTTGATTTTACGTTGTCTGTTTATCATTTCACAATAGGACGAAGCCAAGTCCGAACTTCACAAGGAGCACACAGATATGAAAAAGCACATCGGCATTCTTCTCGTTACCATCGTTTCTCTTTTGGCTTTGACCGGATGTTCTCCAAAGGGCGCCACAGTCTCCACCGACGGTTCCACCTCTATTGAAAAGGTGATCGGCGCGCTTGGCGAGTCTTTTGAAAACAACAATCCCGGCGTTACCTTTACTTACAATCCTACTGGCTCCGGTTCCGGCATTAAAGCCGCTCTGGAAGGCCGTTGCGACATTGGCCTCTCTTCCCGCAGTCTGAAAGACGAGGAAAAAGCGGAGGGGCTGACCGAGACGGTTCTGGCTTATGACGGAATCGCCGTCATCGTCCATCCGGAAAATCCGGTCGCCGATCTTACATTGGAACAGATTACCCAGATCTATACCGGCAAGATCGGCAACTGGAACGAGGTTGGCGGCGTCGACGGCGAGATTGTTCTGATTGGTCGCGAGGCGGGCTCTGGCACGCGCAGCGGCTTTGAGTCGATTACCGGCACGGAAGACGTCTGTCAGTATCGTCGGGAACTGACCTCCACGGGCGACGTCATCACCACCGTTGCTGAAAATCCGAACGCCATCGGATACGCTTCGCTGGCGTCTATCAAGGATAATGTCAAGGTGATCTCCGTGGGCGGGGTCGTTCCGAGCGACGACACAGTTAAAGACGGCAGCTACGCAGTGCGGCGGCCCTTCGTCCTAGTAACGAAGACCGGCGCCGAGCTTTCCGAAACTGCCCAGAAGTTCTTTGACTACATTACCTCTGCCGAAGCAAACGAGATCGTTACCGCGGCAGGCGTCGTTCCAGCTAACTGACAATACCGACAGAGCGGCGGCGTCTGCGGCCGCTTGTCGGCGTTGAGGCGACAATATGAAGAAAAAGAAGAATCTAATTGAAAATACAGTGCATGGAATTTTCCTTGTGCTTGGTCTAGTTACGGTCGGATGCGTTCTGCTCATCACGGTCTATCTGATAATTTCCGGAATTCCTGCAATTCGTGAAATCGGCCTCGTGAAGTTCCTGTTCGGCAAGGAATGGGCGTCTACTGCGGCCGAGCCGAAATTCGGTATCTTGCCTTTTGTTCTGACCAGCGTTTACGGGACGGCGGGAGCGATCGTCATCGGAGTTCCGATCGGTTTCTTTACCGCAGTCTATCTTGCTAAGCTGGCTCCGGCGTCAATCAAGTCTGTGATGGAAAGCGCGGTCAATCTATTGGCGGGCATTCCATCGGTAGTTTACGGTCTTGTTGGTATGATGGTATTGGTCCCCGGCATTCGAAAAGTATTTGGCGTTCCGGACGGCGCGACCTTGCTGGCGGCGATCATCGTCTTGGCGATCATGATTCTGCCGACCATCATCAAGGTTTCTGTAACGGCGCTGGAAGCCGTGCCGAAAGAATACGAGGAAGCGTCCCTTGCTCTTGGCGCGTCTCCTATTGAAACCTATTTTAAGGTCTCCGTGCCAGCGGCCAAAAGCGGAATTGCGGCTGCAGTTGTCCTTGGCGTGGGCCGAGCGATCGGGGAGGCGATGGCCGTTGTCATGGTTTCCGGCAATGTGGCCAATATGCCGTCTTTGTTCGAGAGCGTTCGTTTTTTAACGACGGCCGTAGCCAGCGAAATGGCGTATTCCAGCGGCTTACAGCGACAGGCGCTCTTCTCCATCGCTCTTGTTCTGTTCCTGTTTATTATGCTTATCAACGCCTCTTTGAATTTCTTCCTCAAAGGGCAAAAGGAGACCTGACGATGCTTGGAAAGCAACTTTCTTTCAAGCGGAAATTTTACGTCGTTCTGATGAAAAGCCTGATGTACAGTTCCACAGCGCTTACAGCGGCGTTGGTCCTGTTTTTAATAGGCTATGTAATGGTGAAAGGCGTCCCCGGCGTCACTTGGAAACTGGTCAGCACGAAGCCGAGCTACTTATCGGGCGACATTGGCATTCTCCCCGACATATTGAACACGCTCTACATCATCATCGCAACGCTGTTCTTCGTCTTGCCCCTTGGCGTCGGCGCCGCCATCTATCTGACAGAGTACGCGAGCAACAAAAAAATAGTCGGCATAATCGAATATGCCGCAGAGACGCTGTCCGGCATTCCGTCGATTATCTACGGCTTGGTAGGTATGCTACTCTTTTCTAACAATATGGGAAGCTGTCTTCTCGCCGGCGCGTTGACCTTGGTCATCATGAATTTGCCAACGATTATGCGCACCACGCAGGAGAGCTTGAAGACGGTTCCGCAAAGTTACCGCGAAGGAGCGTTTGGGCTCGGCGCCGGAAAATGGCGCGTCATCCGCACCGTCGTCCTTCCGGGCTGTATCGACGGGGTGATTACCGGCTGTATTCTTTCCGTCGGACGCATTTTGGGCGAATCGGCGGCGCTCCTTTTTACAGCTGGTTTTGCGCACGCTTTGAACGGATTTTTTGAAGGTCTCATGAGTTCTGGGGCGACGCTGACCGTCGCTTTATATGTTTATGCTAAGGATCAAGGAGAATTTGGCGTAGCGTTTGCGATCGCCGCTATCCTGATGGCGCTGACTATTCTCGTCAATTTGAGCGCTACCCTTGTGGGCAAATATTTCAAGAGAAAGAATAGCTAATGAGCATTATATCGGCGAAAGATCTGTGCTTGTGGTACGGCGAAACTCAGGCGCTGAAAAATATCAATATGGAAATTCCGGACAAAAGCATTACGGCGCTGATTGGTCCCTCCGGCTGCGGAAAATCGACTTTTTTGAAGATGATCAACCGGATGAACGATCTGATCCCCATCGTAAAGATTACCGGAACCGTCTATTATCAAGGCGAGGATATTTACGCGCCAGGCGTGGACGTCAGCGAGTTGCGACGTCAAGTGGGAATGATATTCCAGAAACCGAACCCGTTTCCGATGAGCATTTACGACAACATCGCCTACGGTCCCCGGACGCATGGAATTACTTCCAAAGTAAAACTCGATAATATTGTCGAACGGTCGTTGCGCGACGCCGCGATATGGGACGAAGTCAAAGACCGACTGAAGAAGAACGCTTTGGGACTGTCCGGCGGTCAGCAACAGCGGCTATGCATTGCAAGAGCCTTGGCGATCGAGCCGCAGGCGATCTTGATGGACGAGCCGACAAGCGCCCTTGATCCTATCTCCACCTCGAAAATAGAAGATCTTGCGCTTTCTTTGAAAGAAAAGTACACTATCATTATCGTCACCCATAATATGCAGCAAGCTGTTCGTATCTCTGACCAAACGGCTTTTTTCCTTATGGGCGAATTGATTGAATACGGCAATACGGAAAGGCTGTTTTCACATCCGAAACAAAAGCGCACTGAGGATTATATTACAGGGAGGTTTGGATAATGAGAAATCGATTTGACGAGCAACTTGAGCTCTTGAACACAGAAATGATTCGCATGGGCGCCATGTGCGAAGAAGCGATCGCCATCGCTTCCACCGCCCTTGTGGAAGGCGATACGAAAACGGCGGCAAAAATAATTCCGCTTGACAAGGAAATTGACCAAAAGGAACGGGATATCGAAAATCTTTGCGTGAAGCTTCTGCTCCAACAACAGCCGGTAGCGCGCGACCTGCGTCAGATTTCCGCAGCGTTGAAAATGATTACCGACATGGAACGCATAGGCGATCAGGCGGAGGATATTGCAGAGATCGTTACCACTCTGGAAGGTCGAATGGTCCCAGAACACAGCCACATTCGAGAAATGGCCAAAGCGGCGATGAAAATGGTTACCGACAGCGTCGACGCTTATGTAAAGCACGATATAGATCTTGCCGAACAAGTGATTGCCTATGACGACGTCGTCGACGAATACTTTGAGTATGTCAAGAGCGGCTTGATTGAAATGATAGCCAAAAATCCCACAGACGGCGAATATGCGCTTGACCTGCTCATGATCGCAAAATATTTTGAGCGTATCGGCGATCATGCGACTAATATTGCCGAGTGGGTGCTCTATTCAATCACCGGTCTTCACAAGGGGGAAACAGTGTGATTTGGTGCGTAGAAGACGACGCGGCTATACGAGACATTGAGGTCTATGCGCTCAGATCGACAGGATTTGAGGCAAAAGGCTTCGAAGACGGGACCTCTTTTTGGGAGGCCTTGCAGCATGAGCGTCCGCAGCTCGTCATTCTCGACGTTATGCTCCCCGGTATCGACGGGACGGAGCTGCTCAAGAAGATTCGCGCTTCCACAAAATTCAGGGATTTGCCTGTCATTATGGCTACGGCCAAAGGAGCGGAGTACGACATAATCCAGAGCCTTGATCTCGGCGCTGACGACTATATTGTCAAGCCGTTTGGCGTGATGGAGCTGATTTCCAGAATTAAGGCGGTGCTTCGTCGTTATCAGCCCGCGCAAAGCGAGAATGTGCTGAAAATGGGCGGAATCGTCCTGCATCTTGACGAGCGCACCTTGACCATTGACGGGGAGCGCGTGCAGGTTACCTACAAGGAGTTTGAGCTACTTCGCCTCTTTATGAGTCATCCTGGTATCGCTTTTACCAGAGACGAGCTTTTTTCCAACGTTTGGGGGATGAATTACGCCGGCGAAACCCGTACTGTCGATATGCATATCCGCACCCTGCGCCAGAAATTAGGCAAGTATGGAGAATTGATTGAAACAGTGCGTCATGTCGGATACAGGATGGAGAAAGCGCTGTGACAAAGAGAATATTTCAATCGATTCTGCTGTCGTCTCTTGTCATGCTACTGATCAGCCTGGCAATTTCTGTCGGTTGCTTATATTATCATTTTGAAAAGATTCAGGAAGAACAGCTGGACAGCGAACTTGCGCTTGCGGCGTCAGCAGTTGAAGAGAGCGGCGTCGGTTTTCTCGAAAGGGTGGAAAACGACGCTCTGCGGCTGACGTTGGTCGACGCCGACGGAACAGTCCTTTATGACACGGCTGCAGACGCCGAGTCGATGACGAATCATGCGGACCGTGAGGAAATCCAGGAAGCCTTTTCGACAGGCAAGGGATATAGCTCCCGTTATTCTTCCACTCTAACTGAAAAGACGATCTACCGCGCCGCTCTGTTAGGAGACGGCAGGGCGCTTCGAGCGTCATATGGACGTACGACTATCTTTAGCCTTCTTGTTGGCACGGCGCCGTGGATCTTTCTCGCGGCGGCGCTTGCGGCGGGGCTGTCCTGGTTGTTGGCAAAGCGCTTATCGGAGCGCATTATTACGCCGTTGAATCAGGTAGACCTGGACAATCCTCTTGAAAATGACGCCTACGAGGAACTTTCTCCGCTCCTCACTAAGATTCACCGTCAGCATGAACAAATTGACGCTCAGCTTTTGCAGCTTCGGCGAAAGACCGACGAATTTGAGCATATAACCGCAAGTATGGAAGAAGGGCTTGTGCTGCTCGACGCCAAAGGAAAAATTTTGAGTATCAACCCCGCCGCCGTCGCCCTATTTGACGTGAAAGGCAAGCCTGCCGGAGTCGACTTTCTGGCGATCAAGCGAAGCCATCAAATGAATCACGCGACAGCTTGCGCCCTGAAAAGCGGACACGCCAGTATCCGTGAGGAGCGCAAGGGGCGTTTCTATCAGTTTGACGTCAGCAGGATTGAGAGCGCCGGAAAAATTATGGGGCTTGTCATACTTGCTTTTGACGTCTCGGAAAAGGAATCTGCCGAGCGTATTCGCAGAGAATTTTCCGCCAATGTTTCTCACGAACTAAAAATTCCGTTGACTTCTATTATTGCCAGCGCGGACCTGATCGAAAATAATCTGGTAAAGCCGGAAGATATGGCTCGTTTCATCGGTCATATCAAAAGAGAAGCGTCTCATCTCTTGACCCTGATTGAAGATATTATTCGCCTGTCGCAATTGGACGAGGGGATAGAAATGCTTGCGGAAGCTGTCGATCTCGGAGCTGTTGCGAACGAAGCGGTCGAACAGCTCCTCGACGTCGCCGACAAGAATAATATAATGATCGACCTGCATACGGAACATTGTGTTTTGCAAGGCGTTCCTCGGCTCCTTTATGAGATTGTTTATAACTTGGTGGAGAACGCCATTAAGTACAATCTGCCTAACGGCAAGGTTGACGTGTCGGTCGAAAGAGTCAAAGACGGCGTCGAGTTGAAAGTCTGCGACACTGGAGTTGGAATTCCCATAAAACACCAGAAGAGAGTCTTTGAACGTTTCTATCGAGTCGACGAGAGCCATTCGAAGCAGTCGGGAGGCACGGGGCTTGGGCTATCGATCGTTAAGCACGCCGCTTCCTATTTTGACGCCGATATTGCCTTGCAGAGCGGCGAGGGAAAAGGGACGACGATCACCGTAACATTTCCTGCATGAATCTAAAGGACGCCGTTCAAGGGGACTTTACCGAGGAACGGCGTCCTTTAGATTTACGCATTCTTGTGTTCTATTCTTTCTGACGCGCTTTGGAGATAAAATTCGAGGCAAGGTTGGTATGCGGAGGCAGAGGATTGTTTGGCAGACAGCTTAGGGTTGACTGCAAATTTGAAGTTGCAGCTCGAGCTTTTGCGACCGTTTGTTGTTGCAGTCCAGAAAAAAAACGACAAAAGCCGCGTTCCAAATCAACGATGGAACGCGGCTTCATTGTTTTTGCTTTAAACGGCTTGTCAGCCGTTATGCGGAGAACGCTCAGTTGGCGAAGTGCGCGAACGCCTTGTTCGCTTCGGCCATACGGTGGACGTTTTCACGCTTGGTGTAAGCGACGCCTTGCTTATGGTACGCGTCGTAAAGTTCAGAGGCAAGTTTTTTCGCGGTCGGTTGGCCCTTCTTGTCGCGGATAGCCGTGAGGATCCAGCGGATGCAGAGAGATTGAGCGCGGGCCGCTTTAACCGGCATAGGAACCTGGTAGGACGCGCCGCCAACGCGCTTGGAGCGAACTTCAATGGCGGGCTTGACGTTGTTCAAAGCGGTTTCAAAGATTTCAAGGGGCGGGACGTCCGGAATTCTTTTGCTGAGGATTTCAAGGGCTTCGTAAATAATTTTGCGAGCGACGTGCTTTTTGCCGTCCCACATCAAGCAGTTGGTGAACTTGCTGACGAGAAGGGAATTGTAAACGGGATCGCCCGTAAGTTGCTTTTTGCTGGAGGTAATGCGACTCATTGTTCTAGTCTTTCTTTTTTCGGTATGCTAAGAGCGCGTACAACGCTTTTCGTCTGCGGGAACGCGCGTCGATTAGATCTCTCAACGAGCCCTCGGCTCAAGCGCCGAGGGCGAGAGTATCCGACAAAGAAGTTCGGAACGTCGAGATACGAGAGTAAGAGAGAACAGCGCGACTAATGCGCCGACGTTACTCCGTCTTCCATCGAGCTTGCGCTCTGGCGACGTTACTGACGGCTCAGGTTGAGCCGCCGGACTTCACGCGTTGATTAAATTGTGTTGGAAACGCCTTTCCGAACGAAAACCGCGCAGGTCTTTCGTTTCTCGCTGACGCGAGCAGTCGAAATGGAGAAGCGCTCCTGGTTTGCCGCAATCTTGCGCGCGGCTCGGGACCTGAAGAGCCGCAAGAACACGGCTTCAAGTTTGCCCGAATCTTATGCTATACTTTTGCCATACTTTTGGCAAATTCAGTTTCTCGAAACGAGTCGAAGCTTAGCGTTTCTTGGTAAGAACAGCGTGCTTTTTGGCGCCGTAAAGGCTGCGCGCTTGTTTACGACCCTCAACGCCAGTCGCGTCGAGCGTGCCGCGGACGACGTGGTAACGAACGCCCGGCAGGTCGCGAACACGGCCGCCGCGGATAAGAACGATGGAGTGTTCTTGGAGCTTGTGTCCTTCGCCAGGAATGTAAACGGTTACTTCTTTGTTGTTCGAGAGACGAACGCGCGTGATGCGGCGAAGAGCGGAGTTAGGCTTTTTCGGCTGCATGGTACGTACTAACAGGCAGACGCCGTGTTTTTGCGGGCAAGCTTCAAGCGCTGGAGTCTTCGTTTTGCTTGTTTTTTGTTTGCGATTTTTTCGCACCAGTTGGTTAATTGTCGGCATTGAAAATCTCTCGTTTAGTTTTTGTCAACTTCTCTCTATAATTTATTGTTCCCAGCGCGCGGCTTTTGGACCTCGCGAGCTATCCCTTTGCGCGCTGGCTTAACGTCTTTAAAGCGGTTCGCGCCAACCCTTCCGCGCCGACTGAGACGCAGGAGAACGGAAACGAAGCGCCAATAAAAGCCTATTAGAACCGTTATTATAGAAATGTCTGCGATTTCGTCAAGGAAGAGTCAAAGAAATTTTTCGGTTTTAAAAAGAAAACACGCCGCTTTTCAACGGCGTGTTACAAAAAGAGCGCGGATTAATGCGGCTGAAAGGGGCGTATTATGCGTTTCGGAACTGCTTGACGACGTCGTATATCTGCCTGATTTGATTTTGCGGAACATTGTCCCCAATCGTTGCGATGAATCCTCCGGTGAGCACGCCCAGACATTCGCGCAGACTGCGCAGCTGCTCGAACGACGATTCGGGATTGCGCGGTTCAAAAACCGTGTCGACGCGCGTGGCAAAGCACAATTTGTTGCGGTATCGTCGGCCGATGGGCGAGACTTCGATGCTTTCAGGCGTTTCAACCCGTACGACGTCGACTCCAAGCTCCTTGAGATCGCCGAAAAACTCGACGCCTTCTCCAGAAACGCTGAACCAGACGTGAAGCCCGACCTCTTTGGCGCGCTTGATTTGTTCCTCGTAAAAATGCTTGAAGAGCACGCGCCAGAGAGAAAGGGTCAGGCGCGACGTCTTTCTAGGCCCCCAGTCGTCGCAGAATTCTATGCCATGGAACCCTTTGCGCGCAACCGTGTCGAACATTTCCGTCTCGAATTCGATAATTTTTTCAAAGAATTCTTGAACGCGGTCAAAATCGCGAAGACAGTCGTCGTAACAAAGGTTAGCGCCGCGCAGAGCCGAATATACAGCAAATCCGCTCAAGCCGAAGCTTGCGAGACGATACCTATCGCCGCACACGCGCGCGGCCGCCGGTATTCTCATAAATCGACGGTCAAAGTCATGATTGGGCAGTTTATAGGCGTCGACTTGATCCCAGCCGGTTAGCGTTCCGGCGGTAGGTATCCTCCATGAGCCGTCTTGCGTTCGCAGACGCTGGAATCCCCATTCGCTTCGAGTAGGATCGTCGCTGTCGGAAAGGGAGAGATCGTAGGTAAGGATATCGCTTAAGCCGATGTTTGCGCCGTCGACCCATACTGGGACTCGTTCGGGGTTTTTAAACGTAATTGCATGATCGACAATGGCTTTTCTCGTTAGCATTAGCAGCTCCTGTAACAGGCGTTCTAACGGAACTTCGCGTTCCGCGTTCCGAGAAGTAATCGTGTGTAATAATTTCGACGTCGTTCTCGACTTTCCCCATTGTATTTTTTCGACGAGACAATTTCAAGTGGTTTCGAAAATTTTCTTAAAAATTTTTAAAAATATTTTCTTTTACCCTTTTTTTTACCACAGTTTGATAAATTGTTACAACACTGGGGACCTTGGCAGAGTGAAAAAAGGGGGTAGAATGGTCGACCAAAGATTGAATCGAGGCTTTAACCATTTGCGCAAGTCCCTGCGAACAATTGAATTCTATTGCTCGGCGCGTCAGCGGCAGAAGAATCTTAGGAATTTTTCTTCCAACATGAGATTATTGAGGACAAAATAGGGCGATTTGCCGCGCCGTTCCAAGGTTGTCGGACGTCATTGATAAGTCAGTACGGTAGGTCAGCGCGGCGCGTATGCACAAAGCGCGTCCTACGAGCGGTTGTTCGGTCGCTTTATTATAACAAAATTTTGAGCTTTTGTCTAATCGACATGGGGTAGTTGACGTCAGAGTATCGGCCGTTGGTTTCGAGCTTTTCCCTTCCGAAGACGCCGCGCAGTCTCCTAGCGGCAGTTTTGGCGCTTTGTTTGCTCTAATTTTTTCAGAGTCCGCAACCGATTCATTTTGACAACGAACGATAATTGACTATCGTCGGCTGTCAACAGTTTTTCGCAGCGGCATACGACCTAAAGTTTCGCCTGAAGGGCGTTCGATATAGGGAATACGACTTTGAATTATCCTGCTCGCTGCGTTGCCTAGGTTTAAACGACGCAAAAAGCAACATACGGAGAAAAGAGGCGTAACGCGCAGACGATCGGGGACTCTGTTAGAGTTAGGAGACGCCTTTTGCCAAATTGGCGTCCAGCTTCTTCGTTTGTTTGTAAGAGACGCGGCAAGTGGATTAGTTAGCAGCAGGGACAAGAAAGAGAACGGAAATAAGGGCAAGAAAAAACACAGTTGTTCCTTGAGGGGTGGAACTGTATAGTATGTGGAGCGTCTGTAAAGGGGGGACGTGATAGGTTTTGTCGTTTTTTCTAAAAAAATTTGTTAATTTTGAGAAATTTTTATCGAAAAACGATAACTTTCTTGACTTCAAGAATCTAACTAATATATTAGTAGATTGTACGTGTTAGCAAATTAGGCTCATAAGCCTAGTTGGCTGGGCTTGTCGTCTTGAACGTTTATAGCGCGCGGTTTTTATTGCCATAATCGCTAAAGTTTAATCGACTGCGTTTGCCAAACGCTTAACGACGACGCGCGATACGCGCAACAGTTTCCTAAGGGCCGTACTGCGAGGCTCTTAGCGAGTTTTCAATATGTCATTGCACGCCGACGTTCCGCAGAGGACCGCGACGTCGAGGGGATAGGAAGGTGGAGTAAAATGGTAGATAAGAAAGGAATAGCTGGGTTCGGCGCGAAAGAATCCGAGCAAGTTGCCGAACCGAAACGACTTGATAACGTTGGATCTTTTGACGCCGAACCTAAACATAAGTATCACAACGTTTTCGACGAGATTATGCAGACAGGGCACGACGAAGATTTCGTGCCGAGCGTTACGGACGAATTTTGTCCGACTGACGCGCCTGCCGGTTCTGCTGCTAAAGTTCAAGTACTTGCTGATCGTGTTCGCAAAGGTCTCCCACTTTGGCACCCGGAAGACCGCGTTACCTATTTGGGATTGACTGGAGCCGCGTTTCGTTCGCGAGACTAGGTCGAAATTATCATAACAGCGCGTCTCGAACTTTGCGCGCGTATAAAATAGAACACACAAAAAGGTAATGAAAACGCCCCGAAGACTTCGAGTCGTCGGGGCGTTTTTTGACGTAGTATCGTATGCCGCAGGACGGCGCTCATTGCAGCCACTCGGCGACGTCTTTGGCCCAGTAGGTGAGGATAATCGCGGCGCCGGCGCGTTGAATCGACGTAAGCGTTTCGAGCACGACGCGTTTTTCGTCGATCCAGCCGTTTGCCGCCGCCGCCTTCGTCATGCTGTATTCTCCCGAGACGTTATACGCCGCCAGGGGCACGCCGGGGAACTGCTCGCTGGCCATCCGGACGATATCCAGATAAGGGAGCGCCGGCTTCACCATAATGATATCGGCGCCTTCGTTCACGTCGAGCGCGATTTCGCGCATCGCTTGACCGGCTGAAGAGTCGGGCGCCATTTGGTACGTTCGTCGGTCGCCAAATTGGGGCGCGCTTTCTGCGGCTTCGCGGAACGGACCATAGAACGAACTTGCGTATTTCGCCGAATAGCTCATGATCGGGAGGCGTTCGAATCCGGCGTCGTCGAAC
>JAQVHZ010000051.1 GCA_028695965.1 Thermoguttaceae bacterium | reverse complement strand
GAACGCCATGGGGAGCAATGGCAGACGACAATCTGCTAAACAATAAGCCGTTTTGTTTTGACGCGCCAGTCAAGACGACGTCATAGTTATGATTAGTCAAAAAAGAATCTTTCTCACGGACACTTTCGATTATCTGGTCCGCTATCATATGCACAGCGCTGCAAAGCGCGTCAACAGAAGACACTTTTTGTCTAGAATTAAAGCTTAACAATCGTTTAAGATAATATGTTTCGCTTATAATTTTTTGACTCAAACTGGGATTAAGAAGGTTAGATTTCGCACTTATGAGAATGTCGCTGATTCCTTCGCGCCAAAAGTCTACCAATTCGTTTATACATCGTCCTTGAACTGATAATCTTCCTCCAACGTCTATGCTAAACTCGCCTTTAGAAGCCTGCTTTGTTAATAAGTTTAAAAGAGAACCGCAGGAAATAGTATTATCGAAGAGCAATTTTGACGTCGATTCAATGCCGTTTCTAGAGGACGGTATGTAGTACCAACGCGCTGTCTCTCCTAAATCGATTATTAGTTTGTCACGTTCTGAGTCTCCCAACAGGATCCAGTACGGAAAAAGCAAAAGACCTTGTCGGCTAAGAAAGGCGTCGTTAGGAACCAATGAATCAATAACGTTTAATCCTGTTCTTCGTGACAAAGCCAAAGAATCGCTCAAACTGAAAAAAGTTTGCTGATGATCCCATTCGGTCGAAAAAAGCCAGATTCCCGGGTCGCTAACGGCAATTGCAATAATATTGTCTTTTGAGACATTAACATCCTTAAGCAACTCTAAAACTGCTTCTTCTTGAACTATCGTATTCATAATGCGCAGATTAGACAATTTCGCCAAACTAGAGGAAGCAGGCGTTTCTTCATTATCTGCTCTTGACGATAATTTTTTCGAAGATAGAGAATCTTTCTTAGGCGAGAACCTTCCTTGGGCTTCAAGAGATAAATCCCCAGCTTCCAAATCAGGGTCAGGAACGCATTGTTTTAATTCATTATAGACTTGTGAAACTTCATCAGGAAGGTCAAAAGCAACGCTTTTGTACAAAATAATTGGAGCGTCTTTCCCAGAACCGCTCGTCCCAATCAAGGAGGCCTCTAACTTTCGAAGATTGGAAGAAAGATTAATTCCAATAAAAAAAGACGACGACTCCAGAGAAGACGCCGCGTTGTCGTTTAGGAAAAGCTTTCTTTTTTTCATTTTTCCTATTCTCCTGTACGACGCTAAATCACACTAGAACATAAAATAGAAAGACGCCTCAGAAAACAAAACAGCCAATCTCGACGATAGGTAGAATGGTCCTCGATAAAACGATTCTGTTCCCGAAAATAAATCGGCGCTCCATAATTGTTCAACGTTCCAACCAAGACGCGTTTAATTTGTCTTGCATTGAAACGTTGAAACGTAAGCATAGTAAACCAATAACTGGTTAATAATCTCAAAAGATTAGGCGATGGCGCGCTCTTTCTTAAAAGCCATAGCAGCCTTAACAAACTCGTTGAAGATTCGCTGATCTAAACTAGTTGCAGACGCTGCCTCTGGATGAAATTGAACGCCGAGGGCAAACCAATCGTCTTGGACCAATTCAATCGCCTCAACGACATGATCGCCATGACAGCGGGCGGAGACAATGAACCCAGGCGCTACGTCGTCAACAGCCATATGATGACGACTGTTCACGCGAACGTCATTGTTGTTCTTACCATACACCTGCTCAAGAATTGTACCTTTTTCAACAATGAGAGGATGACGAAGATCGGGATCGCTATTATCGCGATGCGGCATAGCGTCCGGAATGTCTTCAGAAATATGAAGATGCAGCGTTCCACCTTGCGACACGTTCAGGAGTTGCATACCGACGCCGATTCCTAGAACAGGTTTACGTTGTCTGGCAATCTCGTCCATTAACATACGATCAAACTGTTCTCGGAAGGGATCCATTGTTCGCACAAAGCGATGCAACATAAAACCATCATTACGAGGGTCAAGATCAGCGCCGCCAACCATGATGCAGCCATCAAGAGCGGAAAGCGTCGCGGAGATGACGTCTAAATCATCCGTGGGAGGAATCAACACAGGAATTCCACCAGCTTCGATTACAGAATTAGTATACTCAGAAAAGAGATAAGTAAGACTAGGGACAGAACCACAGGCCGATTTGTACTCAACGTTAAGACCGATAAAAGGCTTCTCTCGACGCTCCATGTAAACTACATTCCTTCATATACCTTTCAACAAAGTCCACTCAAAGACAACACAGAACGCTGACGTCAAGAGCTTTTCATTGTTAAACGTACTCGAAAACAGAATACGCCGCAACGAAAAAAGCCTATCAAAAACAGCCTGCAGAATCTAATCTGTCTTGTAACGGCTGTAACCTGACAACTCAACGGAACAATTCACACACGCCAAGTGCAAAAATACCGTTTAAAAGGTTCTGCTCACTGTCAAGACTAGGAGCCAATCGTTCGTTATTCCGCAAAGGCCGCCAAGCTTTGCAGAACTAACCGTCATACACGCTGAAAAAGCGAAGTCCCGTTCATTTGTTTTGTGTCAAAAACGACAAAACACACTACTGGAATAATATATGACAAGTAGACTAACCAACTCAAAGGCAACTACAAACAGCGTCTGAGAGTTACCATCCCTTGTTGAAAACAGGCGTCAACGCATAGCTATCCGCACGTCATTAAGGCTTCAAACCAACATTGACACAACTTGTTGAAAATTTTAATTCCAAATCGTCACTTTGAAACTAAGAATGCAAGTTCTGGATGGATTATAGCAAATTAAAACTCGATTTCAAGTTAAAAACGTTAAAACCGTTTATTTAGGAATAATTAATCGAAAGATCACTAGATGTAGTGTGTAATCGTATTTCGTTCCCTCATAAAACTAATTAAAAATATTAATGTAAAACAGTTCTCGGCAATAAAAACGCCTCCATATCCGACAGAAATAGGAGGCGCAACATACTTTTACAAGGTTCTTCCCCGTTTTTTCAAACATAAAGGAACGAGAAGAACAAAACGTCTCATTACTTAACGTGAGCGTCAATCTGCTCCTGTATCCATGCCTCCAAATCTTCCCAGTCAACAGGAGGCAATTCGGAGCGTTCGGGGCGCAATTTTGCAGCGCCTTTAATGTAAACGTGCCTAATTTCAGCCGAAGTCTTGCTCGTATTCCAATGAAGCAGGATCCGAATGCATTTTCTCAGCGAACCAGGAACGTCTAACTCGTTTCCGCACATCAGAGCAACGTCTGACCACTGAAGCTGACGCGCAGCAAGGGCTGGAAAAGCAGCGTCCAGGTCGCTGGTGGTGGTAAAAATAGCGCTAGCAATGTCATCTGGCTCAATGTCATTAAGCCTAATCATTAAAGCCAAAAGTTCTCTTGTTCCTTTAAGAATTTCTTCGGCCGTATTATGTTCAATCGTGGTTGCGCCACGAATGCCGCGACAAACAACACCTGTCGTCTTTTGTTGTTCTGAACTCATTCTTACTTTTCCTTTAAATTCATGCTGACCAAACGACACTCTCGATTTCGTTTCAAACGTCGCATTCTAGCTATAACGCACTATCCTATTCAGAAATTATATTTAGCTGCTAAATCAGAACAAGGGGAGAAAATATCTAACGTCTTCCTTGATTTCTATTTATAGGAGATTTACTGAATAAAGCCTGCTCATACAGCAATGCCAACGGGATGTAGTAAGGAAAACCTATACAGGATATTATTATGCTTGCAGCACAAACAATCAATGAATATTCAAAGAAAGCATTGTCATAAACGACTCTAATAACGGTCAGAGGGATCTACTGGACAAAAGTGGAAACAAGAACGCAATAGGTTTTTATGATTAAAAACATAGCAAATACGGAAAAGCAGAGCACGTCGTCGAGACGTTTGAAGAAAAAGCGTTTTCTTCCTGGATAGAGAAGCCCGCCTTAAGCTTGTTTCTCTTTTAAGTTCTCCACGCTCTATTTTCGACCATGTGCATCAAGGATTTGAAGTTGCAGCTTTATTGCTAAACGTCTATAAACTTGTTTTCTATACCTTTTCCCTACGCCGACAAGAAGCTATGAATGTCCACAACGTTTTACAGGAATGTGCCGAAAGAACGCTTTTAGCAGAGACGGCTCTTTACTAAAAGCCGAGTAAAACGCTTATGATTTTTGTCGCATACTTTTTCCAACAAGCTCACTGTACAAAACGGACGCTATGGGTACAAAAATAAAGATCGGCGCCCATATTCCAAAAGCAACCATATTCAGCGCATTTCCTACATATGCGCTGATATACTGAGAAACAACATAGGCACTCGCCAATCCAGCTCCCTTTGCAATCGCCAAAATACTTTTTTTGTCCCTTCGCAATAAAATAAATGGGATTCCTAAAAAAAGAGGCAGAAGATCTGTTAAGGGACGCAAGAAACGTCTATGAACTCGAATTGCAAGCGGTATTGCCTCTTCTTTAAAAGTAGGATCTTTCAAAGCGTCGTTTAATTCCCAAACAGGACCATATAGAAACCAATTTTCTCCAGTAACTAGGTGTATAGGTTTCAGCGAAGTTGCAACAAACACCTCGTCGTCTTTTAACCACGTCGTGTCGCTTGGAGAAAAAATGATTGTTTCTCCTAAAGATTCGTCTTGGAGCGATTTGTTTTTCAATAATTCACTAGGACCAGTTACTCCTTTTAAACGCCAGCCTGCTGGATGATCCTCGTCAGAATTTTGGTAAACGCCCTCTGAAGCCGTCAGTCTATTTCCATAAGTATTTAGGTTTTTCCTCAGAAGTATTGAAGGTTTCCGAATCTCGTTCGTTGCAAGGAGCGCTTCTTTTCCATCGATCGAAATCTGCGTTTTCGAATCTGTTGACCGACAAACAGGGAAAACGTCTGACTCTTGGGCAAAATCAGCTGGTTTCATTGATATTCTAACCAAATGTTTTGGCAAATAAAACTCTCGAACGGCGGTAAAGAGAAGCGACGCTGCTACTGCGCCTATTAACATAGGCGTCAAAATCCTTCCAGGAGACGTTCCCAAGGCCTGCAGCGCTATTACTTCATTATAGTGATCCATAGTCAGCGTAGTAATTGTTGCAGAAAGCAGGAGCAAAAAAGGAAAAAACATATCGATATACCTTATCGAATCAATAAAATAAAAGGCGGGAATAATTGTAATCAATTTAGACATATCCCCGACGGCTAAAAAGTCGCTGAAATTTGAGGGCAAGCTTATTGAAATTAAAAGACCAACTAAGCCTAAGTAACACTGAAAGAAAGTCACAAAAAACTTTCCCAAAATATATCGATCGAATATTTTCATGGAACACCCCTCAATCCTAAAACAGGCACGCTTCGATCTTCACCATCCTGTAATGTGGCCAGTTCCTCGTAAATATCACTGCTCATTTCTTCATTGAATGAGAAACTTTGATGTTAAAGAGTCCAAAAATATCTTTCTGACTCAACCCCATCGAATAATTGAGCCCCTTGGCGTCCGAAAGGATTGCTTCCGATAACATACGTTTCTCAGTCAATATTTGGTCAATCTTTTCTTCAATTGTATTATCGGTAACAAAGCGTGTTACTGTAACAGGTCCTGCTGCGCCTATACGGTGAGCACGATTAATCGCTTGATCCTCAACTGCCGGATTCCACCAACGATCAAAAAGAAAAACATACTCTGCAAACTGCAAGTTTAATCCCACGCTTCCTGCGCCGTAGCTCATCAAAATGATGTGTTTGTCAGGGTCGTTTCGAAAACGCTCGATTACAGCGTCGCGTTCCTTATTCGGAGTCTTTCCATGATATTCTAGCGGACCGAATTGTTCAAGCCTAGGTTTTAACCACTGAATCGTCTGTACCCACTGACTAAAGACAATCGCTTTCCGTCCGCTTTCAGCAACTTCTTCCATGTCCGCAATTAATCGCTCCAATTTAGCGCTTTCGCCTGTTGCAAGGTCGTAATTACATATCTGTTTCAAGCGTAAAATCAATTCAAACGCGTGGTGTAAGGTAACGGAATCTCCCATTGCGTTTAATCGAATCTCACCTTCTTCTTGTGCAAGCCTATATGTTTTGTATTGTTCGTCAGTCAACTCAATATGAGCGTCGCGAATGAGTTTTGGAGGCAAGTCCTTAAGGACCTGATCCTTCGTTCTGCGTAGTATATGTTCTCCGACAAGTTTACTTAGTTGACTGGGCTTTAGTCCGGATTCCAAATATCCAGGGGCCAAAAACTCAAAAATACCAACGAGATCTTCAGCAGAGTTTTCTACCGGCGTGCCAGTAAGAGCCCAACTCCGACGCCTAGGTATCGCGCGCGCCGCCTCAGAAGTTACGTTCAACTTGTTTTTAATACGCTGAGACTCGTCAAGAACCACTAGGTCAAACGTAACAGGCGCGCCGCCTAGCGAATCAAAAAACTCCCTGTCTCTACTTAACAACTCATAATTAGCAATCCTTAATGGCGTGTTTTGGCGTCTCCAAAGCCATTTGCGTCTTTCGCTCTTACCTTCAATAATTTGAACTGGAATCTCTGGAGCCCAAATCTCAAATTCACGTTTCCAATTGGTTACAAGCGGCTTTGGACAAACGAGCAAAACTCGACGACACTCTCCACTGCGAAAGAGCAAACGTATCGTCGTTATTGCCTGCATCGTTTTCCCTAATCCCATTTCATCCGCTAGAATAGCGTGATGTGCTCCGTATAGAAAGGCTACGCCCTGTTTTTGATAACCAAACGGCTCAAAGGGAGTTTCTAACAACCTACGTCCAAACCAAGTTTCAATGGGAGGTTGAAGAATATATCCCAACCGATCCTCAATTTTAACAACGTCGCTTGGCACTCGAATACGAGTGGGAGAATCTGACAAATCCAAAAATGCAGACGAGCCGCTAGTAGTTTCATCCAGATCTTTGTTTTTAGAGCTCCCGTCTTCATTCCTTGCAAAGCCGACCTTCTCCGCTCTTCCAGGACCAATATCATCCTGAGGAAAAAAGAAAAAACTTCTTATGGAAGACAGAGCTTTACAGGGGCGATTGAGAGAAGCGGAAAAAACTTGTGTATCGCTTGGCTTGACTCCAAGTTTCATCGAGTGAGATTCAATATGTAATCTCTTTCCATCGTCTCCTAAAAGCGTTTTCGGACAAATGACGCTCAGTGTTCGAGGAAGCGTTGTCTGCCGATTCCAAGAATGGACCTTAATTGCAAAAGGGACCGATTCGTTGTAGCCGCCCCCATCCCTCGCTTCCATAACAAAACTTCTTTCTTTGATGATTAACAGGATTTTTGCGCTTCTTCTACTGCCAAGCGAATTCGTTCAAACGGTTCTACACTATCTATAAATTTGAGAAAGGGATCAATTCTCTTGACAATCTCGTCAAACGAAATTGTTGTCCCGTCTTCTGTTTTATAGGACGCGGGCAATGCCAAATGGTTCTTTCCGCGAACTGTCTCGCGCCATAAGGAATAATCGACGCCAGGAACGAAAGGAAGGGTTTCCAACGAGTTACTAAAAAACGCATCATGAGAAGAGGCCGACTTTTGTTCTCCATCACCCAATGAACTAGATTCTATTCTGGATTTGTTCAGGACCTCTTCATTTTTAATCCTATCCTTTGTTCTATCCCAAAGCGCGTAGCGTTCTTTATCAATGGAGTCGTTTTGGAAGTGCGAAAAGACAACTCCTAAGGGGACCTTCAAGAGATGAGGCGCTGTTAAAAATCTGGGATTATTCGTTAAAACAGCCGTAAGTTCCATCTTCGTCCGTCCGATAAGCGCAGGAGCTATTTGCTCGCCACACACAAATCCTTCCAGGGTATTGCCAAACAGAATTTCTTGCGCGCGATTAGGCCTAACAGGAGCAGTACAATGAAATTCAATTGGTCGGCCAACCATATTCAAGATCAAAAAACCACCGATGATTCCTTCGTCGGCGCTTTCTAAACCTGTTAAAAATCCCAAAAAGGTCGGACGTTTTTTCTCTTCCAAAGCTCTATTCTCGGCTAGCGTCCCAAGGCTCAGGACTAAGGGTTAAAAACTTATATTTCCAGAAAAACTGTTTCTGTACACACAACTCGCACGCTGACTCATTGTAGAAAGTTCAACGCAAATCATCAAGTCCAAAACGAACTAGAGTTTATAAAATGTCGTGTGACATAGTCGGCAAGTCTGAGCGTTCAGTGAATTAATCACCACCCTTGTTTAGATTCTTACCAACTTTTGCAGCGAGATATCGAGGATTGTCTGACTGACCAGTTATTTCATATAAAAAACGACTTGGGATCGTCGGCTTTAATTTACCACGATTCATACGTTTTACCGCTAATGACAGAGTCAACCGTTTTTGTGCTCGTGTAAGCCCAACGTAACAAAGGCGCCTTTCCTCTTCTACGCCCTGTTCAGACAAGTCTTCAAGAGAGCGTCGGTGCGGAAGTATTCCTTCTTCTAACCCTATCATGTAAACCTCGGGAAATTCCAACCCCTTGGCGGCATGATATGTGGAGAGCAAGACAGCGTCCTCTTTCGATTTCTTTTCTTGTTTCGATAAAAAATCCGGTCCTCCCAAAGCCGCGTCGTCAAGAAACGCCGCCAACGAGCCTTTAGGATGTTCCATCAAATACGAAGAGACTGCGTCGAGTACTTCGCCCAATGAATCGTTATGTGCTTTACGTTCGCCTTCATCAGGATAAAGACGATAAATTTCGTCTTGATAACTAATCGCCTCTAAAAAATCCTCTACCGCTTTAGTTGAAAAATTTGCCCGAAACTTTTGGGCTTGGGTTTTTATGAGGCTGCGAAAAGATGTTATCGCTTCTTGTGTCTTCGGCTCAAGGCTCTGAAAAGCTTCGGTTTCCGCCTTCAGGGACTCCCAAATAGGTTTCTTGTTTGCAATTGCAAAGTCTCTAAGTTTTGTAAGGGTCGTCGATCCTATGTGTCTCGGAGGAACGTTAATAATCCGAAGCAACGACACGTCGTCAGTAGGATGAACTAAGATACGAAAATAAGAAATGACGTCCTTAATCTCCTTGCGATCAAAAAAAGACTGTCCGCCAACTACATTGTAAGGAATTCTAGCTTCGCGCAACTCCATTTCAAAAGCTCGAGGTTGTTCGTTTGTACGGAATAAAATTGCAAAGTCGCGTGGACGACGACCCGAACTCTCCATTCGCTGTTTAATAGACGCCACGACACGTTTAGCCTCGATGTCTCCATCCTTGCACTGCATTATGCGAGGGGGTTCTCCTTGCACTACTGAACGTAATTTTTTTGTATGACGAAGCATATTGAATTCAATAAGACGATTAGCCCAACCCAGAATCTGCGTGGTAGAACGATAATTTTCTTCAAGTCGAACGGTTTTGGCGTCAGGCCAGTCCCGTTTAAAGTTCAAGATGTGCCGAACCTCGGCGCCTCGCCACCCGTAAATAGCTTGATCGTCGTCTCCCACAACACAAAGATTTCGATGTTGCTCAGCTAGCCCGCTAATGATACGATACTGGCTCATGTTCGTATCTTGATATTCGTCAACTAAAATACGATCAAATCTTTCAGATTCACTTATCTTCACTTCTGGAAAACGTTCAAACAATTCTTCTGTGTGCAGCAGGATATCGTCAAAATCTACCGCGCCAAGATCACGCAAACGATTTTGATATGAACCGTAAACTGACGCGAAGAGATAGTCTTGTGAATATTGAGCTGTTTCCAGAGCCTTTGACGGTCTGATTCCAGCAGACTTCCATTCGCTAACGCGTCTCAAAAAATCACTTGGGCGGACTGATCCGTTCGTTTTATAGGTTCGTAAAAGTTGTCGAGCGATCGATTCTTGATCTCCTCGGTCATAAATAGAAAACTGGTTAGGAAACCCAAGTAAATGAATCTGACGGCGTAGAATGCGCACACAAAGTGAGTGAAATGTCGATATTTCCGGCTTTTTATTATCAGCGCTCTTAGGCAACAAGACCGCAACGCGTTCCAACATCTCACGAGCCGCCTTATTCGTAAACGTCACGGCAAGGATGCGTTCGGGGGCAACGCCGCTCTTAATAAGCCGTGCTATTCTGTAAGTTACAACTCTTGTCTTCCCCGTGCCTGCTCCCGCTAATACCAGAAGCGGACCTGTTAAAGTTTCGACAGCTGCTTGTTGAGCGGCATTTAAAAACATACTTCTATCCATTGCCTAGTCAACCGTCGAAGAATCTTTTTCAAATTCCGTCCTAACTTCTCGCAAAACCTTATCAATTAACAAGTCGACGTTCATTCCTTCAGCCTGGGCTAAATAATTTAGAACGATACGACTCCTGAGCGCAGGCGGAGCGGCTCTCTCGAGGTCTTCTAAGGAGACGATTGACCGACCAGAGAAAGCGGCAAACGCTTTGGCGCCCAAAATCAAAGCTTGGCTAGCACGCGGTCCGGCGCCCCATTCAACATATTCTTGAGTAGCGACTGTTGAGATCTTTGTCTGCGGGCGGGTCTTGCGTACAATCCTGACAGCGTATTCTGCTGCCTCTTTGGAAACGGGAATGCGTCTAATTAATCCTTGAAATTTCAAAAGGTCTTCGCGAGAAATTGTAGACGACGTCGAAGGAACATCCTCTCCGGTCGTCCGCAAAACCATTTCCACTTCCTCAGCTGCTTTAGGATAATCTATTCTGGAACTAAAGAGGAAGCGATCAAGCTGCGCTTCTGGAAGCGGGTAAGTTCCTTCGTTTTCAATGGGATTCTGCGTTGCTAAAACAAAAAACGGGGCGTCTAACTTGTACTGTTTTCCGTTAATTGTTACTTGTCGCTCTTGCATTGCCTCAAGTAATGCAGCCTGTGTTTTAGGAGGCGTCCTATTAATCTCATCAGCTAACAGCACATTCACAAAAATAGGACCGGGCAAAAATTCAAATGCTCGCCCTCCCGGCAAACCTGAATCTTGCAAAATTTCAGCCCCTAAAATATCACTTGGAGTCAAATCGGGCGTAAACTGAACACGACCAAACTTTAAATCAAGAGCGTTCGCAATCAAGCGAACAATATGGGTCTTCCCAAGACCAGGGACGCCAGTTAGTAAAACATGTCCGCCAGCAAACACAGCGGCCAAAATTTCTTCAAGAACTGGTTTTTGTCCTACAATCTCTCTCTCTAACCTTTTCATGAAAAGGTCTTTAAAATCACCAAATTGCTTCAAGAGCGCAACGTCAGATTCTTTTAAAACGCTGTTCTCGTTTTCCATTATTACTCCAATCAAACGTCAGTCTCTAAATAAGGCTAGGTTCAACTCTTTAAATCGCCTACCCCATCAACTAGCCGTAAACAACTGATTCTCATCTTGAGATAAGAACATTATAACGAGTTTTCATGATATGCGCATTCCAACACCACATTTTGTGTCTCTCGGAACACCTGTTCAGTCCGATTATATCGACGAACCCCGCCATAACGTTTTTCATCGTCATAATCAGTTGGACGGTTTTTCAAATGAAGTCGTTAATTTCTTCCCATTAGTTTCTCACAGAACGAACATCATATCAAACCATTGATTCGCCGAAAAATTCATTCACTGGCTGCGCTGAGAGTCCAGGTCAAAAGGAGTAGAATTTAACATTGGCAATTTCTACTGACGCTGTACGGATCAGTCTGCAAGCAACGTTACCAATCAAAAACTAAGCGTTTTCAGATATGTTGTTTGATTAAACCCATTTATAGTACAACACGGAGTTAGAACCAAACCTCGCTCAAACGTTCACTCTAAAAATGGAAAAACCGAACAACGTACGCTAGTTCACAGCGCAAGTCGTTCGGTTTCAACTAACGTCAACGTTTAGGGGCTTTGGAGTCTAAACAGTCCTATCATTTCCTTTCCAGACCGCTTCGTTCTCGTATAATTTCTTCCTGAAGACCTGCGGGAACTCTTTTGTATTTCAAGAATTCCATTGAAAAGACTCCTTGTCCCTGCGTCATGCCGCGAAGATCCGAAGCATAACCAAAGGTTTCGGCAAGAGGAACTTCGCCAACCAAACGACAAGACAAACCAGAAGTTTCTGTCGCGGTTATTATACCACGACGACTAGAAAGGTCTCCAACGACGCTCCCTTGAAAATTCTCCGGACATTCAATCTCGATTTTCATGATTGGCTCAAGAATTGCTGGTTTTGTACGCGGGAAGTTTTCACGCAACGAAGTCTGCGCGCAAATCCGGAACGCCAAATCACTAGAGTCGACGGTGTGATACGAACCGTCGTTGACGACAATCTTGAGATTCACGACGGGACAACCAGCAACAGGTCCTTTTTCAAGAGAGGCGCGATAGCCTTTTTCTATTGCGGGAATATAGTTGGATGGAATGACGCCGCCCGTAATTTGCTCTTCAAATAGGAAATCGTCCTTTGCTTCTTCTCCCTCTGGAATTGGGGACATAATTCCTCGAATATGAGCAAACTGCCCGGAACCGCCTGATTGTTTTTTGTGTTTAGTATCAAACTCAATGGTTTCAGTTGGCGCTTCGCGATAATTGACCTTGGGAGCAGAAGTTTCAACCTGAACCTTGTATTCACGGCGAATACGTTCTACATAAACGTCTAAGTGGAGTTCGCCCATGCCCGCAATCAACGTTTCTCCACTTTCAACGTCAGTTTTGACGGTCAAAGTCGGATCCTCTTTCCGGAAACGATAAAGGGCTTTTCCCAAGCGGTCAGCGTCACGAGTTTCCAACGGCTTAATTGCAACTTGGACGACAGGCTCAGGAACAAAGATGGATTCTAAGGTGCAATAATTGGGAGTTTCACAAAAAGTTTCACCAGAGGAACAGTCAACGCCAATAACTGCAACGATGTCGCCTGCGCCCGCCTCATCAAGCTCAACGCGTTGATCCGCATGCATACGAAACACTCGGCTAATACGTTCTTTTTTACCAGTATGCTGATTATAGTAGGAGGCGCCCTTTACCAACTTGCCTTGATAAATACGCATAAATGTCAACGTGCCATACGGATCTTCAACGATTTTGAACGCCATCGCAACAAGGGGACTGGAGTCGTCAGGAAGCAACTCGAATTTTTGCTCTTCCCCAGTCTCTCGATCTGTTTTAAAAGCATACGCCTCTCTTTCGGCTGGCGACGGCAGGTAACGAGCTATCGCGTCAAGCAAAGGCTGAATACCTTTATTTCTATATGCTGTCCCCATGAAAACGGGCGTCATTTGGCGTGAGAGAGTGGCGTTCTTAATGACTTTATGAATCATCTCTTCCGGAACGTCCCGTTCTTCCAAAAGGAGTTCCATAAGTTCGTCGCTATACATGGAAAGCGATTCTAACATTGCCTTGCGAGATTCTTCAAACTCAGAGACCAGCTCGGCAGGAACTTCATCGTATCGAACTTTCACTCCTTGATCGCCTTCAAAATAGATTGCCTTACCAGTAATGAGGTCAACAACGCCGCGAAAATCCTGCTCGGCGCCAATCGGAATCTGCATTAGCACGGCGTCGCAGTCCAACTTATCGCACAATTGCTGAACAACACGACGCGGATTCGCGCCAGTACGGTCCATCTTGTTAATAAACGCCAAGCGGGGAATGTCATAGCGTTTCATCTGCCGATCAATTGTCAGGGATTGAGCTTGAACGCCGCCAACGGAACAAAGAACTAAAACAGCGCCGTCTAAAACACGGAGACTACGTTCAACCTCTACCGTAAAGTCGACGTGTCCGGGCGTATCAATCAAATTAATTGCCGTATCGTGCCAATGGACCCGTGTGGTGGCGCTGGCAATTGTGATCCCGCGCTCTTGCTCCAACTCCATATGGTCCATTGTCGCGCCGCCGTCATGAACTTCTCCAAGTTTATGAGTACGTCCCGTATAGAATAATATTCGCTCGCTCAGTGTAGTTTTTCCAGAATCAATGTGAGCAGAAATCCCAATATTTCGACAATTTCTTAAATTAGACATCAGTTAGAGACCTATGAACGTAACGTTCCGCTAAATCTAAAAACAAACGGCAGGCATTAACTTACAACTGTCCACAACAGCCGCCTCTTCGGAACTCAAAACTTGTTGCGGACGTCTTATTCGAACGCCGTTTTACTCGACAACTTAGACAAAAGCAAACACGGCAACGACTCAGTATATTCCTAAATCAACTCTCGACTCATTATCTCTATTTAACTATTTTTTCAAGAGGAAAAATGAAAAAAACAATCAATAAACCATTAAAACGCCCTTAGTTACACAGTTCGCTCATTTATTTGTTATTGTGCGTCTGAACTCTCAGAAACGAACATATTTGGGTAGACGCCATTCTCTATATTCGCTATAATTCGGGAACTTAATTGACTTTTGAGTAGTAAAGCATCCTGCGCATAGTTTGTGCAGAATAATTCACTGCTCAGATAACCTTGCAAGGACGACGTAGTATGAAACACACGCTCAAAAAGTTAACCTGGCTTGGGCATAATTGTTTTTTATTTGAATACGGCAAAACGAAGTTCATTACTGATCCGTTTCTAACGCCCGATTCTTCGCCGATTTCCGCAGAAAATATCGAAGCCAACTACATCCTCGTCTCCCATGGTCATGACGACCATTGTGCAGACGCTCTTGTCATCGCCAAAAACAATAAATCGCCTATTATAGCTATTCCTGAAGTCGCGGGTTACTTTGCTCAAAAAGGCGCTGCAACAGAACCTGTCAACATCGGCGGAGCCGTCTATGTTCCCCTTTTCAACGATATTAATCTTCCCAAAGCCCAAGTTCTAGCGGTACAAGCGCCACATAGCTCTACGCTGTCAAACGGCGCTCCTGGCGGCAACTCACTCGGATTCGTGCTTTCATTTTCCCAAAATGAAGTATGCCTTTCTCCAAACGACGGCACAATCAAACCAATGCGCCAGACGCTTGAAGACGCCTCGGCTTTCTCAATATATTTTGCGTGCGATACCGGATATTTCTCAGAAATGAGCTGGATAGGCAGGCTAGGAATCGATCTTGCCGTTCTCCCTATCGGCGATAGGTACACAATGGGACCGTCTACCTCTCTGGACGCAATAGAAGCGATACAGCCGCGTTATGTCGTCCCATCGCACTACAATACCTGGCCGCCTATTTCTCAGAACGTTGAAAAATGGCGCGACTCCGTTCGTAAATACACAAAATCTGAACCGATCCTTCCGATTATAGGTTCCTCGATCGAAGAACAGGAAGACGGATCGTGGCGTTAACACGTCCCGGCCCTTACGTGCGCCTTTGATTGTCGTCTCATCACAAAATAGTGTAACTTGCAATGATATATGCCCACAATTTAACCAAAATTTACGGTCGATTTATCGCGACAGAAAACGTTTCGTTCAGGATCTCGCGTGGTGAAATTGCTTGTTTTCTCGGTCCAAATGGAGCCGGAAAAAGCACGACAATGAAAATGCTCACCGGATTCTTGGCTCCAACGTCCGGTTGCGCTTCAATTTCAGGATTTGATATGTCCAGTGAGCGTATAGCAGGAGCAAGAAAACTGGGTTATCTGCCAGAAAACTCTCCCCTTTACCCCGATATGACTCCCGAGTCGCTGTTGAGATTCTTTGCCGAATTGCGCCAAATTCCCAAAAAAGAACGAAAAAAAAGGATAGATTCTGTTGTCGATTTGTGTGAGTTGCAGTCAGTTTTTCGCCGTCCAATAGGGCGCCTTTCAAGGGGCTACCGTCAGCGCGTAGGAATGGCGCAAGCCCTATTGCACGACCCCGACGTCGTTATCTTAGACGAGCCGACTGCCGGACTCGATCCCAATCAGATTCAACACGTGCGCAACGCAATAAGAAGAATTGGACAGACCAAAACAGTTTTGCTTTCGACGCATATCCTTCAAGAGGTTCGCGCCGTTGCATCACGCGTCGTTTTTGTCTCAGACGGACGAGTGGTTTTCGATGGAACAGTAGACCAATTTGGGAAAGATGCAGACGATTTTGATATTAAATTCCGCGAACTCACTAGGACAAAGAGAAATCGTTATCTCTCCTAAGGATAAAACAACCTCTAAAGGATATTGCTCCGAAACACGGAGTTTACTAATCATATGTTAGCCGTATTTAAACGTAATTTTTTCGCCTATTTTCTTAATCCAACCGGGTACGTTTTTATCTGTGTTTTCGTGCTGTTGAGTTCTGTTGCAGCATTCCTTCCTGACGAATTTGTCAACTCGAATTTGGCAAATCTTAGCCAACTGAGTCTATGGTTTCCTCTGATAGCTTTGATTTTTGCGCCAGCAATATCAATGAACGTTTGGGCAGACGAACGTAGATTTGGAACGGATGAACTCTTAACGACTCAGCCAGTAACTTCTGTTCAAATAGTCTTAGGAAAATATTTAGCTGTTGTGTCTGTATACACAACTTCGTTGCTTTTTTCCGCTCTTGCGAATTACATTATTTTGGAGTTCCTAGGTTCGCCCGACGTTGGTCTTTTTATTGCAACATATTTTGGGTATTGGTTGATTGGGCTTGTTATTTCTTCTTTGGCGTCAATCATGTCATACGTAACGTCCCAACTAACTGTCGCCTATATTCTTGGCGCGCTAGTTTGTGTTCCTTTAGTAGCGCTCAAATGGGCGGACGCCTTGCCTGTTTCAGACAAGTTATCAAGCGCTTTAAAATCATTTTCCATAGATTCGTTTTTTGCTCCGTTTGGACGAGGCGTCGTTTCGTTATCAGGTCTCGTCTATTTCTTGTCAATACCGGCATTAGCTATTTATATTTGCGTCATTTTACTCAATCGCAAAACTTGGTTGGCTCATAATCCTAAACAGCGAACGTTCCGTTACCTTTTTCGAACGCTGGCTTTTTCCTTACTCGCTATATCTATGGTTGGAATCGTTAGAGACCACGATCTTTCTGCAGATTGGACAGAGGAAAAGCTAAGCGCTCTCTCGCAAGAGACGGTCAATCTAATCAACCAAAATATTGCCGATTATCCAATCGTCATTGAAGCTCGATTGAGTTCTCAAGTACCAAAAGAATATGTTCAAACAAAACTAAATATCGTCTCAGCGCTAAACGAACTCAAAAATCGTTCTAATAGCCCAATTTTTCTTGACATACGCAACATTACGCCCAATTCCGCAGAGGCATATCGTCTGGAACGTCAATACGACATACGCCCTCGTAAAGTTGTTTTCGACACGCGAGGGCAATTGCGTGAGGATTCCATATTCATGTCGATCATTTTTCGATGTGGCTCTAAGACAGTCGTCATTCCATTTTTGAACCGTGGTTTGTCTGTGGAATACGAGCTGGTCTCCTCATTAATGCATGTTGTCTCCACTCCTAAAAAAAGAATTGGCGTGCTCGAAACAGAAGCTGGCGTTCTTGGACGTTTCGACGCTTACGGTCGTGAAATACAGAAACCGTGGCCGCTAATTGATGAGCTTAGCAAACAATACTACGTAGAATCTGTCGATTCTTCTCAACCTATTCAACCGGGAAGATACGACGTCTTAATAGCCATGCAACCCTCGTCGTTAGGAACGATGGAGATGCTCAACTTGAGCAATGCAATTCGTCAAGGTCAGTCGACATTAATCTTTGAAGACCCTCGACCTATTTTCTTAGATTTCCTTCCTGGAACTCATGAAAAACGACAACCAACGCCAACTAACCCAATTCCCTCGTTAAAGGGGGAAATAAGTCTTCTTTGGATGGCGCTTGGAGTCCGATTTGACGGAGCTAACGTCCTTTGGAAAAACTATAATCCTTATCCTAAACTCGCTGGACTCTCGAAAGAGTATCTTTTTGTAGACGCTCAACCGATCAAATACGAGACTGATTCACAATCTGACTCGAAACAATCGTCGGAAGAAGACATTGCGTCCTTCAATCAAGACGTCGCAACTGTTGCGTCCTTAGAGCATATACTTTTTCCATTTGTAGGTTCCCTCTCACAAGCTGAAAACGCGGAGACTGCCTTTACGCCGTTAATAAGAACTACTGCCGGCGGTTTTTCATCTGTCTCAGACGTTGTTCCGATGGGCATTAGAACACAAAGTCAGAAACGTTTAGAAAGAGAGGGCGTTTACACTCTCGCTGCTAAGATTACAGGATCTGTTCCTAAGGCGCTGCAGCTGCCTATGGACTCAAACTCAAGTGGCAGTGAAACTCCAAACTACAATGTTGTGGTTGTAGCAGACGTGGACATGGCAACTCCCGGCTTCTTCACTCTTCGTGAGATAGGGACCGACATACGCAGCGGAGTATCCTTTGATTTTGACAACATAACGTTTGTGCATAACTTAATTGACGATTTAGCAGATGAAGCTAATCTCATTTCTATACGAAGTCGTCGTCCCAAACATAGAACTTTGACGCGTATAGAAGAAGCAACTAAAAAAATTCGCGATGAAGCAACTGTCGCGCAGATAGCCTATATGAGAGAGTTTGAAGAGGAAAGGCGAAAAGAAGAAGACGCTCTTCAAAAGACAATTCAAAAACTAGCGAGTCAGGATGACGTCCAAAAAGAACTAAGTCGAGAAGAATCACTAGAAATTCAGTCGGCTATTGTCGCAGCGAAACAACGATTAACAAAGGTTCTTGACGACAAAAAACGTCGTTTCGACAGAAAGGTCGAAGAAGAACAGCGTGAGGTTGACAGATTCATTCGACAAACACAAGGACGTTACAAAACTTGCGCCGCCCTTCTTCCTCCCATTCCTCCGCTGTTGGTAGGACTTGTCGTCTTTGTCTACCGTCGCCGTCGTCAAGGTCGTGCCTACGGATTTTGACGCTATTTCAAAAATGTAACACACAGCCAATACAAACCTCATAGGATATAGGACATTAACATGACGTCTCGACGCGAATTTCTTAAACAGGGCGCCGCTCTTGTAGCGCTCCCTTTCTCATCAACATTACAAACGCTGGCCAGTGCAAATGACCTGTCGGCTCCAAATTCGATGATTTGGGGTCTCCTCCTTCACCTTGGACAAAAAATGTGGGGAGACTCTCCAAACGCTTACACTCCGCCCGTTGATTTCATGACATGGGACGACGCTTTCTGGGAAGAAGTTACAGAAAACGCAGCGCAAAACGGGCTGAACATGATTGTCATTGACATTGGCGAAGCTATTCAATACGAGTCGCACCCGGAACTTGCAACCAAAGGAGCGTGGACTATTGAAAAATTCAGAAACGATTTGGCGCGTCTTAGAAAACTTGGACTGGAACCAATTCCTAAACTGAACTTCTCCGCCTGTCATGACTACTGGTTGGGCGACTATGCTAGAATGGTCTCAACTCCCAAATACTACGAAGTCTGTGCCGACTTAATAAAAGAAGTTACGGAAATCTTCGATCATCCTCGATTCTTCCACCTGGGATACGATGAGGAAACATACTGGCATCAGGAGACGTATGAATACGTAGTTATCAGACAGGGAGACCTATGGAAACACGACTTCTTATTCTTCATTGACGAATGTGAAAAGAACCAAGTGCGTCCATGGATTTGGTCTGATTACTGTTGGAGACATAAAGACTTCTTAAACTGGGCGCCTAAATCCATTGTTATGAGCAATTGGTACTATGACGCTGAATTCGATCTCAATACCTTAGATGAAGCGCGAGCAAATTATGTGCAGTCGTATATTGATATTGATAAAGCTGGATACGACCAAATTCCTACGGGCTCTAATTGGTCTTGTGACGAGAACTTTGGTAATTTAGTGGAGTTCTGTCGTAATAATCTCTCTTCTGAAAGACTGTTAGGCTATCTCCAAACCAATTGGCACTTTGAACATGAGTCTCCAAAAGAGCATCTGTTGAACTCGATAAAACTCGCGAAAGAGGCAATGTACTAAAAACAATCTATTTTTGGTCGTTTTATTGACTAGCGTTCTTCAAAATCGTATATTGTAGGGGATGTGGTTACTCAACGAACAACCGCATCCCTTGTTTTGTGGAATACAATTGAATAAGGAGCCCAAAATGCCTTCACTTACTAGACGACATTTCATGAAGACAGGAGCAGTTGCTCTTGCTTCTTCTCCAATCCTCTCAGCGCTTGCCCAAACGAGCGTATTCGCTGATCAGTCTCAAAATGCAATGATATGGTCAGTTCTTCTGCACTTGGGCAGAAATATGTGGGGAGATACCCCTCGGGCATACACTCCGCCTGTTGACAAATTCACCTGCGACGAAACGCTTTGGGTCGAGCTTACAGAAAAAGCTGCTGAATCGGGTCTGAATATGATTGTCATTGACCTTGGCGAAGCCATTCAGTACCAGACCCATCCCGAAATTGCAGTCGAGGGAGCTTGGTCTATTGATCAATTGCGCGCCGATTTGGAACGCTTACGGAAACTCGGTTTAGAGCCGATTCCAAAATTGAACTTCTCGTCCTGTCACGATTTCTGGCTGGGCGACTATGCAAAAATGCTTTCCACTCCCACCTACTATAAAGTCTGCGCTGACTTAATAAAAGAGGTTACAGAAATCTTTGATCGTCCTCGTTTCTTCCACCTCGGTTATGACGAGGAAACTTATCAACACCAGCGCACCTATGACTATGTGGTTATCCGTCAAGGCGAACTCTGGAAACATGACTTTCTCTTCTTTGTGGAACAATGTGAAAAGAATAATGTTCGTCCTTGGATTTGGGCTGACTACGCATGGGAACACAAAGATTTCTACGAATGGGCACCTAAATCCGTCGTTATGAGTAATTGGTATTACGGTAATAATTTCGACCCCGAAACTACTCATTACGTCAAGGCATACCTTGATTATGAAGCCGCCGGATTTGACCAGATTCCTACGGGCTCGAACTGGAGTAATGACTTAAACTTTGGCCAAACCGTCGAATTTTGTAAAAACAACATTGCCAAAGAGCGTCTTCTCGGCTTCCTTCAAGCTCCTTGGAAGTTCACCGAACCGCAGAACAGAGAACACAACCTCCGCTCAATCCAACAAGTTGCAGATGCAATGTATTGAACAGGCTTAACTTAGGCCAATTACAGTTCGTAATAACAAAGAGAACGTCAAGGCAAACCGATGACGTTCTCTTTGTTATTGCTTGAAGTCAAGCGTTACGGGGAGAATATGTTCCTCTCACCTCGCAAAAATATGCAAAAACTAAAAGTCTTTTACGTTCAACACAATGCAGACGCCATAAGCTTTACTCACTCAATATTAAATTCAAACTCTTGACGTTCGCCTCGCCACCATGCGTGTTCTCGCGTTGTGGGCGAAATAGCAAACAAAGGAGAAAATGTTCGAACTTTGACAGTTTTCATATCCTTTGAAAATTCAAGAAGTTGCAACCATCCGTCGCCTCCATTTCCTTCCCAGCCCCCGCCCATCGCTTGCATATCACAAAGCAACTGAGACGTCCTCTTACCCGCCTCGTTTGTATCAACACGGAATCCAGTGCAACCGTCCATATTATCAGCTGTGGAGTGATGACCGCACAATACCATACGAATATTAGCGGTTGGATAAACCAATTTTTCCCAAATAGCTTCTCCTGCATTACCTCCTTCTTTATTGAGTCCGTAGTTTTCTTTTGGGTCTCGTTCGCATCCGCGAGTATATGGTTTCATATAGGAATGAGTTACAAGAATGCCAAAAGCTTCTGCGTTTTCAGGCCGTTCAAGGACGTCCTTCGCCCAAGCGAGAGCTTCGTCACGAGGCGCAAATTCAAGCGCTATGATTAGAATGCGCTGTCCATCCGTTCCTTCGATTTGATACGCGGCATTTTCAAGGGTTTTAACGCCGTAGGCGTTCTCAAAAACGTCATATAGGACGTCTGAATTTGCGGGATTACGATCGACAGGAAAAAAATCGTTAAATTGAGTCTCTCTATTCGAAGCGGAGCGAGTCCCGTAGTGATCGCCATCGGGATAAATAGCAGGACCGTAATCGTGATTCCCAGTACAAAGAACGTAGGGACAAACTCCATCAAGCCTGCCAAACGCGCGCGAGGTACATTCCCACATTTCTGTGCCTGTTTGGTTCGCAAATTTTCCGTCGCCTTCCTGAAGATTATTCGATTCGACCAAGTCCCCTACGCAAACAACAGCTTTAACGTTTAGTTGTTTTGCATTCTCAGCAATCCAAGTTGTCATCAAGTCATAAATTCCCTGATTCCGCGAATAACGAGTATATGCCTGTGGATCAGGCACAAGCACAAGGTTCCAGCCGCCTTCTTGTTGAATTGTCGGAGGTTCATACTTAACCGGGTCTTGTGCCATTAAAGAAACGGCTCCAGACAACGCCAACACAAGAAAAATTGAATTGAAGAACACTCTTTTAAACATCTTTCATATTCTCCTAAAAATGTTGCAAAACACTTTACAGCTCGAAGTAAATTGTTTCTTTCAGCAACAAATGACTTTCATCAAACTATTTCCTAAAAAGGCTGTGAAGTCGTAAACTAAGCCTCTTGGTTATTGATTATAACCGATTATTTATTCTTTTTTTTAAAAAGCTTATTATTGAGCGCCGAAAAGATTAAAAAGGCGCTAGAATAATGTAAACGACAGGTTGTTTAAAGGAGAATTGAAATGTTTAAGAAAAGCTTATTGCTTCTAGCCGTTCTAATAACGTTTGCTTCCGTTTCGACAGAAGCAAGCGCGCCCAACTATTACCCAGCGCTTCTATGCAACAATTGTGGGTTTGGTTTCAAAAGCCAACATTGCGTCAAATGCGATAAGTGGGTAAACACGCAATTTCATAAAGCCCGCCTTTGTACAAGTTGTGGTTTTGGTTCCAAAAAACAGGATTGTGTCAAATGTGGGAAATGGACGGGAAATCAAAGCTACGAAGCTCGTATTTGCAACGAATGCGGCTTTGGCAATAAACGAGAAAATTGTGTCAAATGCGGAAAGTGGGCGCATTAGTCCAATATCCTTGCTTCATTCCCCCTTCTTGTTTTCTTTCTTAAAGAAGGGAGATGGATCGAATGCGTCTGTAAACATAGGATTCGCAACGCATATATCACGCTACAAGCGCCCGTCCAGCAGTCGACTAACTCTGGACGGGAATATGTTATTCGATGTATCGAAATTCAACCGTCAGATAAGAATCACAGGTTTTTCAAGATTTCCTCCCGAGCTTTTGACCCTGATCTATATGTTTACTATTCCCAAACCTTCATCAGAAGTATCAGACGTTCGTTCGAGCAGTTATTCAGTATTCGATTACGTTTATGATTTTGCAGCACGAGACAATTTCAAGACGACGATTATACTTCTATATGCTGTGCTGGCTCTAACAGCCTGGAAATATATTCCGTCAGCTCCACATTTTGCCGATCCCGAATCAGGACATTGTGTTCTTAGCTCGTCGTTTAATTTGGATTATGAGATTAAACCGCTTGACGGCAGGCTCTCTGTCGAGGCGGCGCCAGCTCAATTTCTATGGAATGCTCGCAAAATATGGGCGGCGTTTTTCATTATGGGGATTGTGCCAGCGCTTATCGTAAAATTCATATTCAAAGAAAAACTCAGCGACTATGGATTAACTTTCGGGATTTTTAAACGTACGCTTGTATGCTTTTTTCTTTTCTTCCCAGCCATGCTTATGCTTGGGTGGTTGAGCGGAAACACGAGAGAGTTTTATAACGTTTACCCCTACAATCCCTTAGCTGGCGTCTCTTGGCTTGCATTGATCCTTCATTCGTTCATGTATCTATTCCTCTATTATCTTGCCTGGGAGTTTATGTTTCGAGGGTTTATTCAACTTGGCTTGACGGAAAGCCTTGGCGCCATTCCAGCTGTATTGATCCAAGTTACAGTGTCGACGATGTTACATTATGGACATCCTGCTTCTGAGGTTTTTGGCTGCATAGCCGGAGGAGTTCTTTGGGGGTTTCTAGTTTACAGAACCAAATCTCTTCTGTCCGGTTGGGGGCAGCATGCCATTCTGGGAATTGCATTAGACTGGAGCCTTATCCTAAAAGCAGTCTAACTTCAACCAGAGCCCTACAAACATAC
>JAQVHZ010000050.1 GCA_028695965.1 Thermoguttaceae bacterium | reverse complement strand
GTCGTAATCGAACGAAACGAAAGAAATGACGTCTGCATTTTCAAGGGTAATCGGGGCCATTTGAGAAAGATTAGAAAACGACGTCAGATAATAGCGACGCCAACCGTCACGTTCAGAAACGCGTAGAAAACGATCTCCATCTCCAAGAGGATAAATGGGATAGACCGTTTGCCATGCGCCGTCTGGATCGCTTTCACTAAACATAAAGGTTGGAACAGCCGTTTCCGCATCAATCAAATAGGTCGAGCATTCGCGTTGTGAGCGCGGCGTCTTTTGAACTACAAGACCGCCCTGCCCCTTGTGCCACTCCATACTTGGCAAGTAAAACTCCTCCGAGTCGTTGAAATCTACAAATTTTGTATTGGTTTCAACGTCGAATGTCGCAGCGCCAAGCTCTGGCAACACAACGATCCCAATGGCAACTTCAGCATTAGCGCAACCGACGCGCGGGTACTTAAACGAGACAAGCGTCGGATAAGATTTTAGACGTTCCTTTACAAGGTCGTCAAGCGGCTCCGGTTGGTTTTCCTCTGTTGTGTCTCCCAGTGTTTTACAGTCTTTGTCGAGTGCAACTTCAATTCGAGTGGCGCCCGTTACGGTCGAAAGTCCAACGTTGTCAAGCATGACAAATTCAGGTTCGCGAGAAGAATCTAAACGCCAAAACGCAATCCTCTTACCATCTGGCGACCAGCGAAAACCGTCTCGACAATCGAATTCTTCCTCATAAACCCAGTCGAATGTTCCGTTGATAATGTCTTTATCACCGTCTAACGTGAGTTGAATAATCTTGCCGGAGATAATTTCTTCAGCATAAAGATTGTTCTTATAAACGTAAGCGACGCGAGCGCCATCAGGAGAGATTTTTGCGAATTGGAGCGAGGAAGGTTCCGCAAAGTCGCCGCCAAGTTTACGGAATATGTTGGCGCTGCGATCTAAAATCCAATAGTCGCCGCGTGTGTTTTGGCGCCAGACTCGCATTGAGCGTGTATAAATCAAAACAAGATTCATGTCGTCTGAGAGCATATAGCTGTCGACGGGAATTGGGCGCGCATTCTCCTCAGAAGCGTCACGGGGAATCAGTTCCGATGCTCTGAGTACAATCGTTTGTTCGCCGGTAGGCGTCTCCTGGACGACGTCTTGAGCGCCCTGCACGTCGGACGACGCAACGCGTTTAATGAAAGCGCTTCCTGTCGGAGCCCATGTAGCGCCAACTCCTTGTTCGCTAAATTCTCCACTCGCAAAGATGCGTTCCATCGTAAGCGGCACGCGTTCTTGGGCTTGAACAAGGTTGCCTATTGCGAGTAGAATCAATAAAGAGCAGAATAAATTTTGCTTATAGTATTTCATAAAATGAATTAAACTCCTTAGCGCCAAACAGTTAAAAAGCTCCTTATTGACGTCGGACGAGTAATATTCCTCCCAAGGGCAATCCTTTTCCATCGAAGAAACACGGACTCGCTCAAAGAGCCAGGAACAAAGTGTTCGAAATGGGAAAACGTCAAGCAAGACGCTATCACAATTATCAAAATATAGAGACCTTTTGCAAGTCTCAGAATAAGAAAATATTTTTAAAGAATTTAGACGAACAAAATGTAACGTTGCATAAAGGTTAGAGGAGAGCCGACCAACCAAATCAACAGTTGATTGTGGCTGCAGTTAAAACGATTCGATATTTTTAAAGATATACGTTCCGTTGTTTTCGCCAGCAAGTTGACGATAGGTCTTTTTTCTAGGGTCGGACGCCTTGCCAAATTCCACAACACAAATTTGTTTTACTTTGTGTTGGATTCTAAGACGTTTAATTGTCGCTAATGTATGCGGCGTCAACTCCTCGTCGGCGTCCGTAAGAAAGAAAACGACGTCGGGACGTAATTTTATCCCTATTTCAAGAGCTTTTTCTGGATCGGTTCCGCCTGTAGCAACCAGAGAGCGAAGGTATCGGACAGCGCGCGCTTTGTTGCTTGCATTGACGTCAATAAGAGACGTTCCTTGCTCGAAAATCTCGACGTCATGATTGTAGACGACTATTTGAAATTTGTTAACCCCTTGTTGAGGATCTAAACTATTAACGCTATTGACTGCGTCGCTGATTGCCCGGCGCATCGGAGCCCCGCTTTTCCAACTCATACTGTCTGAACGGTCGAGAACGTACACAAATTTGCGTCCTGATCCATGAACGTCCCCAAAGCCAACGCTTTGACCGATACCTTGCCCCGAACCGGAACCAGAACCGAGAATGGAAGAATAACTTGCCGACTTATTGGAAAGTCCTATTTCATTGGAGGGCAACAGCTGGTCGACAACTGATTGAAGATCGTTAGGATTGTTCAAAAAGTCAGGCGTTTCTGTCGATGAAACTGTTTCTTTTATCGTTTGATTTGAGTTGCCTTTTGGATCTGACGAGTCTACTGCCTCTGTCGGAGTATTTAAGTCAGACAAGACAATTCCGATTTCATCGGTTTGGCGTTCGCCCCGTAATACGCCGGAACGATCAGAACGGAACGCTAGCATGAGCAGAAGCAAGACGAGGAAATGTAGTATAACGGAACCAAGGCTCGAACTGAACCATTCGCGCAATGCAACGACGCGTCTTTTACGAGCCAATGTAGTTAACGAATCTGATCGATTATCTTGAAGCGCCGCTGTGTTCTTTTCACGTGTGAAAGCGTTAGGCGGCAACACGTTTTTTCCGGATTTAGCCATCTCCTAACGACCTCTTAAAAACTGATATTTCCTTTTCTTGACTTGTCGCAATCCTATTTTCTTTTATAATGCTGAGGTTGCGGCGAACCATACGGCGCTAAAAGTCGTCTGCGTTCCAGGCTGATTATACAGAATATTTGGAGAAATGCTAGAATGCGCGTTCTAAAATATCCGCATCCAATGCTTGAGTATCAAAGCAAGCCCTTGCTGAAAATCGATCAAAAAGTGCGAGATATTGTTGCAGAAATGTTTGATTTGATGTATGAAAGCGAGGGCGTTGGGCTAGCTGCTAATCAAGTTAACTTGCCATACCAACTTATCGTTCTCAATCCGACTGGCGATCCTGAACAAAAAGACCAAGAGTATGTCTTGATAAATCCGACGATTCTTAAATTGAAGGGTAAGAACGTTGACGGTGAAGAAGGCTGTTTGAGTTTTCCTGGTCTGCGTTTGATCGTGCCGCGCGCAGCAGAAGTCAAATTCCAAGCGATCAATCTGAAAGGACAACCACAAACGTATATCTGGAAAGATTTTATGGCCCGCATTGTCCAACATGAAACGGACCACCTTTTCGGATCATGTTTTTATCAGCGCGCCGTAGAGTCAATTACTCCCAATTACGAACTCTTCTTGGAAAGACTCAAAGAGAAATTCCAAGAAGACGTGAAGAAAGGGCTTGAACCGAAGCAAGAAGAATTTCTCGAAAATGTCGCTAAGTGGGAGAGCGAACGTTGCTGAGCAATTTCATAGACCAGCTTGCAAGCGCATCTTTTAACGACGCGCTTTTTTTTGCCCAAAACTGCGCCATTCCATATGGAATGACGCAGAGTTCGTCGAAGACGTTAGCCCGCAGAAAAATTTATTCGATGCGTTCGGCAACAACGCGAAAACCAATGGTTGGAGCTCCCTTAGAAGGATCTTGTAACAAGCCGCGATCAGTCGAAGAGCATTCTTCCGCAGAGGAATACCAAGAGCCGCCGCGAACGACATTTTGACCGTCGACGACGCTGGTTGTCCATTCAGCTGCGTTGCCAGACATACCAACACAGCCGTAAGGACTTTCGTTAGTACGGAATTGATAGACGGGAACGGTATATCCGCCAACTTTGATCTTTGTGGTAAAGAGGTCTGAATATGTGAATCCAGTCTTAGTTTTCGTGTCTCGCCAACCTTTTGAAATAACGCCTCTGCCATTAATCGTTACCTCGTCTGCGACCTTTGAGGTCTTGCCCGCAATCGTGATTTGCGCGTCTTCTTTTATAAGATCGGCAATAACAGCGGCGTTATATTGGCAGTTCGACGTCAGCTCGCCTTTGCTGTACGCGAAGCCAGAGGTCGTGCCCCAAGGATAACGCTGTTTCTTTGAACCGGCGGCAGCATTTTCGAATTCCGCTTCAGTTGGAAGTCGAAACATCCAGCCCTCGTATTTGCTCGAAAGCCATTCGCAGTAATCTTCAGCGTCTTTAAGCGTTACGTAAACAACGGGGTTGTTTTTAGTTCCAGGAGGATACGTTCCGTTAGTCCAGTGTTTGGGCAGTTCCTTGCGATTGGTCGCGTCGACAAATTCTTTATATTCACGATTGCGAACTTCATATTTACCAATGGCATACGGCGCTTCGATAGGGGACTTTTCAGCGCTGCCCTCCGCTCGTGCTTTGGCAAATCTAAATGACTCGTTTGCAGGTACGCCAATAAAGGAGTCGTCCGGCTTAGGAATTGCAAACCCTAACATACGATCATCGGGCTGTCCTGGACCAGAATTACCCTGTCGACCCTGTTGGCGATCATTTGGACCTTGTCCCTCTTGACGACCAGCGCCTTGAGCATTCTGTGGACCGTCGCTTGGTATGCGAACGATTGGTCGTCCGAAGGCGTCTTCCTGTTCTAATTGGTCGAGGAATCCATCGTCTTCATTATCTGCGTCTGAGAGCATACGAGCCAGTTCCGCGTCAAAAATTGAAATATCAAAACTTCCGTCTTCTTTATTTGCCTTTTCAGTCGCTTTTGAAAGGACGTTGGAGCCTCCAAAACCGCCCATGCGTCCCATGCCCATCCCCATACCCATGCCTCCGGGCATACCTCCACGCATACCTCCGGAACGTTCGTTGCCTTGACGATTGCCTCGAGGACCGTTGAAACCGCCTTGTCCGTCTTGGGGACCGTTAAATCCATCTTGAGCGCGAACGATCACATTAGAGCCTTTGACAGTTGATTCGAGGAACGCTCCTCTACGGCGATTGCCACTTCCACTATTGTTGTTGTCTGTCGGTTCCACACCGGGCCCTACGCCCTGCCCCATGCCACGGTCCATTCCAGGTCTCATTCCTTGACCCATTCCTTGGCCCATGCCTTGCCCCATACCTCGGCCCATTCCTTGCCCCATTCTTCGCCCCATACCAGGGCCCATGCCGCCGCGTCCCATACGCTCGCGCATTTGTTCCTGAAGGGCGTTTTGTTCACTTTCGTCAAGCAAGCCGTCGCCATTTTGATCGGCTTCTTTGAAAACTTCAGCAAAAGGCATATTGGCGTCCAGCTTTGAAAGATCAACATTGCCATTTTCATCTCTCAATGCATCCATCGGATTGCCGCCGCGCATTCCGCCAGGACCTCCGAATCCTGGACCGGCAGGCATACTGGCAGCCATCGCTTCTCGCGCTTTTTCCTGCATAGCCTGCAATTCTTCTTCGTTGAGCAGGCCGTTGCCGTCAGTATCTGCTTCCTTAAGAAGCTTAGTATATTCGGCTCGGAATTTGGATATGTCAATCTTCCCGTCTTCTGTTTGAGAAGCTGCTGCAACTTGCCCTTGAAGCATCAAAATAGCCATTGATCGTCGACCGCCCATAGCCCCGGGACCGCCAGACGTCCCGGGACCGCCGAACCTGGGACCCTGGCCGGAAAAATTGCGCCATTCTTCTTCGTCAAGCAAACCGTCAGAGTTTGTATCGGCTTCGGCGAGAGCGTTTGTGAGAGACGTCGCCAACTTCTTGAGATCAACGGAACCGTCTTCTGTGGTCGATTCAGAAATTACAGCAAATAAACCTGTTGGCACAGGCTGTCCTGGGAATCCGCCAGGGCCGCCGGGACCGGGAAATCTCCTGTTTTCATCTTGCCCACGGAGAATTGCGTTTGGGGAGGGGTTGTTCAACATTGTTGAGTTGTCGTTTTGGCGCCGCATATTGGATCTGCCTTGTCCCGGGGCGTCTCCAGAACTACCAGCGTCGCCAGGACGTCCAAATCCAGCCGGGCGCTGCGTCTCCATCACTTTTTGAAGTTCTTCTGCCGAAAGAAGACCATTGCCGTCCGTGTCAAAGCCCTTTGCTGCCGCCATAAAAGCTGCCGCAAATTTTTTGACGTCGACTTTGCCATCTTCTGATAGAGCGGACTGACGCGCCTGCATTTGGAGCGACATTAACGCCATAGCGCCAAACATACGTTCTTGACGCAATCCCCTGTTCTCTGCCCCTGTAGTTTGTTGAGCATCAGGGTTAGCTGAAGTTGACGGCGTGTTGCTATCAGTCTCTGTTGGATTAGTGGAAGTCGTAGCATCGGTTGTACGTGGCGCTTGACGACGGGAGGTCCCTGCTCTTTGTTGCGCGTACGTTGGTAAGACCGTTGCAGCGCAAAGACCAATAATCAATGTTGCAAGATATTTTTTTCTCATGTGTCAGACCTTTAACAATTCTTTCAACCGACGCCGGGGGTCCATTTTGGCGCATACGGTTGCGTCAATTACGACAAGTACTGTTGCAAAAGACGTTATAACGTCTTTTCGAGCGTCTAGCTCTACTTGCTTTGAACACCATTTCTTCATAAATGTTTCTGTATAGGAATGTTTTTATTAGAAAAGGTCTCGTCAATTTGAACAAGAATACAAGCCGATATAAAGCGCCACAGCATATGTCTAACGCTAATATTATTTGATTTCTTACCAGTATAACCGTTAAAATCGCTAAAAACCATTTCTTTTCTCCAAAGAAAAATGTTCATTTAAAAAAAAGTAATGCAGTACTTGATGAAATCGACGATTTAGTTTAGGATTAGTTGGAGGGACGTACGATATTACGACCTCGATTGTTCCCTATAAATGAAACTGTTCCGTGTGAATAAAATTGAGCGCCGATAGAAACGCGTTTCATTCGAACACAGAACGCTGGCGATAAGATCGTAGTTTTGAGCTCTTTTGGGCGAATTTTACACGCGCCTGGCACAAGCGTTGTTTTTGCTTAGTATCCATCACGAAAATTATGAGTAAAAGAGAAGTCGTTGTAACAGGTTTCGGAGTTTTGAGCCCTATTGGAATCGAGCTTGATTCTTTTTGGGAAGCGCTCATAGAAGGCAAGAGCGGCGTCTCTTACTTAAATTCCGTTCAAACGGAATTGGAACGTCGTCCAATCGGTAGTGAAGTTCCTGATTTTCGTCCAAAGGACTACATCAAGCCAAAGAAAAATATCAAGGTGATGAGCCGTGATATTCAAATGGGCGTCGTTTGTACCGCGTTAGCTTGTCAAAATGCGGGCCTGGTTGTCGAAGGCGACGAACGTGTAGTTGACCCCGAGCGTTTAGGTTGTGTTTTTGGATGCGACCTCATTGGTTTGGAACTCGAATATCTTGAAGACGCGTTTAGAATTGGTATTAAAGACGGCAAACATGATTTCTCTACTTGGGGGTCTGCGTCGATGGAGAACATCATGCCGCTATGGATGCTCAAGTATCTCCCGAATATGATTGCGAGTCATATCGCGATTGCGCTTGATGCGCGCGGTCCGAATAACACCCCTACTCTTGACCGTGGTTCGAGCCTTGCTGCTCTTATGGAAGCGTGCCGTATCATCGAACGCGGAGACGCCGACGTTATGATTGCGGGCGGCGCTGGTAATAAAATCAATCCTACGGTTTTAGCTCGTGGCGCCGCATACAATTTAGCGCCTTGGTCAGAATTTCCTGAGTCCAACCCTCGCCCATACGATTCTAAACGTTGCGGAACGGTTGTTGGCGAAGGGGCTGCAGTGTTTGTGCTTGAAAACAAAGAATATGCGCTAGCGCGCGGCGCGAAGCCGTTGGCCGCCGTTCTTGGATTTGCAGAGTCCGTTTATGCGACTATGAAATTCGGTCTTCAACAAGAATCGATTGAGAAATCCATCAAATTCGCTCTGCAAGCCGCGGAAAGAACATCTAGTGATCTTGGGCACGTAAACTCAAATGGGTTGGGATTTGCGGACGACGCGATTGAAGCTGAAGCCTTGGCGAATACTATCGGCGATGTTCCGGTCTTTAGCGCGGCCGGTAACTTTGGTAATCTCGGGAGCGGTTCTGGGGCCGTAGAACTTGCTGCATCGCTGTTGGCTGTTGAAAAGGGCGTTCTGCCCCCGACAAGAAACTGTGACGAAGTTGCCGAAGACTGCCCCATCAACGTCTCAAGGGGAAAACCTGTTCCCTTAACGAAGAAAACTTTCTTGAAGTGCAATCATACGATTACCGGACGTTCCCTTTCTGTCGTCTTGGAAAAGTGTGACTAAATAGGAGCATTGCAAATCAATATTTCCTATTCCTGTAAAGGCGGCGTATAGATAAACAATGGGCGTTGCAAAAGTTGCTATTATTGGTCGACCTAACGTTGGTAAGTCGAGTATTTTCAACTGGCTTATCGGCGAACGTGTTTCTATCGTTGATTCCGTACCAGGGGTAACTCGCGACCGCGTTTCCTTTCTTCTTGATATCGGATTGGACGGAGTCGATGAAAAGTATCTTGTTCCTGAGATTCTTGCTGACGACGATGACGACAGCAGGGTTTCGGTCGAAGAAGGAACAGAAGCGCCAGCTTTTGAAGACGAAGGCGTTCCGGTTGATTCGCAAGAAGACGAAGAAGAGCAGAGTGATAAAGAAGCAGAAGCTCCGAAAATTTCTGCGCGTTATATCGAATTGATCGATTCAGGCGGAATTGGAGTCGTCGACAAAGACGACCTGTCCGATGACGTCGAATACCAAATTCAGGCGGCAATCGATCTTGCCGACTTAATTCTGTTCGTTGTCGACGCGCACGACGGTATTGCTCCTTTAGACGAGTACGTTGCCGAACGGCTCAGAAAACTTCAAGCGCCAATTATTCTAGTTGCAAATAAATGCGACGGCGAAACGCAGGAATTTGATTCCCGAGAATTTCATAGCTTTGGTTGGGGCGTGGTTCCTGTCAGCGCTAAGCAAAAGAGAGGGCGCGTAGCTCTCATGAACGCGATTGAAAAGGCCCTGCCCGTTTCTGCGTTCTTTGACGCTGTTAGCGACAATTATAAAGAACCAGAGATGAAAATTGCCATCGTTGGAAGACGCAACGTTGGAAAGAGCACGTTTGTTAACACATTGGCGCAGGAAGAACGTGTTATCGCTAGCCCAATTCCTGGCACAACTAGAGATTGCATCGACGTCAGATTTGAAAGAGACGGCAAAGCTTTCGTCGCAATAGACACGCCCGGTTTTATACGTAAAAAGAGCATTGGAAGCGATCTTGACTTTTATGCGTTAACACGTGCCGAACGAAGCATTCGTATGGCGGACGTCGTGTTTATGTTCTTTGACAGTTCGCTACAAATTGCTAAGATGGATAAGCAGCTTGTTTCACTCATCGAGTCGTATCACAAGCCTTGTATTTTCGTCGTCAACAAGTGGGACAAGATGATGGAATACAAAATGCCCACGAGCCGTTGGGCAGAGTACCTTCGCGAAACGTTCAGTACGATGTGGCACGTTCCAATTGCGTTCATTACCGGTATGACAGGTAAGAATGTTTCAAAGTTGCTCCAACACGCGGAAATGCTTTTCCGTCAGAGCAAGATGCGTATTCCGACCAACAGGTTGAACAAGTTGATTACAGCGGCGCTCAATCATACGCCTCCTCCTCTTTTCCATTTCCACAAGCCGAAGATTTATTACGCGACTCAGATTTCCGTCTCGCCCCCGACGATTGTGCTGTTCTGCAATATGCCAGACGCGTTTACGCCGAGTTATCGAAGGTTTCTTCTGAACGTTATTCGCGACGAGCTGCCAATCGGCGAAGTTCCTATTCGGTTATGGTTTAGAAAACGAGACTCGGACGACAAAAAAGACGAGATTGATCGACAGCGGATTACTTGATTTTTGGATACCATTGGGTTCACGAAGCGCCGTCTTTCGAATATTTCTCTGTGCGTCGATAGAATGTGAATGCGATGATGTTAGAACGAGAAGAATATGTTGAACAGACTTTCTTTTTTCGTACCTTTAGAGAGCGTTTAGACGATGGGTATTCGACCCAAGAGATTCTCTATGGTATGAAGAGCGAGCTTTTAAGCGCGGTGAATCTCCCTATTGCAATTGGCGTGTTGCTTACTGAAATCAAGTTGTCGGGCAGGATGAGCAATGCGATGCAGAGAATATTGCATTACTTCACGCCTTTCCAAGTATTCATTGTCAAAGAAGCAGAGAAGGAAGAAGGACGATTTGATTTCAGGATTGCCCTGCAGATTCTAGAACGTGAAGCGAGATATAGGAGCGAGTCCCCTACTCCCCAGGGCTCTTTTTTTTACCAGTTTGAGACCCTGAGCAGAAATAGACTAGGATTCGATCACGGTCTAGACGCCATCGCGAACGATCCAATTTTTGACGAGAATTGGAAATACTGGATAAATGTTGTTTTGCGGCGTCAAGTTGGTATTATTGATATCGCGAGGCTAATCTACGTACGCAGCGAATTCTATCAGCTCCAAGACGATGAAGAACCACAACCTGTGCTCTTTGGAGAACGCGAAGGAAGAATTGCCAAAGCGTCGATTGGACGCGACCCACTTTTCCTGTTTTCAGCTCTCTCTCGGCATCTTGACTATCCAGTCGTTCCGCGTATTATTCAAGTAAAAGAGCTTGAAGATCCCGCCGTTGCTGACTTGAGAAGAAAGCTTGAACTTTTAGAGAAGAAGCTGCAGCTATTGCAGGAAGAACTCAGGGGTGGAATCAACTTAGAACGCTTCTATGTTAAAGAGTGATAAAAGGACTGTAACAAAAGTTACGGCAAAGACTTTTAGATTTTTAAAATTTAGGGCTTGTAGTCGTTAATACTTCAGTGTAGAATACCGCGAACTCCTTTGATAATAACAATTATGTAAACTTAAAATAAGCTTTTTTATTTGCGTGCTCTTGACAAATAAATCGTTCGTTTTAAAATGTCAACATTATTGGAGTTACATACTAGTTTTACCCCTCGATACTGAATTCCCCGTTGGGTGAAAAAGGGTAAATTTAGAAAAAATAATTCATGAGGATATAAATGACCAAAAAAGAAATCGTCCATTTGGTTTCCGAAAAGACGAACCTTTCGCAGCAACAAACGAAGGAAATCGTTCAAAAGACCCTTGAATCTATCATTGAAGTCTTGGCTAAAGACGGTCGTATTGAATTGAGAAACTTTGGCGTTTTTGTTGTTAAACAACGCGCGGCTCGTTACGCTCGCAACCCGCGTACCGGTGAGGAAGTTTGGGTAGACGAACACGAAACAGTTGCCTTCAAGCCCGGTAAAATGATGCTCCAGAAGGTTCAAAGCGACCGCAAAAACAAAGCAAAGAAAACTACCAAAGCCGCTAAGAAAAACAAGTAAGTTTGTGAATAACCCAAGTGAATTTCTTGGCGCTGAATGACGGAAAATGCTGTTTCGGTTGATAATGGAAACAGCATTTTCTTTTTTTGCATACAAACGCATGGACGCGTCTATCTGTAAATGAACTGATTGGACGCCATTGTAAATAAAATCTAAAAAAAAATTAAAAACGCCTTGTCAAAAGATAAATGAAGCTTAGACTATGATAACTAACTCGTGGAGAGGTGGCAGAGTGGCCGAATGCGCGGGTTTGCTAAACCCGTGAGTCCGTAAGGGCTCCGCAGGTTCGAATCCTGTCCTCTCCGTTTAAGCCCTGTTCGTCAGGGCTTCTTTATTTCTTGGTCCTATGCTGCTTGTTTTCTAATGGGTTTGTTCCTTCTCAATCTTGTCTATTATTTTGCTATGCTCCACCTATTGATTAAAGGACTAATCGGCGCTTCGGCGTGAAGAACGAGCTAGCGATGCAACGAAATTGGTTAGTTCATGAATCGCGTCGTCACGAGCGAAAGATCTGCTCTCAGGATCAAAATGCTTTTCGATATGGAGGACCAGCTTGCTCCCAACAACAATTCCGTCACAGAGAGGAGAAAGAGAGGCGACGTCATCACTCGTCGAGACCCCGAAACCAACAGCAATTGGCAGGCTTGTCCACTGGCGAATTCTACTTGTTTGACGTCGAATGAAATCGAGCCGATCTGCAGGGTTCACGTTTCGAACTCCTGTAACGCCTGATCGGGATTGAAGATAAATGAATCCCGAAGCATCGGGTAAAATCGTTTTCATTCGTTCGTCTGTAGTCGTTGGGGCAATTAGTCGGATGGGATCAAATGAGCAGTTGAGCGGTCGGAAGTCGGAAATTTCGTGAAATCGTTCTACAGGCAAATCAACGCATAAAAAGGCGTCAATTCCAGCGTCAAGCGCATCATGTACCAAACGAGCCGGACCATAGGCAAGTATAGGATTGAAATATCCAAACAATACGATCGGGATATCGTGTCGTCTTTCGCGAATTTTTTTAGCAAGGGTTAGACACTTTTCGAGTGTAATTCCAGATTTCAATGCACGCTGACTTGCTTTCTGTATGACGGGGCCGTCAGCAGTGGGATCTGAAAAAGGTATTCCGAGTTCAAGTACGTCGAGTCCGGCAGAACAAGCGGCGTCGATAATATTGAAACTGTCTTCGAAATTGGGATCACCGCATGTCAGAAACCCAATAATCGCAGCCCGTTGTTCCTGTTGGCACGTATAAAATGTTTGTGCAATACGATCCATAGTTCATCTCCTCGTCATATTGGCGTCTGTTTCCTCTCGGGGGGCTGTTCGGGCAAGAACGTGATCGACGTCTTTGTCCCCACGACCAGAAAGATTGATGAGAATGTTTCGGTGTTCTTGACGTTTTGCCTCACGAATTGCCTGCGCAACAGCGTGTGAACTTTCCAAAGCCGGTATAATTCCTTCAAATTTGCATAACAGATAAAAGGCTTCGAGCGCCGCTTGGTCGTCGATGATTTCATAACGAACGCGACCGCATTCTTGCAGCAATGCATGCTCCGGTCCGACGCCTGGGTAATCGAGTCCGGCCGAAATGGAATATCCATCGTCAATCTGTCCGTCTTCGTCTTGAAGTATCATTGTTTTCATCCCGTGAAGAACGCCGATACGACCGCGATTGAGGGACGCGCAATGCTCGCCTGGATTCGAGCCTTTTCCTCCGGCTTCCACTCCGATCAACTCAATATCAGGATCGTCGATCATGGCGTGGAAAATACCCATTGCGTTGCTTCCGCCACCGACAGCAGCGATAACAATCGAGGGCAATTTCCCAGTCAACTCGAGCATTTGCGTTCGTGCTTCAATCCCAATTATCTTTTGGAATTCACGAACCATTCGCGGATAAGGAGCTGGTCCTGCAACTGTTCCGACCACATAAAACGTATGATCGGACACTTCGGACCAATAACGAAGCGCTTCGTTCATTGCGTCTTTAAGGGTGGCGTTTCCCGATTGAATCGAAACAACTTCAGCGCCCAACAATTCCATCCGACGCACGTTCGGAGCCTGCCGTCGTACGTCTTCGGCCCCCATAAAGACTTTACATTTCATTCCAAAAAGAGCTGCTACAGTTGCAGTCGCGACTCCATGTTGTCCGGCGCCTGTTTCTGCAATGACTTCTCTTTTGCCCATTCGGTGCGCCAACAATACCTGACCGATCGTATTATTGATCTTGTGCGAGCCCGTATGATTGAGATCTTCGCGTTTTAGAAATAGGCGGCATGACGTCCCTATCGTTTCGGTCAGTCGTTTCGCCTCCCAAATTGGCGAGGGACGTCCAACATAATGGTTCAAAAGTATGTGATAGTCGCTCCAAAAACTATCGTCTGCAAAAAAGTTTCGAATGCCTTCTTCCAACTGGTCGAGCGCTGCGACGAGTGTTTCTCCAACATAACGCCCGCCATAAAGCCCGAAATAGCCTTGATTTTCTCTTTCACTCATATTATTCTCCTGTGATTAAAGGTCAGGCGTCAACGCTTGAGTTTGATCGTATTGTCGAACCGCGTCGACAAAAGCTCGAATTTTGAGAAGGGACTTATTACCCGGAGTCTGTTCGACGCCTCCTGAGACGTCAACTTCACTAACTTTCGTCGTTGTTAATGAATCGAAAACATTTTCGGGACTTAGACCGCCAGCAATGATGAATCTTTCCCTTGGCAACAAAAGGTCGCGCGCGGGCCAATCATGGAACAGGCCGTTTCCTCCCGGCATTGCTCCTAAGGACTCCCAAAGCAATTTGTCTGAATGGGGTAAAAATAGTTCACGCTCTTCTGCAGACGAGATGCGTCGGACGATTTCCGGCGTGGGCAACTCCTTATCTGCAATGAGACGACGTAACTGGCGAATATAATCGATAGTTTCATTACCATGAAGTTGAATGCGTCCGGTCCGGACTGAAATAGCGGTATAAATGTCAATTAATGTCGATAGCGGACAATCAACAGTGACCATAACCAACGGACGCCCCGAAGGAATGACCGCTGCGACGTCTTTTGCCTGTTCCAGCGAAATATGACGCGGACTCTCTGGAAAAAAAACGAGTCCAAGCCTATCGACTCCTCTCTGTAAAATGGGGAGCGCCTGTTCTGCCTTGACGATTCCGCATACTTTTATTTGTGTCATTCGATTAATTCCTTTAGGGCTTTGATTCGATCCTCAGCAACAATCAAATGTTCGCCAATCAAAAAGTTTTGTGTTCGGTGGCGATAGAATTCCAATTCTTTTCGGTTTTTTATACCGCTGAAAATGATCGGGCATTGTTGGCGGTTCAAAACGGAATCAATGAGCCGAATTGCGTGCTGAACGTTTGTTTCGAACGTAGTTAAATTTCTGTTATTGATTCCGACAAAGAGATTTTTGGGGAGCTGATCCAACATTAGCAATTCGCTGTCTTCGTGAATTTCCACGACGGGAACCAGACCAAGTTCTGCAGCTAAATCGTGGAAGCGCATCAGTTCATATTCCGTCAACAGGCGTGCAATAAGCAAAATGGCGTCCGCGCCCGCAGCTGCTCCCTCATAGATTTGGTAATCGGACACGATAAAATCTTTTTGAAGTAAGGGCAACTCAATGGTCCCACGAACTCTGGTCAAGCGATCGATTGATCCGAGAAAATAATCCGGTTCGGTAAGCACGGAAATAGCGGCGGCGCCGCCTAACTGATATTCAATCGCTATCCTTTCCGCATCGAACGGATCAATTAGAATTCCGCGGCTAGGACTTGCCTGTTTGAGTTCGGCAATGATTCGAATTCCATCAGCACGGAGCGACGCCCGAAAAGGTCGGAAGTCTCGGCGTTCGGAAAGCCGTTCGCGCAGATGTTCGAGCGGAATGCTTTTGCTCGCAGACTCTGCCGCGGCAATACGACGATTCCGAATGTCGTTTAAAATATTCATGGTTCCCCTCACGCCTTTGTCAGCTTAAGATCGTTACAGTAGGAGACGAAAGAGCGAAGAACACGAAAAGCCGCGCCGGATTCCAGCGACTCGCGAGCCATTTCTATTCCGTGTTGAATGGAATCGGCTTGTTTGCCAATGAACAGCGCTGCGCCGGCGTTGAGAAGAACGACATTCTTTTTACCGCCAGCAATCTTTCCCTGAAGCAGTTCGGACAGGATAGTTGCATTTTCTTGGGGATCGCCCCCTTCAAGTTCCTCCGGTGGAACCAGTCCTTCGTCAAAGAAAAGTTCGGGATAAAAATTCGAGGTAGTCAATCCGTCTTCATTGAGAAAAGTAACACGGGTTGGACCGGTTAGGGTCAACTCGTCCATGCCATCGGCGCCGCAGACGACCATTGCCCGTTCGACTCCCTGACGACGAAGTACGTCGGCGAATAATTCAGTCAAAATGGGCGAATAGACGCCAACCAGCATGAACGAAGGTTCTGCCGGATTCACGAGCGGTCCGATCATATTAAAGATGGTCCGGACGCCCAATGATTTACGCACCGGTCCGACGTGTTCCATTCCTCGATGGAATTGCTGCGCATACATAAAGCCGATTCCGACTTCACGAATTCCAATTTCGATTTGTTCGGGAGCTAGGTCTAGGCGGACGCCAAGGGATTCTAGAACGTCAGCGCTGCCACACCGACTCGAAACAGATCGATTCCCATGTTTGGCGACAGCGAGTCCGGCTCCAGCTATGACGAACGCCGCCGCTGTTGATATATTGAATGTATGGAGAGAATCACCGCCGGTTCCGACGACGTCAATAACGCGTGTGTTGGGCAATTCGACTCGAATAGTTTCTCGTCGAATAGCGTCAATGGCTCCTGCCAATTCATCGGCTGTTTCTCCACGAACAGCCAACGCAGTTAAAAAAGCGCCAATAGTAATAGACGACGCATTACCGGCTAAAATCTCCGAAACGGCCATTCTCATTTGCTGATGGCTCAAAGATTCGCGACGGGTCAATTGGCGAAGTTCCTGGATAAGTGGGTAGGTCATCGTTTGGTTCCTGGTACAATAACAAATAGTGATTGAATAAAAATACAATAACGTCTAAGTTGTTATCTTCAAACGAGTTCGAAAAAATTACGCAACAGCTGTTTTCCGACAGGAGTCATTATTGATTCTGGATGAAATTGAATTCCTTCGACAGGAGGTAAAACCGGGTCCTGACGAAGTCGAACGCCCATGATTTCTCCGTCAGGAACAGTGGCGGAAATTTCCAGCGTGTCTGGAAGCGAACTCCGGTCAATGGCTAGCGAATGATAACGCATGGCGGTAAATGGATTGGCAATATTGTGAAAAATGCCTCGTCCATCAGAAGTGATTAGAGACGTCTTGCCGTGAACAATTTGTTGTGAAGCGACGATTTGGGCGCCAAACGCGTATCCAATCGCTTGATGACCAAGACAGACGCCAAGGATTGGAACACGGCCCGCAAAGCGTCGAATAACCTCGCATGAAATTCCTGCCGAAGTCGGATTGCCTGGACCGGGTGAAATCAAAATGCCTTTGGGAGTCGTCTCCACCAGCTCTTCGACTGTTATTTCGTCGTTGCGATAAAGGCAAATCTCGCCTCCTATGTTGCGCAACATTTGAACTAAATTGAAAGTAAACGAATCGTAATTGTCGATAACAGCGATCATTACATTACTCCTTTTCTTCGAGAATGGGTATTAGCTCAATGGCTTGCGAGAGCGCTCGCGCCTTATTGATTGTTTCCTGTCGCTCCCGTTCAGGTATGGAATCGAATACGATTCCTGCGCCCGCCTGAACGGTCAGAAGTCCATTGGCAATAGTTGCCGTACGAATTGTTATGGCAAAATCCATTTCTCCATTAAACGAAATGTATCCAACTGCTCCGCCATAATAACGACGCGGATAATCCTCATACTCATGAATCAGTTGCATCGCTCGTATTTTAGGAGCGCCGCTTAGTGTCCCGGCAGGAAAGGTTGCGCGGAACAAATCAAACGCGTCGCAGCCTTCCTCAAGATCGGCGATAACGTCGGAAACAAGGTGCATGACATGCGAATAACGTTCCACCGTCATGAGATTCTTGACCGTCACGCTTCCCGTTTTTGCGACGCGACCAAGATCGTTACGACCGAGATCGACGAGCATAAGATGTTCCGCTCGTTCTTTTTCATCGCTCAGAAGTTCGTCTGCCAACATACGATCCTCGACGTCCGTCTTGCCTCTTGGACGCGTTCCAGCAATGGGACGCAGGAGCGCTCGGCCTTTTTTGAGACGAACCATTGTTTCTGGCGACGATCCAACTACAACTGCGTCGTCGAAATGAAGAAAAAACATATACGGCGAAGGATTGACGAGGCGCTGAGCCCGATAGAGCTGAATTGGATCAGGGATGACTTCACTAACGAATGGTTGAGAGAGGACCAATTGCAGGACTTCGCCTCGTATGATTTCCTCACGTACGCTTTCTACACGATTCTCGAAATCGTCCGGATCAAGAAGAGGAGTCAAACGAACGCTTTGACGCCTATCTTGAGGCGAGTCTACCGGTTCGTGAAACACGTCATTGAGTTCACGCGTCAGCGCTTTCAGACGCGCAGCAGCGGCTTCATATCGTGATTGAACAGTTTGTTCCTGCCCGTCGTTCAACGAAAGGACGCATAGGTAAAGTCTTTGTTTAAAATTGTCGACGACGATTAGTTCGTTAGGAATAACAAACGAGGCAAAAGGAGCGTCGTTAATTTCATGAATGGGAATGTCGTCGAACAGCGAAACCATTTCATAGGTGAACCATCCAACGAGTCCAAAGGGGAGATCGGGGAGTTCTGGCGATTCCTCAACTTGTATGCGGCGACAGAGTTCGCGAAGCGTCTGTAACGGTTGACCATTGTGCGAAATCCGTTCGATTCGATCACCTTGGTCCTGATGTACGATTCGAATTTCTTCGGCCATGACGTCGACTTTTTTGGCCGCGCTTAGACCGAGATAACTGTAGCGGCCCGTTTGACGCGCGTCGCCGCGGCTTTCGAGAAGAAAAATTCCCGATTTTTTTTCCGGAGAACGATTGCGATAAAAACGGGAAAGAATGGCGACCGGGGTTACGCAGTCGGCAATCATTTCCTTGTAAACAATGACGGCGTTGCCTGAACGGGCAATCTTAGCGAAATTTTCGCAGTCAGGATGAATTTTGTTGAGCATAGCTGTTCTCGTAGGGAGTTTCTAGAATGAAGAAAGACCGCAAGACAAGAACACGGTCCGTTGTTTCTACGAAAACAGACATAAAAAAAGACCGCGTTCAACACTTGCGGTCTTTCATGTTATTAGAGTATGTCGAGATCGACGCCTTTTTACAATACGGTACCGTAAGCGTTTTAATCCATGTTAAAACGCCAACGCCAAGCAAACGTATTGAGTAAAATTGTCGATTTCATAAAAAATTCCTTTCCTGAATTTCACGCATTCTACCACTTTTTCTGATATGTCAATACCCCAGTGAAAAAAATGTGGAGATGGGAGGATAGCAAACAAAGACGAGCGCTTTCATGGAGTACGGCACAGAATAGCGCTGTCTCAATAGGCGTGTCTCGACGCTACCTGCTCTTCCGTTTAAGCTCTGTTTCGCAGTTTTTTATTTTCTGCCCGTCCTACTCGTTTTCTGAAGAGTTCGTTCCTTTCGAAAATGTGTGTTCCAGCGTCTTTTTTGACGCCGTATACAATTGTATAAAAACCTACTTTTGGTTAGAATTAAGAGGTCTGTTCTACTCTTGACTGATGTTAGATTGAACATTCGACTTAATTTGCAGCCTACCATTAGTAAAGGAACTACTATATGAAAATTGTGGTTTTAGACGCATACACGGCGAATCCGGGCGACCTTAGCTGGAAAGCGTTAGAAAAACTTGGCGAATTGACGATTTACGACCGAACCCCTCCCGAACAAACTGTTGTACGCGCTTTTGAGGCTGACGCCGTCCTAACGAACAAAGTCGTATTAGACCAGAAAGTGATTGACGCATTGCCCGATTTGAAGTATATCGGGGTTACAGCTACTGGCACGAACGTTGTCGACCTCTCCTACGCTCGTTCCAAGGGAATCGTTGTTACCAACGTGCCAAGTTACAGCACAGAATCAGTCGTTCAAGCGACCTTCGCGCATATCCTCAATTTAGCGACGCGTCTAGTCGACAACACAACGGCGACGCGAGCGGGCGAATGGGTGGAATCGTTGGACTTTTCGTTTTCCAAAGGCAAGTTGACAGAGCTGCACGGCAAGCAATTGGGAATTGTCGGATTGGGAGCTATTGGACGCCGAGTTGCGCAAGTTGGGCTGGCGTTTGGCATGAGAGTTGTCGCCTATGGACCGCGTTTGACGCTTGGACAAGATGACAACGGCGTCAAGGCCGTTGGTTTAGACGAGCTTTTTACAACGTCAGACGTTATTACGCTGCATTGCCCTTTGACCGAATCAACGCGTCAGCTCGTCAATGCCGAGCGATTGGCGGCCTGCAAGCGTGGCGTATGGCTCGTCAACACTGGACGCGGTCCACTGCTTGACGAACAGGCTGTCGCAGACGCTCTCTCGACTGGACAATTGGGCGGCGTTGGCGTCGACGTGCTTTCAACAGAGCCGCCGCAAGCCTCCAATCCCCTCCTTTCGGCTCCCAACTGCTTCATTACTCCTCACAACGCTTGGGCGTCGTATGAGGCAAGGAAGCGCTTGATACAAATTGCCGCCGACAACCTGGAGGCGTTTATTGAAAATCGAGCATTGAACGTAGTTAATTGAGATTATCTGGACGAACTTCGAGCAAACGGGAGTATTGGTGATGTTATTTGAAACGAAACAACGCGAATATGCGGTGATTGCCGTGTTAGAATTAGCGCGCGTCTATCGTTCCAAGCGTCCCCTTTCTGCTCGAAAGATTGCCGCAAAATATGGATTTTCACAGAATTTTTTGACTCAGGTCTTTCAGCGGCTTAAAGAAGCAAATCTTGTAGAGGCTGTTCGCGGTCCTCTTGGAGGATTCAAGCTTATTCCAGCGCCCGAAGAACTGACAGTCGGATACGTCGTTGGATTGTTCGACGAGCCGGAAGCGGCAAGCAAGCGTTCAAAAAGCAAGTTAACATCTGATGCGGAACGCACAAAAGCGAAGCTTGAAGACGTTTGGAAAATTGCCGAAGCAAAACGTCGGGAATATTTAAATTCCATCTTGTATTCCGATCTTCTTCACGAGCCGGACGAACAGGAACCCCTGGACTTTTCAATTTGACACGCACGTATTTTTCTTTTTATTTTTGAGTAAGATAGTTTTATGGATATAAAGGAAGTTACAACTCCCAGCCCTACCAAAGCCCCCCTTATTTTCATTTCTGCCGGCGATCCTAGCGGAGACGTCCACGCGGCTCGCTTGGTCGAAGCGTTAGCACAACGAATGCCTCAAGCTCGTTTCATTGGTTATGCCGGACCTCAAACGGCGGCAACGTGTTGCGACGTGCGTTTTGATTTAACTCAGTTCGCCGTCATGATGCTGAAAAGAGCGATTTTAAATCTTCCAAACTATCTAAAATTACTCAAACAAGCAGATACAATCTTTCGTGAAGAACGGCCCGACGTCGTGATTCTCGTCGATTTCCCCGGCTTCAACTGGAAGATTGCACAGAAAGCCAAAGCGGCGGGCGTGCCGACCGTCTATTTCATGCCCCCGCAAATCTGGGGCTGGGGACAATGGCGCGTCAAAAAAATGCGTCGACTCATCGACCTGGTACTTTCTTGTTTTTCCTTCGAAAACGCATGGCTTACCGAACGCGGGTGTAATTCGACTTTGGTCGGTCATCCGTTTTTTGAAGAAGCGCGTTCGAGAGAAGTCGACCAAGAATTTATTGCGTCTTTGAATTCAACCGAGTCAGGCGTCTCGGCCTCGACGCCTGCGCCAAGAGCGCCGGGGCAAAAAAGATACCTAACTATCCTGCCAGGCTCGCGTAATCAGGAAGTTATTAATAACCTTCCTAACCTTCTCGCAACGATCGACAAGGCGCTGCAAGCAGTTCCTGACGTGCAGCCGGTTTTTGCCGCATTTCGAGACGCTCACGCGAACGATATTCGCAACGACTTGAAAACAAGGGGATTAGATTATCCTGTCTATGTCGGCAAAACGCCAGAGCTGATGCGAACGGCAACCTGCTGTCTTGGCGTGTCCGGGTCTGTCTCCATCGAGCTCCTATCGTTGTGTAAGCCGACCGTTATCACCTATCGAATAAGCAAGTTAGAACATTTCGTGATTCGATTCTTAAAGAGGGTCAAATACATCACGTTGACAAATCTCCTTTACGTCTATGGCCTTGAAGGAGAAACGCCTTTTTATCCCAAGGGCTATATTCCGAAACAGACTGAGCATACCCCGCAAGAACGAGAGCTTATGCTCTTCCCTGAATTCCTTACAAAAGGGGATTGTTCCGATTCTGCCGCTGAGATCTTGATTGGTTGGTTTACCAGTGATGAAACGCGACTTAAATGCGTTGAAAAATTGGAAGCGCTTAAAGAAATTCACGATTTTGTAGAACGTCCAATTGAATTAGCCGCTGATAAAATCGTGGAATTTCTGGCTAGTCGTTTGTTGGTCAATTAGAGCATAAAAGTACGTCGTCTCTTTTTCACAACGAGCAGAAAGCGGCGTTTTTTCAGACTGTCCGTCAGCACGGAGGAACGTCCAATTTAGTACGTCAGACCTTGTGTTGCTGAATAGTTGCCTGAATTAATCATCTGCGTCTAGCGCGAATAATAATCTCGTTACCATCTGGCACGTTGGCTTGAAGCTGAAACGAGAATTGGAAAAAGACTATTGACAATTGGGTCTGATAGTATAGAATCCTCGAGGCTGGGCGGGTTGCTTATGCACCGCTCCTGGCGGAGTGGCGGAATGGCAGACGCTGGGGATTTAAAATCCCCTGTCCATAACGGGCGTGCGGGTTCGAGTCCCGCCTTCGCTATTCAAACAAGAATCACAGGTATCGTAAAATACGGCGCCTGTGATTCTTGTTTGACCTATTTCTTAACTGCGCTTTCCCCACTTTTTGACGTTCCCATCCCTGGAATCTTGCAAGTCGAAGAATTTTCTTTTGAAACACCCCGTTTTTGCCTCGGGGGTATCCCTTGAAAAAATCTCAACCCCTATTTTTCTCGCAATAAAATTGCGTTTGTTTCGATGGGACGGGCGACGATTTGGATTGTCCCAAAGAGAGCGTAATGACGTCAGTTCCAACGCGTCTTCGTCCCAAGTCCAAATTTTGACCGCAGCAAATTTAGAGCTGTCTTCATCGCGTTAGCAACACATCTTTGCCATTTGCGTGTCTCTTGACGTCCGAGTCTACAAACTTCCTTCATATCATTGAACATTTCCTCTGCAACGCGCCCACGAGCCAAGCAGCATAGGCGTTTTGAATCGTTTCGTCTCGAACGCCAAGACGTTGGATAAATGATAAAACTTTCGGAAACGATCGACGTTATCTGAATTGTGTATCCAGCTTGAAACGGTTCCGCCAGAGGTCAAAGCCGAGATAAAAATTTTAGCAAACCAAGGTTGCGAACCCTTGTTAAGGGCGTTTTGAATTGTTACAATAAGATCGTGCGGGACAAATGTTTCGTGTATTGGGGGCTCCTATGGTTTTTGGGTTTGCACAAGTACAATACCAAAGGAGTCCCTTTTTTTGCCTAGATTGTTTTCTTGAATACTTTCACTGATTTTCAAAAAGTGGGGAAAGCGCAGTTATTGATTTTGTCTTTTACAAAAGGAGAAAACACAAATGAAAACAACAGTAAAAAGGACGACTGTTATTATTTGCGCAGTCTATTTTTTGTTTCTGTGTCATTGCATTGTCGGCACGTCGACGTCAGCGGAGATTCCTCAAAGTAATATTGATTTCGATCAATTAGAATATTGCGACAAACTGGAATTTATGGAATACGAAGTTTTCTATCCGGACAAAGGACTTCCGCCTGTATATCCTATGCTCGTCCCAAACGTCGTAAAAGGTCTTCCGGTATGCGCGTCTGGGAAATTGCGTATCGACCAATACGGTCAAGAGAAGTTTTACTCCAAGTGCAACGCCGTAAGCCAATATAATTGGGGCGAATATCCTCCTCTTTATGAAGGAGATATTTTTCCGGTTTTCGGTCAACTCTACTACTTTGAAAAACCTTATGTTGCGACAAAAATAAAAGACTCCGAATTATTGACAAAACAGCGGATAATCATTCCCTTAACCCCTTCTGATGTATTACCCAAAACGAACTGGGGGTTGTTTTGTCGGGAATCCGGCGTCTTCAAGTTTGACTTTCATCTCTCGCTTGTAAACGTCGTGTACGACATAGACGAAAAAACGCCGATCGCGACAATTTTATCGCATGACAATTGGTCTAGATCTTTCCGAGACAGAGAAGAAAGGGGAATAACTCAGGATTCGTTCCAAACAAGAAAACAATACAAAATTGGAGATATTATTGTCGTCGATTATCGAAACGACGAAAGAAAAGTTCGTATGAAAAGCGATTCTCTCGTATTCGGTTATCGTATAACAAAGATTGTCCCGCCCGATGAGAAAAAAGATAGATTAGTCGAAACGAGCGAAGGCGTCAAAAAGGGTCGCCTAATTGGCTGGGTGGAAATTGATCCAACGCCAATTCCACTCGACGAAAAAGGAAATCCGATCGAAAAGAAATGAAACCGGGGAGACCTCTTTGTCAAACGAGAGACTTCGCGTTTACTCCCAAGAAAATCTCCTCTACTCGATTTGTTTTTTAGCTGTCCGCCGTTGGATATTTAGAGCCTGTATTCAGTAACGTTTTAGTAATGTATGTAAGTGAGAGATGATGAACATATTTTCCGCATATGCTATCTTGATTTCAAAATCTTTGGATAGTCTACGCGAATGATTCGCCCAACCGAA